>JAHEKY010000076.1 GCA_024644465.1 Ilumatobacteraceae bacterium | reverse complement strand
TTGCGCAACCTCGTCGATCTGCCGGCATTCTTCGAGGAACTGGCGCGCGTCGTCCGCCCCGGCGGGCGGATCGCGCTGCTCGACGTGAGCATTCCGAAGAACCGGCTGGTGCGCTGGGGCAACAACATCTACTTCGGCAAGATCGTGCCGCGGATCGGCGCGGCGCTGTCCGACGGCGCCGCCTACCGTTATCTCCCGAAGAGCGTCGCCTACCTCCCCTCACCGCCGGAGATGATCGCCTCGCTGCGCGCCGCCGGCTTCGCGGACGCCGCGCACACCCAGCTCTCCGGTGGCCTCACCCAGCTGATGGTCGCGACGCGCTCGTGATGCCGGCGCATGCGCTCACCCGGCCACTGTCCGACCTGACCGACACGGTTCCCGACCTCAACGACGTCGCGGCCGGCGACGGGGCGCTGTTCGTCCGCGACGGGGTGGGGATCGCCGGGTGCGGCATCGCCGCCCGCGTCCCGATCGACGACGCGGTCGCCCACCTCGCCGCGATCGAGCACACGTCGTTCGATCCCGACATCCACCCCGTCGCGCTCGGAGCGGTGCCGTTCCTGCCAGGCACCCGAGGTGAGCTGTTCATTCCGCAGGTCGTCGTCGGCAAACGCGCCGACGGTGTCGCGTGGGTGACGACGATCGGCGACGCCGACCCGGCGCTCGCCCTCGAGCCACGAACCGCTCCGGTCGCCGCCGCGCCGAACTACTCACTCGGCCACGACACGCCGATCGAGACCTACCTCGCCGCGGTCACCGCGGCACGCGACGCCGTGCGGCGCGGCGATCTCACCAAAGCGGTGATCGCCCGCCCGATCGAGGTCGTCGCCGACCGCCCGATCGACGTGCATGCGGTGTTGCAGCGGCTGAAGGCATCGTTCGGATCGAGCTACCGGTACTCGATCGACGGTCTCGTCGGCGCATCGCCCGAGCTGCTCGTCGAGGTCGACGGTGCCGTCGTGCGGTCGCACCCGCTCGCCGGAACCACACCCCGCACGGGCGATCCCGTCAACGATCGCCGGCTCGCCGACGAACTCCAGGCGAGCGCCAAGAACCAGATCGAGCATCGCGTCGTGATCGACGTCGTTCACGACACATTGCTGCCGTGGGCGAGCTACCTCGACTGGGAGCCCGAACCCTCGGTCGTCGCGGTCGCCAACGTGCAGCATCTCGGCACCCGGATGGAGGGCATGCTCTCGCAGCCCGGTCCGACGGCGATCGAGCTCGTCCGGGCACTCGCGCCGACGCCGGCGCTCGGCGGCCACCCGCGAGGTGACGCGCTCGCACTGATCGCGGCGGTCGAAGGGTTCGAGCGGGGCCGGTACGGCGGTGCGGTCGGCTGGGTGGACGGTGCCGGCAACGGCACATGGGCGGTGACGATCCGCTGCGCGGAGTTCTCCGCAGATCGGTGCCGCGCGCGGCTCGTCGCAGGAGGCGGAATCGTGGCGG
Organism: Ilumatobacteraceae bacterium; assembly: GCA_024644465.1. Taxonomy (GTDB): domain Bacteria; phylum Actinomycetota; class Acidimicrobiia; order Acidimicrobiales; family Ilumatobacteraceae; genus Ilumatobacter_A. The sequence continues at coordinate 15,306 of JAHEKY010000076.1, read as the reverse complement.
ACAGCGAACCGAACGCCGAACTCGCCGAGACCCAGGCGAAGTTCCAGGCGATGCTCAGCGCGATCGTCCGCCCCTGAGCATCAGCCGAGCGCCCGACCGACGGCATCGTGCAATGCCCGGTGGACCGCCACGTTGTCCTCACGATCCGATGGCACCCGTGCGACCCACGGCCCCGGCTGGGTGAGCTGTTCGACCAACTCGTCGGCGGTGGTCACCGTCCTGGCCGCGATGTGGTGGGCCTCGGCCACCGCGACGACGTCGGTGCCGTGGGGCGTCCCGAACAGCAGCTCGAACCGATCCGGCGCAAGCGTCGTCGCCTGCGGCAGGAACGAGAAGATCCCGCCCCCGTCGTTGTCGACGACGACGATCCGCAGATCGGTGCGCCGTTGCGCGAGCCCGGCGAGCGCGTTCGTGTCGTGCACGAACGCGAGGTCTCCGACGACGACGGCCGCCGAGCCCCGTGCGAGCGCGACACCGAGCGCGGTCGACACCACACCGTCGATGCCGTTCGCACCACGATTGGCATGCGCTCTCGCCGCGCGACCTCCGAACCACTCGAGATCCCGGACCGGCATCGACGACGCGACGACGAGCGCGATGTCGGGGGCGAGATGTGCGGCGATCGTGCGGGCCGCGGACGGTTCGGTCAGCCCGCCACCGTCCAGTGCAGCGGACAGCGCCGCCTCGGCCTGCGACTCGGCGTTCGCCCATCGTGGCGCCCACGTGGTGCCGGACGCTCCGGCCGGCCGGGCCGCGAGCAGGTCGGCGATCGAGCAGACCGCCGTGACGTTGTGGCCGGGATCGATCCGCCCCGGACCGCCGACCTGGACGAGGGTCGCGGCATACTCGTCGACGGCGCGGTCGCACCAGCGCCCCAGGGTCTTCGACGTGGCAGGGCGCCCGATCCGCACGATGACCTCCGGCACGTGGTCGGTCGCGAAGCGATCGTGACGCAGCAGCGAGTCGGCGGTCGTGACCGCGCCGTCGAGGCCGCGCATCCCCGAGAGCGGATCCGCGATCACCGGCCACTGCGTGAGCTCGCGCAACCTGGCCACGTCGGCCGGGTCGACCCCGCTGCGGCCGCCGGCGAGGATCACCCCTCGTTGCCGGTCGAACCCCTCCGGGACCTCGTCCCGGCGGGCAGGCGACCCATCCACGGTCGGCGCCTGCGTGACGCGGCCCGGCAACGGCGCGGCGCTGCCGACCAGCGGCTCGCGGAACGGCAGGTTCAGCTGGACCGGCCCGTCGGCCGCCCTGGCGAACGCCGTGCCGGCGAACGCGCGCCAGCCGTCGCGCTCGGGCTCGCGGGCGACGCCCGGGTCGGCGAACCATCGCACGTGCGACCCGTACAGCTCGATCTGGTCGATCGTCTGCGGCGCGCCGACGCCGCGCAGCTCCTCGGGCCGATCCGCCGTGAGGACGAGCATCGGGACGGCCGACAGGCCTGCCTCGACGACCGCCGGGTAGAAGTTCGCCGCCGCGGTCCCGCTCGTGCACAGCAGCAGCGCCGGCGTTCCCTCCAGCCCGAGCCCGAGCGCGACGAACCCCGCCGAACGCTCGTCGTGCAGCACGTGGAGCGCGACATCGGGGCGTTCGGCGATCGCGAGTGCCATCGGCGTCGAACGCGACCCGGGCGCGATCACCGCGTGGCGAACGCCCAGCGCGACCCATTCGTCGACGAGCGTCGCACAGAACGTGGCCTGGACATCCGGTCCGGACATCGGCCCGTCGGACGGGACCCCGGAGACATCTGCGCCGACCATTGTTCCGAGACGATAGAGGCGTACCGTGGGGATCGTGGAAGCGACGACGATCACCGCCGCCGGAACCGAACGACGTCCGACCGTCACGGTCGACATCTACTCCGACGTCGTCTGCCCCTGGTGCTACATCGGCAAGCGGCGGTTCGAGAACGGTCTCGACCGGGTCGCCGACGGGCTGGGCGTCGACGTCCACGTCGTGTATCGCCCGTTCCAGCTGGATCCGACCGCCGCTCCCGGCATCGCCGAGCCGGTCCGCGACGCGTACACGAAGAAGTTCGGCGGGCCCGAACGCGCCGACGAGATCCTCGCTCACGTGACCCGTACCGCTGCTGCCGACGGCATCGAGTTCGACATGGCCCGCGCCCTCCGCGCGAACACGCTGCTCGCCCACCGGTTGCTCTGGTGGGCGGCCCAGCCCGGCTCGCCGGTCCCCCAGGCCGACCTGAAGGAACGGCTGATGCAGGCGTACTTCACCGACGGGCAGCACATCGGTGACCCCGACGTGCTCGCGGGGTGCGCCGAGGAACTCGGCGCCGACCGCGCGACGGTCGACGAGTTCCTCGACTCCGACGCGGGCGTCGCCGAGGTCGAAGCCGAACTGGCGGCCGCCCGCGAACACGGCATCACCGCCGTCCCGACGTACGTCTTCAACGGTGCATGGGCGGTGCCCGGCGCACAGGACGCCGACACGTTCGCCCGCGTGATCGAGAAGATGGCGACCGCCGCCCGCGACGCCGCCCCCGCCTGAGCCCTTCGATGCCCTCGCGGATCGTGCTCGCCCACGGGTTCACCCAGACCGCACGGTCCTGGGCGACCGTCCAGCGCCTGCTCGCCGACCGGGGGTACCCGGACGCAGTCGCGGTCGATCTCGCGGGCCACGGCGATGCGACCGACCTCGCCCACGATCTCGTTCAGAGCGGGGATCACCTCGTCGCCGCCGGCGGGATCGGCACCTACGTCGGCTACTCGATGGGCGGTCGGATCGCCCTGCACGCGGCACTCGCCCACCCGGATGCGGTGCAGCGGCTCGTCCTGATCAGCACGACCGCCGGGATCGAGGACGACGACGAGCGCTCCGCCCGCGAGGAAGCCGACCGGGAACTCGCCGGGCGGATCGAGACGATCGGCGTCCGGCAGTTCGTCGACGAGTGGCTCGCTTCACCACTGTTCGCCCACCTCGACGCACACGAAGCGCAGCGCGACGACCGGCTGCGCAACTCCCCGGCCGGGCTCGCGTCGAGCTTGCGGCTCGCGGGCACGGGCACGCAGCGTCCGCTCTGGGGCCGTCTCGCCGAGATCGCCATCCCCGTCCTCGTCGTCGTCGGTGAACGTGACGCCAAGTTCCGCTGGATCGGCGAGCGATTGCGCGACGAACTCCCGCACGGCGACCTGCGGGTGATCGCCGGCGCGGGCCACAGCGTGCACTTGGAGCAACCCCAGTCGACCGTCGACGCGCTGTGCGACTGGTTGACGACCGCCTGACGGGCGCCTGGCCGTCAGCCCCCGATCGCAAGACCGAACGTCGTCGCCAGCCCGAACGCGAGCTGCAACCGGCCCGTCGCACCGAGCACCGCGATCAAATTGCCGGCCCGCGCACCGCCGAGCACGGTTCGCACCGGTCCGTACGCCAGCGGTACCGCGACCAGGCCGAGCATCGCCCACGGCCGCCAGATCGACGCCACGACGAGCAGACCGAACGCGGCGACGACGAGCAGCACGTAGAACCGTCTCGTGCGGGCGTCACCGAGCCGGACGGCCAACGTCCGCTTGCCGACCTCGCGGTCGGTCGGGATGTCCCGGAGGTTGTTGATCACGAGCAGTGCACACGCGAGCGCTCCGGCCGCGCAGCCCATCACGATCGAGAGCCCCGTGATCGTCTCGACCGCGGCGAACGTCGACCCGACGGTCGCGACGATGCCGAAGAACACGAAGACGAACACCTCGCCGAGGCCGAGATAGCCGTACGGTCGCGGCCCGCCCGTGTAGAACCAGCCCGCGGCGATCGCCGCCGCGCCGACCGCGATCAGCCACAGCGACGTCGCGACCGCGATCGCGAGGCCGGCGACCGCCGCGACCGCGAACGCCACGATTGCCGCGCGCTTGACGGCCGCAGGCGGCGCGAGCCCACCGGCGACCAGCCGGACCGGGCCGACACGCACGTCGTCGGTGCCGCGCACGCCATCGCTGTAGTCGTTGGCGTAGTTCACGCCGATCTGCAGGGCGAGACTCACGACCAGACACGCACCGACACGCCACCACGCAACCGGCCCGACGCCGATCGCAGCCGCAGCGCCGATCGCGACGGGGACGACGGCGGCGGGCAACGTCCGCGGGCGGCTCCCGATGATCCAGCGGTTCATGCGATCCAGCGATTCATGCCGGAGCCATGATGGGGGCGGCAGGCGGGTCGTGGCAACCGCGCGGGGCGGAATCGTCGGGCCGCAATCGTGCCCGCCGCGGGCAGACTTGGCCGATGGCATCCCGGCTCGTGGCGATCGATGAGCCGGGTGGTCCCGGATTCGTCGAGAGGTTGCAGGAGATCTGGGCCGCCGGCGATGCCGCCTTCCCGATCGACCAGCGCCTGCCCGCGGCCGCGAAGTCGGCACTGTGCGCCGCGCTGCGTGTCGGTGGCGAGGTCGCAGTCGGTGATGCACTCGTCGTCGCGACGAGCGGCTCCACCGGTGCACCCAAGGGGGTCGTGCTGACCCACGACGCGGTCGCGGCGTCCGCGGAGGCCACGAGCGCCCGGCTCGCCGTCGGCCCGGACGACCACTGGCTCGCCTGCCTCCCGCTGTCCCACGTCGGCGGTCTGGCAGTCGTCACGAGAGCGCTGCACGCCGGAACCCGCCTCACGGTGCACGCCGGATTCGACGCCGCCGCCGTCGACCGTTCCGATGCCACGCTCGTCTCCCTCGTCGCGACCGCCCTCGCCCGGATCGACGCCACCCGGTTCAGGAAGATCGTGCTCGGTGGCGGCCGACCGCCGCCCGACCGTCCGACGAACACGGTGACGACATACGGCATGACCGAGACCGGATCCGGGGTCGTCTACGACGGCGTCGCACTCGACGGTGTCGACATCGACATCGCCACCGACGGCGAGATCCGCGTGCGCGGGCCGATGCTGCTGCGCTGCTACCGCGACGGCAGCTCACCGCTCGTCGACGGGTGGCTGCCGACCGGCGACATCGGCAAGTGGCTCGACGACGGGCGGCTGTACGTCGAGGGACGGCGCGGCGACCTGATCATCAGCGGTGGCGAGAACATCTGGCCGGACGCCGTCGAGGCGGCCATCGGTGACCATCCGGCGGTCGCCGACGTGATGGTGCGCGGCGTCGACGACGCCGACTGGGGTCAGGCCGTCGAGGCCGTCGTGGTCTGCGTGCCGGGGGCATCGCTCGACCTCACGACGCTGCGGGACCACGTGAAGCAGCGCCACCCGGCGTTCATCGCCCCGCGCCACCTACGCATCGTCGACCGACTCCCGCGCACGGCGCTGGGCAAACCTCGCCGCGACGCCGCCATCTGAAGCCGCGCGAAGTTGTGTCAGACACAACTTCGCGCTGCTTCGGCTCAGGCGTTGGAGCCGGCGACGCCGGCGCCGCCGTCGATCACGTACGTCTCTCCGGTGATCCAGCTCGCGAGGTCGCTGGCCAGGAACAACGCGAGGTTCGCGATGTCCTGCGGTTCGCCGAGGCGGCCGAGGGGCAGGCGCGCCGCGAGCGTCTCGCCGAAGTTCTCGACGAGATACGCCGCGAAGTCGGTCTGGACGAGACCGGGTGCGATCCCGACCACGCGGGTCGGGCCGATCTCGCCGGCGAGCTGACGGGTGAGGTGGATCAGTGCTGCCTTCGTCAGGTTGTAGATGCCGAGCCCGCCCTCCGCTCGCAGCCCGCCGACCGATGCGACGTTGATGATCGTGCCCGGCCGCGAGACGAACGCGTGCTCGTACGCAGCCTGGCTCCAGAAGATCGGCGCGGCGAGGTTGACCTGCATCGTCTTGTCGTAGCGCGGCCGGTCGACCCCCATCGTCGGCCCGTAGTACGGATTCGTCGCAGCGTTGTTGACGAGGATGTCGAGCCGGCCGAACCGTTCGATCGTCGCCTGCACGACGCGTTGGCCGGCGTCCTCGTCGCCCGCGTTCGCAGCCATCACGGCGACGTCGCCGGCCATCTCCGCGGCGGCGGCCTCGAGCTGGTCCTGCTTGCGGCTGTTCAGCATCACGCTCGCACCGGCCTCGGCGAACGATGCGGCGATCGCCTTGCCGATGCCTCGCGACGCGCCGGTGACGAGTGCGACTTTGCCGTCCAGGGAGATCTCCATTGGTGCAACGTAGCGATCAGCCGTCGGCGTGCTCTTGTCGAAACCCGCCCGGCGGTGGCCCGCGCCAGTGGTGGGTGACGAGCAACTCGAGTTCGCGTGCCCGCATCCGCGCCGCGTCGGCGGGCACGGCGTGGTCGTAACCGAGGATGTGGAGGACCCCGTGGACGACGAGCAGCGCCAACTCGTCGTCGAGCGTCCCGGCGTGGCCCTCGTATTGATCAGCCGCGACCGCCGGCGCGAGCACGACGTCGCCGAGCAGCACCGGGACGCCGGGCTGCAACTCGTCGTCGAGGGGGAACGACAGCACGTCGGTCTCCCCGTCCACGCCCATGTGCTGCGCGTTCAACTCGGCGATGTCGGCGCGATCGATGAACGTCAGGTTCAGCTCACCCGTCGCCTGTTCGGCACAGAGCACGGCGAGCGCGAGCGCCGCCCACCGGTCGGCATCGACGTCGACGTGGGGATCGTCGTCGGGCGAACGTTCGTCCGCGGCGGCGACGGTCGGTTCGGCGTGGCTCACGAGCCGCTGTCGTCGGTGCGACCCGCCTCGCGTCGCTCGTCGTCGCGCTCGTACGCCGCGACGATGTCCGCGACGATCTTGTGCCGCACGACGTCGTCGCCGCTCAGGCGGACGAACGCGAGGTTGTCGATGCCGGACAGCGTTCGCTCCAGCGTCGCCAGCCCGCTCTTGCCGTTCGGCACGTCGACCTGGGTCGTGTCGCCCGTGACGACGACACGCGAGCCGAAGCCGATCCTCGTCAGGAACATCTTCATCTGCTCCGGCGTCGTGTTCTGCGCCTCGTCGAGGATGATGAAGCTGTTGTTCAGCGTGCGACCCCGCATGAACGCGAGCGGTGCGACTTCGACGATCTGCTTCTCGAGCAGCCGCTGGACACCCTCGATGTCGATCATGTCGTAGAGCGCGTCGTACAGGGGCCGCAGGTAGGGGTCGATCTTCGCCATCAGGTCGCCCGGTAGGAAGCCGAGCCGCTCACCGGCTTCGACCGCCGGCCGCGTCAGGATGATCCGCTCGACGCGCTTGGCCTGGAGTGCCTGCACCGCCATCGCCACCGCGAGCCAGGACTTCCCCGTGCCTGCGGGGCCGATGCCGAACGTGATCACGTTCTGGGAGATCGCGTCGACGTACCGCTTCTGACCGGCGGTCTTCGGCTTGACCTGGCGGCCCTTCGCGCCGCGGAGAACCTGATGGGTGAGGATCTCGCTCGGGCGTTCGTCGGCGTGGACCATCGTGAAGATCCGGTCGAGCGTGTTGTCGTCCAGCGGCTGGCCGCTCTGGATCAGCGTGACGAGTTCCTCGAACAGCCGGGCGACGGCCGCGACCTGGAGCGTGTCCTCACCCTCGACGCGCACCTCGTTCCCGCGCACACGGATGATCACCGACGGGAAGTTCTGCTCGACGCGGCGCAGGAACTGGTCGCGCGGCCCGACGAGAGCGGTCATCACGTGGGTGCCGGGGACGACGACGGTGGTCGCGCTCGTTGCGGCGGGAGATGTCGACGACGATGCTGCGGTCATGCGGTGGAGCGCTCGACGTCTTCCTGCTCGGTGCTGTTCATCAGACCCTTCGTTGTTCCGGACGGGCTCTACGGTACGGCGGAATCCCGGGCGAAACAAGGAGGTTGCGGCCCCGCCCACCGCCGGCGGACGCTCCGCACCGGTGGCGGCTCAGTCGATGTCGACCCGTGCCGCGCCCGACGCAGCGAGATCGGCGTCGTCGTGTGTCGCCATGATGCACCGCGCCCCCGAGTCGCGAATGTGGTCGATCACGCGGTTGCGCACCATTGCCCGGGTCGTGACGTCGATCGCGGAGAACGGCTCGTCGAGCAGCAGGACGGCCGGATGCGCGGCGATCGCCCGCGCCAGACCGGCTCGCTGACGCTGCCCGCCGGACACCTCGTGGGGGCGGCGGTTCGCGACGTCTCCGATGTCGACGATCGTGAGCAACGCCGCCGTTCGTGCCGCGATGTCGCGACGATGGACACCGGCGAAACGCAGCGACGACGCAACGTTGTCCGCGAGCGACATTGCGGGGTACAGCGAGACGCGTTGCGGTAGGTAGCCGAACGTCGCGGGCCGGCCGCCGTGCCATTCGACGTCTGCGTCGGGTTCCAACCCGGCGAGACAGCGCAGCAGCGTCGTCTTGCCCGCACCGTTCGGGCCGACGAGGGCGACGAACTGCGCGGCGGGAACCGTGTGGTCGAGTTCGAGGGGCCCTCGCCGGAAGCGGACCGACACGAGCGCGCTCACGGCTCCGCCGATCGGAAGATGCTGAACCAGCGGTCCCGCAGCGCCACGAGCACCGCGACGGCGATCACGACGAGCAGCGCGCTGAGCACGACGGCGTCCGCCGGATCGCGCTCGAGCAGGTCGTAGACGGCGAGCGGCAACGTCTGCGTGCGACCCTGGAGGCTGCCTGCGAACGTGACGGTCGCACCGAACTCGCCGAGCGCCCGCGCCCACGCGAGGACCGCACCCGCGGCGATCGCCGGGCCGATCGACGGCAGCGTGACCGCGGTGAATGCACGGAACGGGCTCGCTCCGTGGACCTGCGCGACCTCGGCGAACTCCTCGTCGAGTTGCCGCAGTGCCGCCTCGACGGAGAGGACGAAGAACGGCAGCGCCACGAACGCCTGCGCGAGCACGACGCCGGCCGTCGTGAACGGCAGTTGCACACCGGCGCCGTCGAACCACTGGCCGACGAGGCCGCGGCGGCCGAACGCGAGGAGCAGGGCAACGCCGCCGACGACGGGCGGGAGCACGATCGGCAGGAGGCAGAATGCCCGCACGACGCGCGTCGGCATCCCGCGGCCGACCGCCAGCGCCCACGCGAGCGGCAGGCCGAATACGACGCACAACCCGGTCGCGATCACCGACGTGACCAGCGACAGGCCGAGCGCGGATGTCGCCGCCTCGCTCGTCAGCGCGTCGGTCAGGTCGGTCCACGGCAGCCGCCACAACAGTGCCAGCAGCGGGGCGCCGAGCAGGATCGCGGGTACCGCGGCCAGGGCATACACCCACCTCGGCGGTTGCGTCCTCACGGCGCCTCGAATCCGGCATCCCGCAGGATCTCCGCCGCGTCCGGGCCCGCCAGCAGCGCCACGATCGCGGCGCCCCGCGCGTCGCCCTCCGCGGCGGCGGCGCGGCCGGTCACGACGACCTCACCGTCGGCCGGGATCGAGCGCAGGCCGCCGTGTGCGAGCGCGTCGGTGCGGTACACGAGCGCGGCGTCGGCTTCGCCGAGCAGGACCTTCGTGAGCGTGGCCCGGACGTTCGGCTCGCGGCTCGCGGGCGACACGTCGAGTCCGGCCCGGCGCAGCAGTTCATCGCTCGCTGCGCCGCAGGGTGCCGACGACGCGCAGAGCACGACGATGCCGTCAGTCGATGCGAGATCGGTGAGCGCCTCGATCATCCGGCCGGCCGCGGTGTCGGCGGTGACGATCACCAGGCGGTTCGTCGCGATCGCCGAGCTGGGATCGACGAGGCCGGCGGACTCGATCCGCTCCATCGTCGCCGCGTCGGCCGTGATCACGACCGACGCCGGGGCTCCCTGCCTCAGCTGTTCGAGGAACGAACCCGACGAACCGAAGGAGAAGCGCACGTCGACACCGAGTTCACGTTCGATCAGCGCCTCCAGCGACTCGGCGACATCGGTGTACGACGACGCCGCGAGGACATCGACGGTCGGCCGATCGGCCCCGCCGCAGGCCGCCAGCGACGCGACTGCCGCGAGTGTCCCGAGTGAGCGCCGCATCACGCCGCCACCATAGTGATGGCCCGTCGTGATCGGTCGCCGTCGTGCCACCGTGCCGCACCGAACGCCCAGTGCGTCGATCGACCGGCAGTACATTCCGGGGATGGCCGCCGATCGTCCGTCGCTGACGCGCCCGCTCAGTGCCGGCATCCTGGTGTACCGCCTCGAGCACGCCGGTCCCGAGGTGCTGCTCGGCCACATGGGCGGCCCGTTCTGGGCCCGCAAGGACGACGGCGCGTGGTCGATCCCCAAGGGCGAGGTCGACGGCGACGACGACGAACTGCTCACCGCCCGCCGGGAGTTCACCGAGGAATTCGGCCACCCCGTTCCCGTCGGCGACTTGATCGACCTGGGGCGGTTCACACAGTCGTCACGCAAGCAGATCCACATCTGGGCCGTCGAGGGCGACATCGATCCTGCGACGTGTGCGAGCAACACGTTCGACATCGAGTGGCCGCCAGGCTCCGGCACACTGGCCTCGTTTCCGGAGATCGACCGTGTCGAGTGGTTCGGCCTCGACGTCGCGCGGGCGAAGATCGTCAAGGGACAGCGCCAAGTCGTCGATGCCCTGGCAACGCACGTGCGTTGATTCTCAACGGGATTCTGGCGCGAATGCCCCGGATGTCGGCCTGTGGCCGCCAAGTTTGCGAGACTGTTCGGATGAGGACACGCCTGATCCCGTTCTGCGCCGTCTGGTGCCTCGTGCTCGTCGCCTGTGGCGGCGGCGACGACAGCGCCACGACGACGACCACCGCGACGACGGTGGCACCTCCTGCGACGCTCGCTCCGTCGACCACCGCCGGCACAACGACGACCACGACCGAACCGCTCGTGACCGAAGGTGCGACCGTGATCGTCGCCAACGGCAACATCATCGGCGGCTCCGCCGGACGGATGAGCGACGCGCTCGGCGTCGCCGGTTTCACGACCGGCACGCCGGTGAACGGTTCGGAGAAGGTCGAGGATTCGGTGGTGTACTACACCGATGCGGCGGGCGCCCAGGCGGTCGCCGAATCGGTGGCGAGCGCGCTCGGCGGCATCGACGCGAGCCCGTTGCCGGATCCGATCCCGACGGAATCGGGGACGCTCGACGGCGGTGACGTGCTGCTGCTGCTCGGCACCAACCAGGCCGACCGGTCCCTCGCCGAACTCGCCGGTGGTGACCCGGGGACCGACGCCCCTGTGTCCGGGCTGACGATCGTCGTCGCCAACGCGAACACGATTGGCGGCTCTGCCGGCCGGATGAGCGCCCAGCTCGAGACCGCGGGCTTCACCGTCGGCGACCCGACGAACGCCACGTCGACGATCACGGACTCGATCGTCTACTACGGCGACGCCGAGGGCGCGCAGGACGAGGCGGAGTCGCTCGCCGAGGCGCTCGGCGGCATCGATGCACTGCCGCTTCCCGATGATCTGCCGATCGAGGGCACGCTCGACGGCGACGTGCTGCTGATGCTCGGCTCGGCGCAGGCCGACCGCACACTGGCGGAGCTGAGCGGCTGATCGGACGCGGTCGGCGTCACTCGGCCCAGGCGTCGCCCTCGGTCTCGAGCAGTCGCGCCAGCTTCTTGAGCGCGCGCCTGCTCTTCAGCGCGAACGTCGCGCCGAACACGGCCCCGGTGACGCGTGGCAGCGGCGCGTCCCACTCGTACGCGTAGGACCAGACGAGTTCGCACGCGCCGGGGCCGATCGTCACGCAGTGGTAGTCCTCGGCGAACGCCGCCACCGGGAGTGTCGACCGCTCGAACCGGAACGTCATCCGCTCGCCATCGTCCCAGCGTACGAAGTATTCCTCGATCGTCTGCCCGGCGGTCGTCACCGTGCGGGTCGTACCGACGCCGTAGGGGGCGGTCGACGTCCATTCGACATCGATCCCGAGCCAGCGCTTCCACGCCGGCCCGTCGACGAGGCAGCGGAACAGCGTCTCCGCGGACGTCGCGATCGGCTGGCGGAGCTGCCGTCGAGTGGGCCCGGTGAACGGGTAGTCGGCGTCGACCGGTTCCATCTCCCGCAACTTCGGCATCGCCCCACCGTAGAGGCTCGCCCGGCCGAACCGCCGACCGAGGCTCGAACGTCCCCATCGCCACCGGTCCACCACCCGCCGTCGGCCCCTTCCGGTGAGAGGTGAGAGGACCTGTCACGCCCAGATCTCACCACAACCCGTCGTCGGCGCCTTCCGGTGAGAGGTGAGAGGACCTGTCACGCCCAGATCTCACCGCAACACGTGGTTGGCGCCGTCGGTGAGTGGTGAGAGGACCGACCGACCGGCCGGCCGAGCCCCCGACCGAGGTCGGGGGCTCGTCGCCGGAGGCGACGGCGGGAATCGAACCCGCGTACACGGATTTGCAGTCCGTTGCCTCAGCCACTCGGCCACGTCGCCAGCGAGCGGAAGGATAGCGGCGGGCGGGCGGCGCCGGGCGTTTGCCCGCCGCGCGCTCAGTCAGCGAACCAGCACGCCAAGCGAGCCAGCCCCTCGTCGATCGAGACGACTGGCGACCAGCCGAGGTCCTCGGCCGCCGGGCGCGGGTCGAACCAGTGCGCCGTGCCCAGCTGCTCCGCGACGAAGCGCGTCAACGGGGGCTCGGGATTGCCGCCCGTGAACCGGCCGGGCAGGCGCGGCCAGACCCGCTCGATCACGCCTCCAACCCGCGTGGCAACCGCCAGCGGGACGTCGCGCGGAGCGAACTCGACGCCCGCCGCGGCGCACATGCCCTCGACGAGCTCGCGGATCGGCCGCGGCTCCCCGTTCGCGACGACGTACGACCGCCCGGCACACTGTGCGGCCGGCCCGACGGCGTCGACGGCCGCCACGAGGGCGTCGACGGCATTGTCGACGTACGTCGTGTCGACGAGGGCGCGGCCGCCGCCGACGAGCGCGAGGCGACCCCGGCGCGCCCGGTCGACGATCCGGCCGACCAGTTGCGTGTCGCCCGGCCCCCAGACCAGGTGGGGTCGGACGACGACGACACCGAGTTCGTCCGACGAGGCCGCTGCGGCGTGCTGCTCCGCGATCGCCTTCGACTCCGGATACCAGGCACCGCGGCGCCCGGTCACCGGTGGCGCTGCGCCGGCACCGACGATCGGTTCGCCACCGTGGGCGACCGAGGGGGACGACACGTGGACGAGGCGCGGAATCGACCGGCGGCGGGCCACGGCGATCACGTTGTCCGTCCCGTCGACGTTGACGGAACGGTACTGCTCCCAGTCGCCGGCCACGCCGACCTTGGCGGCGAGGTGGACGATCGCGTCGCACCCGTCGGCTGCCCGATCGAGCGCGTCGCGATCGCGGACGTCGCCGGCCACCGACCGCGCTGCTCCCCCGGCGACGGCCGAACGCTGGAACCCCACGACATCGTCACCGCGGGTCGTCAGTGCGTCGACGACGCCGCGACCGATCAGGCTGGAGGCACCGGTGACGAGCACGCGCACGGCGGCATCCCCCTCACGGTCGCCGGGCGGCGCGCCCGGCGAGTACGTCCTGCGCCCACCTCGAGACGGCCGTCCGGTCGATCTTGGCGTTGTGGCGGATGTCGACCGGCATCTCGCTCAGCGTGAGTACGGCGGCGACAGGGTGATCGACGAGCTCCCGGACCGCAGCAGCGAGCTCGGCCGGGGCCAGCCCGTCGTGGTCGTCCTCGAGTACGACGACGAGCTGTTGAACGCCCTCCGGGCCGACCCCGACCGCAGCGACCCGAGTTCGGTCGAGGCCGACTTCGACCGCTCGCTCGACGGGCACCGGGGTGATCGGCCCGTGCCCCGAGGCGATCACGTGGACGACGCGTCCTTCGACCCAGAGCCGGCCGGTGGTGTCGAGGTGCCCGACGTCGCCGGACCGGTGCCAGACGACCCCGTCGAGTACCGGCCGCGCAGCATGTTCGAGCGCCCACAGCCCTGCGTACCCGTCGGAGACCCACGCCGCGTCGACGAGGATCTCCCCCGTCCGCTCGGCCGCGAGTGCGTCGGGTGGCGTCGCGGCATCGAAGCCGAGCGGCATGATCCGGACCCGGGCTCCGTCCACCGGTTGCCCGACGCACACGCCACCGGTGCAGTCCGCTGCCTCCTCGATCTCGGTGAGGTCGATGTCGGCGACCGGCAGCGCTTCGGTCATCCCGTACGGCGTGTGCAGCGTCGCGGCCGATGCGTGGACCGCCACCGCCCGCAGCGTCTCCGCCGGGACGGGCGCACCGGCGGAGAAGACCGTGCGCAGCCCACCGATGCCGGCCCACCGCCGCGAGTCGCGGCCTGCCGTCGCGACGACGTTCGCCAGTGCGGCCGGCGATGCGAACGCCATCGTCGCGCCGACCCGCAGACAGGCCGCGTCGAGGGCGGCGGCGGTCAGCTCGCCCGGTGTGGTGACGTCGCAGTCGGGCAGCGCAGTCGGCACCCCGAGCGCGGGGCCGTACAGCGCGAACGGGGCGAACGCGGCGACGAGTCGGTCCTCGTCGCCGATGTCGTACGTCGCGGCCAACGCGTCACGCTGGGCGGCGAGCTGGCGATGTCGATAGCGCACCCCCTTCGCCGGGCCCGTCGCGCCGGACGTGAACAGAATCGCAGCGTGGTCGTCGGGGTCGGGCACCGCGGGGAGGGGCCCACCGGACGTTGCGCTCGCCAAGTCGGCGACGTCGATCGTCGTGGCGCGCGGCGCCCACCGCAGCACGGTCGCCGCGGCGCGCGCCCGGTTCGGCCCGATCACCCACGCCGGGCGAACGCTGCGGACGGCGGCGCCGAGGCCGCGCAGGCCGAGACCCCGATCGGCGACGACGGTCACCCCGCCTGCCCGCCACACGCCGTACACCGCGGCGACGAGATCGATGCCGGGCGGCACCAGCATCGCGACGCGGTCACCGGCCTGCAGACCCCGACGGCGCAGCTCAGCCGCGACCGCGTCGACCCGAGCCGCGAGATCGGCCCACGTCAGTTCGGTGTCGGTCGCATCGTCCGCGAACGCGATCGTCGTGTCCTCGCGCCGTCGTTCCAGCGCGGCCCACAGCGGTGCAGCGGGCGGACCAACCGGCGAGTCCGGTGCCGGCCGGCCGAGATCCGTCAGCCATCGTTCGACGACACCGGCGACGTCGGCCTCGGCCATCACGAGGTGGCTGGCGGCGGGAAACCGGTGCAGCGCCACGTTGGGGAACCGGCTCGCGAGATCCGCTGCGAAGTCGTCGTCGAACACCGGGTCGCGGCCTCCCCAGGCGAGCAGGACCGGCGCCGTGACGGTGCCGAGCCGTTCGGCGACCGCGGCGAGTGGTTCGTCGGAGGGGTGGCCGACACCGCGGCGCAGCGGGACGTCACCGACGAAGTCGGCGATCGCCGCGCGTGAGGCGGCGCAGCGGTACGGCGCCCGGAACGCGCGGCGATCCCGACCCGAGATCTTGCGACCGGACAGCAGGGTCGTCCCGCCGACGAACACCGGGGTGCGACGACAGACGACGTCCCGCAGCGGTGCCG
>JAHEKY010000159.1 GCA_024644465.1 Ilumatobacteraceae bacterium | reverse complement strand
GTGTCGGTGAAGCCTGGGCAGATCGCACTGACGCAGATGTCGGGCGCATCGGGGACGCCGTCGATGCCGCTGGCCAGCGATCGGACCAGGCCGACGACAGCGTGCTTGGTGAGGCCGTAGACGGGATCCATGCTGATCGGGCCGAGCCCGGCCATCGATGCCGTCACGACGATGTCGCCGGCGCCGCGCTCGATCATGGCGGGCAGGACCGCGCGCGCCCCGAAGACCACGCCGTCGACGTTGATCGACATGATCCGGCGGTACGCCTCGTCGGTGAGGGCCACGACCGGATGAGCGCCCTCGTCCGGCGGCAGTCCCTGGAACGTCGAGATGCCGGCGTTGAGGAAGGCGATGTCGAACGGCCCGAACAGCGAGACCACCCGCGCCCACGCCTCGGAATCGCCCACGTCGAGCATGCCGAAGGTTCCGCCGACCTGTTCGGCGACCGCCGCACCGCCCGCCTCGTCGATATCGGTGACGACGACGCTCGCCCCGAGCTCGGCCAGGTGGATGGCCGTCGCCCGGCCGATGCCACTGGCGCCACCGGTGACGATCGCCCGACGTTCGTCGAGTCGGCCGTCGCCGAGGGCTGCGGTGCTGAATCCGGTGTTCATCGGTCACCAGTTAACACAGGTTCGACCGGACGCGACCGAGGCGGACGGATTCGCTGCAGGCCGACCCCCCAACCGTGCGCCTTCGTGTGCCGTCTCGACGGCAGGAGCGGTACGGTCGCGCGATGACCGAGTTTCCGGCCGGGTTCTTCGACCGTGCCGACGAGTCCCCCGATGCCGAGTTCTACGAGGTCGACCGGTTCGTCACCCACATCGACGGCGAGGCGATCGAAGCGGTCGGAGCGCTCTACCGCGAGCTGCAGATCGACGGCGACGTGCTCGACCTGTGCGCCTCGTGGGTGTCGCACTTCGATCCCACACCCGAACACCTCGTCCTCGTCGGCATGAACGACCGCGAGCTCGCCGCCAACCCGTCGGCGTCGGAGACCATGGTGCTCGATCTCAACGCCGATCCTGTGTTGCCGTTTCCCGACGAGTCGTTCGATGCCGTCACGTGTTGTGTGTCGATCGACTACCTGATCCGGCCGATCGAGTTGTTCGGCGAGGTGGCGCGGGTTCTGCGGCCAGGGGCGCCGTTCGTGGTCACGTTCTCGAATCGGTGCTTTCCGACGAAGGCGATCCGGGGTTGGCTGGGCGCCGACGACCGCGGACGCTGCACCATCGTGGCGGTGTACTTCGCGGCTGTGCGAACGTTCGGCGAACCGACGGTTCAGCTGCGGAATCCTGGCGCCGTCGGTGACCCGTTGTTCGCGGTCTGGGCGCGCAAGCTGCCCGGTGGAGTGGCGATCCGTCCTGCGACGGCCGCCGACCAGGCGATCATCTCCGAGATGCAGTACGCCGCGTTGTTCGTGCCGCCCGGCGCCCCGCCCTTCCCGCGGTCGATCATCGACGAGCCGCAGCTCCACAGGTATCACGCCGACTTCGCGACGAGACCGGGAGATGTCGGCCGGATCGCCGAGCGCGCCGACGGAACGCCCGTCGGGGCAGCGTGGGTACGCCTCGTCGACGGCTTCGGCTTCGTCGACGATCAGACGCCGGAGCTCGGCGTCGCAGTCATCGCCGACGACCGCGGCCGCGGCATCGGCACCGCGCTCCTCGAGTCGCTGCTCGCCGTGGTTCCTCGCTGCAGCCTCAGCGTCGACGAGCGCAACCCGGCGATGCGCCTCTACGAGCGGCTGGGCTTCGCACGTGTACGCGTCGACGGCGAGTTCAGCGCAGTGATGTTGCGCGCCGGTGGGAACGGTGCGGCCGCATGAGCGAGCGGCCCGCGACCGAGCTGCTCCCGCCGAGCGCCACCGGTCGGCGATTCAGCGGCGAGCGTACGGTTCGCCTCGGCGACGTCGACCCGGCGGGCGAACTGCGGCTCGACGCGGTCGCCCGCTATCTGCAAGACATCGCCAGCGACGACGCGCTCGATGCCGCGTTGCCGAACGCGCTGGGCTGGGTCGTGCGGCGGACCATGATTCGCATCGACACGCCCATCGCCATGGGCGAACGCGTGCGCCTGTCGACGTTCTGCACCGGCTCGGGTCGAAGTTGGGCCGAGCGGCGGACCTCGCTCGCCGGAGCGAGCGGCGGGTCGATTGAGGCGGTCAGTCTCTGGGTGCAGGTCGACATGGCCACCGGGCGCCCGGCACGGCTGGGCGATGAGTTCCATGCGATCTATGGCGAGGCCGCGGCCGAACGGGTGGTGTCATCGAAGTTGAGCCTGCCGAGCCAACCCGAGGATTCGGGCGTGGTGCAGCCATGGCGCTTCCGGCGTGCCGATCTCGATCAGTTCGATCACGTGAACAATGCGGCGCACTGGGCGGTCGTCGAGCAGGTGATCCAGCGCTCGGGCGTCGCCCGGCGTGGAATCGTCGAGCTCGAGTACCTGACACCCGCCGACGCCGACGACGAACTGGCGCTGATCACGGCCGGCGGCGACATCTGGCTGCGTCGCGGTGACGCCACTGTGACCGTTGCCCGCTGGTCGCCCGCGTGACCGCCGACGTGTGAACACCGATGCCGAGGGTCGGTGGCGCGCCTCGGTTCGCTCAGGCCCAGCCGTCGTCGTCGGCCACGGGGTTCTCGAAGGCATCGACGCCTTCCTCGATCCGCCGGATCAGTGTCTCGATGACCTCGATACGGGCGTGGCGTTTCTGCTCGCCCGAGACGACGTGCCACGGTGCGAGGTCGTGATCGGTCCTCGCGAACATGTCTTCGACCGCCTCGTTGTAGAGGTCGATCTTGTCGCGGTTTCGCCAGTCCTCCTCGGTGAGCTTCCAGCTGCGGAGCGGATCTTTCGCACGCTTGTTGAAGCGCTTGAGCTGCTCGTCGGGGCTGATCTGCAGCCAGAACTTGACGATGATGACGCCTTCCAACACGAGGTTGCGCTCGAACTGGACGATCTCGTCGTAGGCGCGCTTCCACTGCCGCTTCGTCGCGTACTCCTCGACGCGCTCGACCAGCACCCGTCCGTACCAGCTGCGGTCGAACAGCGCGAAGCCGCCCAGGCCCGGGACCTCGGTC
Source organism: Ilumatobacteraceae bacterium (assembly GCA_024644465.1). GTDB lineage: Bacteria > Actinomycetota > Acidimicrobiia > Acidimicrobiales > Ilumatobacteraceae > Ilumatobacter_A. Next base: position 1,123 of record JAHEKY010000159.1, on the reverse strand, counting down.
CAGAAGCGCCAGAGAAAGTGCTTGCGCTTCTCGTCGAACGTCGGCTTCGCGAATGCCGACACCCGGTAGTGGCGGGGGTCGAGCGGCTCGACGATGCGTTTGATGGCTCCGCCTTTGCCGCCGGCGTCGGAACCCTCCATGACGACGAGGACGCCGGGCCCGAGTGTCCCGTCCTCGAGATGGCCGCCGAGATCGAGGCGCAGCGCGAGCAGCTTGCGCTGGGCGGCGTGCAGCCGTTCCTCGTACTCCTCGCGCCCGAGCTCGGCACTCAGGTCGAGTTTGTCCAATCGTCCGGTCACGTCCGCAGACCGTAGTTGCCATCGGTCCGTCGGCCCACAACCGCTGGGGTCTGCGCTGCCGGCGCCCACATCGCTCCATCGGATGACGAGCGGCATGCCGTGGCGTCGGGTGGCGTTGCGATGGTGCAGCGGGGGTGGGCGCGCCCGACGGTCGCGTGGCAGGCTGGAGGGGTGACATCGCCGTTGATCGTCTTCGCCGCTGCCGAGCACGACGACCACGGCACGCCCGCCTGGCATCCGGAGCACCGCGGCCGACTCGACGCCGCATTGGCCGGGATCCACGAGGCCGGGCTCGGCGACGCCGCCGAATGGCGCATTCCCGAACTCGTGGCGATCGAAGATCTCGCACTCGTTCATGATCCGTCCTACGTCGAAGCGGTCGAACAGTTCTGCGCCGCCGGCGGTGGACAACTCGACCCCGACACGGTCGCGACGCCGGGGTCGTGGTCGACCGCCCGGCGCAGCACTGGTGCGGTACTCGGGGCCATCGACGCGTTGCGGGCGGGCGAGTGCGACGTGGCGTTCGCCGGTGGTCGCCCGCCGGGGCACCACGCCGTCCGCGACCGCGCCATGGGATTCTGCTTGTTCAACAACGCGGCCGTGGGCGCTGCGAAGCTGGCGGCCGCGGGGGAGAAGGTCGCGGTCGTCGACTGGGACGTGCACCACGGCAACGGCACGCAGGACATCTTCTACGACGACCCGAACGTGCTGTACGTCTCGACGCACGAGTCGCCGCTGTACCCCGGCACCGGTCAGCTCCGCGAGACCGGCGCCGGTGCGGGCGCCGGCACGAACGTCAACCTGCCGTTCCCGGCGGGCGCCGC
>JAHEKY010000158.1 GCA_024644465.1 Ilumatobacteraceae bacterium | reverse complement strand
ACGCCGCCGGGTATCGGCTGATCGCACCCATCGGAGTTCGCGCCCGCAACGCGAGCTGAAGGACGACTGCGGCCCGTCCGCACCGCGAACACCTACGCTGCGGCTGTGTTCGATGTCGCCGTCGTCGGCAGTCTCAACCTCGATCTCGTCGCGACGTGCGCGCGTCATCCTGCCCCCGGCGAGACGGTCCTCGGCGACGACTACGCCGAGTACGCCGGCGGCAAGGGTCTGAACCAAGCGGTCGCCGCGTCCCGCGCCGGGGCCGCCGTGGCGCTGATCGGTGCCGTCGGCGACGACGAAGCCGGAACGCGGCTGCGCCGAGTCGCCGTCGACGACGGCGTCGACATCGACACCGTCGAAACGACCCCGGACAGGCCGACTGGTCGCGCGCTGATCGTCGTCGACGAGCGAGGCGAGAACTCGATCGTGGTCGTCGCCGGTGCCAATGCGACCGTCCGCGCGGGGAGATCGGCGCGTGCTCGCGTCGTACTGGCGCAACTCGAGATCCCGTTGCAGACGGTCGAAACCGAGCTGACGGCGGCCCGTCGGGTGGGTGCGACCACGATCCTCAACCCAGCTCCCGCCCAGCCCCTCTCCCCCACACTGCTCGCTACGTGTGACGTGCTCGTCCCGAACGAACACGAAGTCGAGCTGCTCGGCGGGGCCGACACGATCCATGCCGCCGGCGTCGAGACGGTGATCGTCACGAGAGGATCGTCCGGCGTCACCATCAGCACGCGATCAGGCGAGCTCATCGATCTGCGCGCGTTCCCCGCAGAGGTCGTCGACACGACCGGTGCGGGCGACGCGTTCTGCGGGAACCTCGCCGCCCGGCTCGCCACCGGCGCCGCGTTCGAGGACGCGGTGTCATGGGCGATGGCGGCCGGTGCGCTCGCCGTGTCGGTCCCCGGTGCGGTGGCGTCACTGCCGACCGCTGCGGCGACCGCGGCTCGGCTCACTCGAGCATGACGCTCGCCCAGCCGTCGCGGACGTGGGTCCGCACGGGCCGCAACGGTGCGAGTGCGTCGAGGACATGGTCGTGGCCGCCGGCGAGGATGCCGCTGACCAGTAGCCCGCCGCCGGCAGCCACGAGCCGCCGCAGATCGGGCGCCAACACGACCAGGACGGGTGCCAGGATGTTCGCGACGACGAGTTCGTAGGGGCCATCGAGCGAGTCGAGCGCCGACGTGTCCGCGGTGAGTGCCGCACCGACGCCGTTGCGCTCGGCGTTCGCCAGCGTCGCCTCGATCGCGGCGGCAGACACGTCGGTCGCCCGGACGGTTGCGCCGAGCTGGGCAGCGACGATGCCGAGCACGCCGGACCCGCATCCCACGTCGAGGACCGTGGACACCTCTCGACCGCGCATGCGATCGACGAGCACGGACAACGTCGCCACGGTGGTCGGGTGGTCGCCCAGGCCGAACGAGCTCGCCGGCTCGATCGACGTGACGAGCACGCCGTCGCTTGCCTCCACCGATTGCCACGCCGGAACGACCACTCCGCACGGGTCGTACCAGGTGGGCACGACGTGGTCGCGCCACGTCGTCTGCGGTTCGACGACCTGCTCGAGCCGCCAGGTCCAGCGGTCCTCCAGCGCATCGACGGCGCGCTGCACCGAGGAGGCGTGCTCCCCGACCGACGTCCACAATTCGACGGTGCCATCGAGCGCGTCGCCGATCCCGACCGCCTCGACCCCGAGCTGCCACAGTCGGTCCGCGGCGAGCTCCTCGTCCTCCACGGGGACGACGACGTGAAAGCTGTGCATCGGACCGGTTCAGTCGAGACGCCGGAGACCGGTCCGGTAGACCTCGATGCGGGCCCGATACGACGCTGCGCCGTGGCGAATGTCGTCCATTCGAGCGCGACCGTGCTTGATCTCCGCAGGCGACCCGACCGCGAGCGCGCCGGACGGCACGTCGAGGTCCGGCAGGACGACGGAGTTGGCCGCGACGACGGCGCCGGAGTGGATGATCGCCCGGTGCAGTACCTGGGCGTGGTTGCCGATCAGCACCTCGTCTTCGAGCGTGCACCCTTCGAGATGCACGCCGTGCCCGAGCACACAGTCACGCCCGACGACGGTCGGCCACTCCGGCGTCGTGTGGAGCACCGCATTGTCCTGAACGCTCGTACCGTCGCCGATGACGATGTGGCCGCCGTCGCCACGGAGCACCGCACCCGGCCACACCGACGCGTTCGCACCGATCCGGACGTCGCCGATGATCACACAGTCCGGGTGAACGAACGCGTCGGAACTGATCGTCGGTGCGAGTTCTCCGAGCGCATACAGAGCCATTCGCGGCACCGTATGCCACTGAACTTCTCACTGTCGAACCCGCTACCGTTGGGACATATGCCCCGCAGGATCGACATCGAACTCACGAGCGCGCTCTCGGACGGTTCTTGGACATGGCGCGCAGCCGGAGCCCGCAACCCCAGGGGCACGGTCGACGGTGCGATCCTGCCGGCCGGTGCGTCGGTCGGCGACGAGCTGAAGGTCGAAGTCGAGCAGATGCTCGACGGCATCGAGATCCTCTCGGTCGTGAAGGGTCGCGAGAAGGGCGCCCGCGCCGACCTGTTGGAGCTGCTGCCGGACGACAAGCCGTTCGAAGCGGTCATCGAGACGCGCGCGAAGCGAGGCGGACGCGACGGCGGTGGCCGGGGGCGCCGCGACGACCGTGGGGAAGGGCGCAAGCGCGGCCGAGGGCGCGACGACCGCCGAGACGACAAGCGCGACGACAAGCGGGGCGACAAGCGCGAGGGTGGGCGCTCGGGACGCGACGACGCACCCCGTGGAGACTCGCGCGGCCGGTCCGCGAAGAGCGACCGGCCGAAGCGGCCACACTTCGAGGCCCCGCCGGAGGTTCCGCAGCGGCCGAAGCCGAAGCGGCTCCGTGCCGGGTCCGCGCGGCGCGACGCAGTGCTCGCCGATGTTCCCGAGGAGCAGCGGCCGATCGCGCAACTCGCGCTGCAGGGCATGGCCGCCGTGCGCGCCCGCGTCAAGGAGGAGAACGCCAAGCTGAAGGAGGCCGGAAAGCCGGAGATGCCCGAGGCGAGCGTGCTCAAGATGGCCGAGGAGCTGCTGCCGAAGCTGCGCGTCGCCGAGTGGCTCGACCGCGCCGACGCGGCACTGCGCCAGATGAAGCAGCTCGACCTTCGCGACCTGCGCAGCGTCGTCGCCGCGAGTGCCGACTCGATCGTCGCCCGCGATGAGTCGACCCGCGAGCTCGCCGATGAGCTGAAGGCTGCGCTCGTCACGAAGCAGGCCGAGGAGATGAGCCACTGGCTCGAAGACGTCGAGGCCGCTCTGAGCGTCGGCCGCGTGATCCGCGCGCTGCGCCTGTCATCGCAGCCGCCGAAGGCCGGTGTCATGTTCCCGCCGCAGCTCGCCCGCCGTCTCGGCGAAGCCGCAACGGCGTCGCTCGTGCCCGAGGACTCGGGTGAACGCTGGGCGGCCGTCCTCGAGGCGGCCGCGTTCTCGCCCGTGCGGGCGCTCGTCGTGCCGACCACTCCGCCGGCGAACGTGACCGACGACCTGAAGAAGACGGCGCTGCGCCTCGGGCCGCTGCTCCCGCAGATCGCGGCGCTGCTCGGCGTCGAGGTACCGAAGAACGCCAAGCGCCCGAAGCCGCTTCGCCCGACGAGTCGCAAGGATGCCAAGAAGGAACGCGGCGAACGACGCGGCGGCGCGGCCCGGCCCGCCCGGGACGGCGAACGGGCGCCGCGCGACCGTGACGACAAGCGCAAGGGCCCCCGCCCACCGAAGGACCGACCGAAGGGCATGCGCGACATCTCGACCGTGCTGAAAGCCGCCGAGGAGGCCGAAGCAGCCGCCGCAGCCGAGGAAGCAGCCGCGGCCGAAGCAGCCGCCGCAGCCGAGGAAGCAGCCAAGTCCGAGGAACCGGCCAAGTCCGAGGAGACAGCCAAGTCCGAGGAACCAGCCGCACCCGAGGAAGCAGCCAAGTCCGAGGAACCAGCCGCACCCGAGGAACCAGCGACGACCGACGCCGACGACGGGCGCCCGACGGGCGCAGACGGCGATTCGGCCGGGTCCGGCCCGGCCTCCGACGCACCCGACAGCACGTCCGACGCGGCAGACGAGTCGGAACCTGCCACCGAGTCGGCCTGACGCCGGTTCGAACTGCCGGTCGTCGCCGCCCTACGATCGGCGGCGATGTCGCAGATCGTCACGTTCGAACCGTCCGGCCGCGTCGGGCTCATCACGCTCAATC
>JAHEKY010000075.1:5669-17155 GCA_024644465.1 Ilumatobacteraceae bacterium | reverse complement strand
GTCGGGTCGGCACCGGCGCCCGGCTCGGTCATCGAGAAGCAGGATCGGATCTCCTGCGCGAGCAGCGGGTCCATCCATCTGCGCTTCTGCTCCTCCGTTCCCCCGAGCGACAGGAGCTCCGCGTTGCCGGAGTCCGGGGCATTGTTGCCGAAGACACGCGGTGCCAGCGGCGACTGGCCGAGGATCTCGTGCATCAGGCCGAGCTTGACCTGGCCGAAGCCGCCGCCGCCGAGCTCCGGCGGCAGGTGCGCGGCCCACAGGCCCTGGTCCTTGACCTGTTGCTTCAGCGGTTCGGTGATCCGCGCGTAGACCGCGCGACCCTCCGCGCTGCGGAACTCGGGTGCGAGCGTCTCGAGCGGAAAGATCTCTTCTCGCACGAACTCGCGCATCCACGCCAGCTTCGCTTCGAACTCGGGCTCGGTTTCGAAATCCCACGCCATGTCGTCTCGCTCTCGGTCGTCGGTCGGTGTCCGCGCCAAACCTACGCAGCAGGGACGTCGCGACGCTCAGCGTGCGGGCCCGTCGCAGCGACGGCTCGGGTGGTGCACCTCTGCGACGGCGATCAGCGAGTGTCGTCCGATGGGCTCACGCCGACACCGCCCGCAGGATCGCGAGCCGTTCCGCGACGTCGGGGTCGGCCAGTCGGTCGCGCGTCGACTCCAGGGCCTGTTGCGTCGTCGCCGTGCGTCGCTCGACGTCCATCGAGTTGCGGCCCATCGCCGCGACATCGGCCGGAGTCGGTTGGAACGTGAGCACCTCGGTCCCGGCAGCGCGCAACTTGGCGACTTCACCGGCGAGTCGACGGGCGTGGAGCGGCCGTGCACTCGGACGGGCAGCAGCCTGGCCGGCGGTCGTCGCCGACATCGGCGACACGATCACGACGAGGTCGTTGTCGCAGCCGACGAACAGGTCCGCGTTGGTCGGTGAGTGGACGCCACCGTCGACGTACCGTCGGCCCCGGTGGGCGACCGGTTCGAAGAATCCGGGGATCGACGACGACGCTCGGACGGCGACTCCGATCGGCGCGTCGATCTCGTCGCGGCCGAAGACCACGCGATGACCGCGGTCGAGGTCGACCGCGCAGATCCAGGTCGGTTCTGCCGGCCACGGCGCACCTTCGTAGAGGGCCTCGATCCGGTTGCCGATCTCGTCCGTCGAGATCGTGCCGGTCGGCAACAGGCCGGTCAGCGCCTTCACCGGGTTGCCCGCCGAACGGAGCACCAGGCCGGGTGAGGCGGGCCGGACGGGCTGGGTTCGCCTGCGGGGTCGCAGGTCGAGGGTCGGAGGGCCGCCCGACCGGGCCACGATCGCGGCCGCCGTCGGCGAGAGGCGGCCACCGAGGTTGCGTCGGGCGAGGTCGAGCGGAGGGAAACCGGCCCGCAGCGTCGCGGCGATTCCGGAGCCTGCGGATGTCCCGACGATGACGCCGGCATCACGGGCGTCGAACCCGGCCTCGGCGAGCGCAGAGAGCACTCCGGCGTGGTACGCGGCACCGACGAGCCCACCGGCACCCAGGACGACCCCGACGGACGGCACGGCCCAAGTATGGCACCGGGGACCGGTACGGTGCACGGGGACCGCCCCGACGTCGCCTCGTCGGCCGACTGCGCAGGGTCAGCCGACGGAGGTCAGCAGGGGGGTGAGGTTGCGCTTCCACACGACGCGGATGCGCTCGACGCTGTGGCCGAGCACGACGCGTTCGGTGTCGTAGGAGCCGAAGCCGGTGACCAGGCAGATCGAATCGAGCATGAACTCGGCATCGACGGGGTCGAGCCGGGTGAGCTCGGGCTCGAACTGTGCACGGGCCTGGACGCGCAGCAACTCGTACACCTGCTGGACCGCTGCGCCGAGCGCCGGAATCGAGTCCGAACGGTTGCGGGCGACTCGGCCGAACGCGTGGGTCGACGCGTAGAGGCGGAGGCGAGAGTCGACGAACGTGTCGATCCGCAACTCCAGCGGGCCCTCGCCGGCATTCGGCACGATCCCCAACGGCTTCGACTGCTGCACGCCGAGTTCGATCGCGGCCCGGACGAGATCGTCGAGGTCGTCGAAGTACCGGAAGATCGACCGGAGTGACACCCCGGCGCCGTCGGCGACGTCCTGGACGCTGGGACTGCTGTCGCCGTTGCGGATCAACGTGAGCACCGTCTGGAGGACGTGTTCGCGGTTGCGCAGGCGCCGCAGACTCCGGCCGTCCGTCGCCGTGTCGCCGGCGCTCGGCGACGCCGTCGCGGGCGGGGCGAGGCGGGCATCACGGTTGTCGGTCTGCTCATCGATGCTGGTCACGATGTGTTCATGATATGCCACGGTCGGTGGTGGGATCCGGTTCTCATTGACAAATTATCTACTGACAGTGTGGGTGCCAGGACGCAAGGTGGTCGCAACTGGAACGTTGTTCCAATCGTTGTACCTGCGTGTCGTGGGCGTCAGAGGGGGACGTCGACAGGTCGCGCCATGATGGTCCGGTGTCCGATTCGGCCTTCGTCACGATCTCCGCGCGCCTCGCGCGCAACGAACTCGTCGCCGCGGAAGCCTTCGCACTCACCGGTGGGCGCCCGGACGGCGACGGGGTGGCCCGCGTCACGACCGTCGACCGGGTCGTCCGGGGGGCCTACCTCCGCCGTGGCGTGCGTGTCATCGCCGCTGCGGCGTCGTTCGCTGAGCTGGTCGACGACGTGGCCGCTGCCGAATTCCCGTCCGACGGCTTTCGCGTCGACGTCCACGATCCGTCGTCGCGCATCGGACGCGATCGGCTGGACATTGCGATCGCGATCGCGGACGTGCTGCCCGCCGCGCCGAACCTGAAGCGCCCGCGTCACCGCTTCGTGGTCATCGCCGGTGCGGACGAGCTGCTGTTCGGCGAAGCCGTGGTCGAGGCCGACTCGTCGTACCTCCGACACGACGCGAAGCCCTGGTGCACATCGTCGTCGCTCGACGCGCGACTCTCACGGGCGCTCGTCAACCTGGTGCCCGACGTCCGGTCGGTCCTCGACCCGTGCTGCGGCGCGGGATCGATCGTGCTGGAAGCGGCCTCGCTGGGCCTCGTGGCGTACGGCGTCGACTGGAAGCCCGCGATGGTCGGGATGACGCGCGAGAACCTCGCCCACTTCGGCTACGACGGACATGTCGTCCGCGGCGACTCGCGCGCCGGCGAACAGGGTGCCGACGCGATCGTCACCGATCTGCCGTACGGTCACGCGATCCAGACCGACGAATCGACGGTGCGCGCGATCCTCGAACGGGGAGCGACCCTCGCCCATCGGGCGGTCTACGTCGCACCACACGACATCAGCGGCTGGTTGGAGTCGGCCGGCTACGACATGGTCGGACTGCACACGGTGAACAAACGCGCCGGATTCACCCGCTGGGTCCACGTCGCCGTGAGCCGGCATGCGCACTAGCTTCGAGCGATGAGCGCCATCGAGTTCGACGAGCACGGGCGTCCCGAGCCGCCGCATGCCGGCGGAACACTGCGATGGGTGCAGGTCCACATGGTGGAGGAATACGCCCGGCACAACGGCCACGCCGATCTTCTCCGTGAATCGATCGACGGCGAGACCGGGGAGTAGCACGTCCCCGTCATGCGGTTCCTGTACATCGACATCGACACGCTGCGCGCCGATCACCTCGGGTGCTACGGATACCACCGCGACACGTCGCCCAACATCGACGCCATCGCCGCCGAGGGCGTCCGCTTCGACAACGTGTACGCGTCCGACGTGCCGTGCCTGCCGTCGCGCACTGCACTCGCGACTGGGATGTTCGGGATCCGCAACGGCGTGGTCAATCACGGTGGTCGTGCGGCCGACCTGCGCCCGCAGGGCACGCAGCGCCAGTTCGTCGGCGCGGTCGCGGCGAACTCGTGGGCGTCGCGGTTCTACGCCGCAGGCTGGCACACCGCGTCGATCTCCAGCTTCCCGTTCCGTCACTCTGCGAGCTGGTGGAACCACGGCGTGATGGAGGCCATGAACCTGATGCGCGGGATGGGTGGCGAGCGCGCCGACGAGGTGCTGCCCGGCGCACTCGACTGGCTCGACCGGCGCGGCCGCGCCGACAACTGGTTCCTCCACCTGCACCTCTGGGATCCGCACACGCCCTACAACACGCCCGACGACTACGGCAACCCGTTCGCCGGCGAGGCGATCCCCGCGTGGCACACCGAGGAGATCCGCCGTCGCAACTGGGACCTGCCCGGCCCCCACTCCGCGCAGGAGCCGTGGGGCTACACGCCCGACGAGTGGGGCACCCCGCCGCCGCGGCAGCCGTGGAACGCGGATTCGATGGACGCGGTCACGGCCATCTTCGACGGGTACGACGTCGGCATCAGGTATGCCGACGACGCGGTCGGTGCCGTCGTCGACCGGCTCGACTCGCTCGGCGTCCTCGACGACACTGCGATCCTCATCTCGTCGGATCACGGTGAGGCGTTCGGCGAGTTGGGCGTCTACGCCGACCACCAGGCGGCCGACGAGGCGACGTGCCACATCCCGGCGATCCTGCGGTGGCCCGGGCTCGCGCCCCGTGTCCACTCGGGGCTGCACTACCAGCTCGACGTCGCTGCGACCGTCGTCGAGCTCGCAGGCCTCGACGTGCCCCGGGGCTGGTGGAGCGGTGAGAGCGTCGCGCCCGCGCTGCGCTCCGGTTCCGCCTCCGGCCGCGACCTGCTCGTGCTGTCCCAGGGTGCGTGGAGTTGTCAGCGCGGTGTGCGCTGGGGCGATCACCTCTACCTCCGGACGATGCACGACGGCTTCCACGGGCACTGGAACGACGAGATGCTGTTCGACGTCGCGGCCGACCCGCACGAGACCACCGACGTCGCCGCCGACCGGCCCGATCTCGCCCGCGAGGCTGCGACGATGCTCGACGACTGGATCGTGGACCAGCTCGGCCGGGCGCTGGGTGAAACGGCCGACGAGCGTCGCGATCCGATGGACATCGTGCTCGCGGAGGGCGGTCCGTACCACACCCGCGGGCATCTCCCGGCCTACATCGAACGCCTCCGTGCCACGGGACGCGCCCACTGGGCCGACGTGCTCGTCGACCGGCACGGCGCGGCGACCGCACCGGTGTGAGGTCGGGCCTGCTGCGCCGCCACGCAGGCGCGTTCGGCAGGGCACCGCGACCGGGCCTACTGTGCTTCGATGAGGCAGATCAACCGGATCGCGATCAGTACGGGCGGCGGCGACGCGCCCGGGCTCAACGCCGTGATCCGGTCGGCGACGCTCGCGTCGCGCAACCGGGGGTGGGACGTCGTCGGCATCCGCGACGGCTTCAACGGGCTGCTCTTTCCGGAGAACTACCCCCACGGCGGCGTCGTACCGCTCGATCGCGAGTCGGTCCGCGGGATCTCCCACCTGGGCGGCACGATCATCGGCTCGACGAACCGGGGCAACCCGACCGCCTTCCCGGTCGAGCAGCCGGACGGATCGTGGGTCGAAGTCGACCGTACCGACGAGTTGCTCGCCCGGTTCGACGAACACGGGATCGACGCGCTGATCACCGTCGGCGGTGACGGATCGCTGACGATCGGCAACCACCTCTACCGCCACGGCTTGCGCGTCATCGGTGTGCCGAAGACGATCGACAACGACCTCGACAAGACGACGGCGACGTTCGGCTTCGACACCGCCGTCGACTTCGCGACCGAGTGCATCGACCGGCTGTTCGTCACCGCGACGTCGCACGGGCGGGTGATCGTCGTCGAGGTGATGGGCCGCTATGCCGGTTGGATCGCGCTGCACTCCGGCATGGCGGCAGGAGCGCACTGCGTCCTGATCCCGGAGATCCCGTACGAGCTCGGCCCGGTCGCGGCGACGATCCGCCAGCGCGAGGAGCGGGGCGCGCGGTTCTCGATCGTCGTCGTCGCCGAAGGTGCGGTGCCGGTCGAGGGAACCGTGTCGGTCAAGGGCAAGGCGATCGGCCAGGCCGAACAGCTCGGCGGGATCGGCGCGACCGTCGCCGCCGAGCTCGAGGAGCTGACGGGCAAGGAGGCTCGTACCGTCGTGCTCGGCCATCTGCTCCGGGGCGGATCACCGACCGCACTCGACCGCCTGCTCGGCCTGCGCTTCGGCGCGGCCGCGGTACGCGCGCTCGAAGAAGGTCACGACGGGGTGATGGTCGCGCTGAACCCGCCGACGGTCACCTACGTCCCGCTCGCCGAGGCGACCGACAAGATGAAGACGGTGCCGCCGGATTGCGACACGATCCGGACCGCCCGCGACCTCGGGATCAACTTCGGCGACCGCATGCCGTGATCGCCCGGCGATGCCGAGCGGTCGGGCCGCGATCGAGACTCGAACAGAAAGGCCAGCGATGGCGTACACAGCAGCATCCGTCCCGGATCTGAGCGGCAGGACAGCGGTCGTCACCGGCGCGAACGGCGGCCTCGGCCTCGAGACCGCGAAGGTGCTCGCCGGCGCCGGTGCCGATGTCGTGATGGCGGCACGGGACCGGGCGAAGGCGGCATCCGCAGCGGAGACGATCCGCGAGGCGCACCCTGACGCATCGCTCGAGATCGTCGAACTCGATCTGGGGTCACTTGCGTCGGTGAAGTCGGCGGCCGAGCAGATCCTCGCATCGCACGATGTAGTCGACATCCTCGTCAACAACGCGGGGCTGATGGCGATGCCGGAACGGCAGACCGAGGACGGCTTCGAGATGCAACTCGGCGTGAACCACCTCGGCCACTGGGCGTTGACGGCGCACCTGATGCCGGCGATCCTGCGCGCCGATGCGGCACGAGTCGTCGGCGTTTCGAGCACGGCCCACCACATGGGCAGGGCGATCGACCCCGACAATCCGCACCTGCGCGGGAACTACGGCCCATGGAAGGCCTATGGCCAGTCGAAGCTCGCGAACTACCACTTCGCGCTCGGCCTGCAGGGGGAGTTCGAGCGGGCGGGTGCCTCCGCGATGAGCCTGCTCGCGCACCCGGGCCTCACGAACAGCGACCTCCAGACGCACACGGTCGAAGAGGGCGGCGGCGGCCTGCTCGGCAAGCTCTCCCACGTGTTGGTGCGGGCGATCGGGATGTCCGTCGAGCAGGGGGCGCTGCCACAGATCCGGGCCGCGACCGACCCGGACGCGAAGGGCGGGGAGTTCTACGCGCCACGGTTCGTCAACAGTGGGCCCGCGGTCGAGCGTCCGTTCATCCGCCCCGGCGCGACGAAGGCGATCGCGACGTTGTGGGCGGTCTCCGAACGAGAGACCGGCATCCCCATGACGATCGGCTGACGCGCGGGAATGGGCAACGACGACGCTCAGGCCGGCTTCTTCGACTCGACCGCCGTACTCGCCGGCGTGACCGGCGAACACATCGAGATCGCCACCGCGAACCCGCGCAACTATCACGACGCGATCGGTGATCCGGCAGCGTGTCCGCCAGTCACGATCGGGGCGACGCTGTTCCTGCCGTCGGACGAGCGCGGCCAGCGGGTCGTCGTCATGGTGCCGGGCAGCCTCGGCGTCGGCCCGAACCACGTCGCTCACGGTGAGACACTCGTCGCGGCCGGGTTCGGCGTCCTCGTGCTCGACCCGTTCGGAGCGCGCGGCGTCGAGTCCACGGTCGCCAACCAGACGCCCTACTCGTTCGCGGCGAGCGCGTTCGACGTCCTCGCCGCGCTGCGGGCGCTCGCCGGGCACCCGCTCGTCGACCCCGGCCGGATCAACGCCCAGGGCCACAGCCGCGGTGGGTCAGCCGTGCTCACGGCGGCGACCCGCCGCTTCGCCGATCCGATCGTCGGCGCCGACGTCGGCTTCGCCGGCGTGTATGCCGTGTACCCGTGGTGCGGGCACCAGTTCGTGGACGCGGGCGTCGGCACGACGACGGTCCGGGCGATGCTCGCCGAGGCCGACGAGTGGTGCTCCGTCCAGCAGGCCCAGGCCCAGATCCACGCGATCGCACGAACCGGCGCCGACGCGACCGTGCGGATCGTCGCCGGCGCGGCGCACAGCTTCGACCGGTTGGAGCCTGTTCACGAACTTGCCGACGCGGCGGTGGCACCACAGGCACCGACGGTCTACCTGACCGACGACGGCGCGATGATCGACCCGCACACCGGCGACGCCGACCCGGGCCTCGTCGACGTCGACATGTTCGTCGCCGCGGCGAAGGCCGGCTTCGCCCGCCAGGGGGCGCGCATCGGCGGTGTCGGCGACCAGCCCGACGTCTTCCGCGCCGACATGATCGCGTTCCACGAGCGCACGCTCGCCTGAGGGTCGCACGGTTCAGTCGTTGGCGGCGCGCACGGCGGGGATCACCTGCTCGGCGAACAGACGCATCGTCGCGGTGTCCGGGTAGTCGCTGCACCACGGGTAGAAGCCGGTGCAGCCCAGATCGATGTACGTCTGCATCTTCGCGACCACCTGCTCCGGGGTGCCGACCAGATTGCCCTCTCGCCATGACTCGTACGGCTCGCCGATGAAGCTGCGCGAGCCGCCGTCGATGATCTCCTGGTCGTCGGTCCGCAGGAAGATCTCCGGCGACCACGTCTTCTGGATCTCGTCGTAGTCGCGGCCGACGTCGGTGCAGTGCTGACGGAGCACGTTGCACTTGTGCTCGAACTCGTGTGGCTTGCCGCCGAAGTTCGAGGCGTCCGCGAGACGGGCCACGACGCGCAACGTCAACTGCTCGCCGCTCCCACCGACCAGGACGGGCGGCCGCGGTGACTGCAGCGGCTTCGGGTCGCACTGCGCCCCGGCAACGGTGTAGTGCCGGCCGTCGTAGTCCACGTCGGGGTCGGTCCACATCGCCGTGACGATCTCGATCGTCTCGCGCAGCATCCGGATCCGGTCGGCGGGTACGGGTAACTGTTCCCCGTAGCCGTAGCCGACGTACTCGTGCTCGTACCAGCCCGCCCCGATGCCCCAGATCAGCCGGCCACCCGACATCACGTCGAGGTTCGACGTGAGCTTGGCGAGCAGGGTCGGCTCGCGATAGAGCGCGCAGCCGACCATCTGACCGAGCTTGATCCGGCTCGTGCGCTGGGAGATCGCAGCGAGCGTCATCCAGCACTCGAACATCGTCTCGTGGGCAGGACGCGGCACGTTGTGGAAGTGGTCGTAGACCCACAGCGAGTCGAATCCCAGTTCCTCGGCGAGCACGGCGATCTCGACCGCCGTGTCCCACTTGGCGGCGGGGTCGGCGATCGACGCGAGCTCCATCTTCCATCCCTGCGGCACGAACACTCCGAATTGCAGTGCGGACATCGCGTCCTCCTCTTCTCGGCGGCCGGATCGTGGCCGGTGGCGACGGGCCATTGTCGCGTCGCCCGGTGGCGCGTGCGAACCGGAGGCGCCGCGCCGCATCGGGCCGAAGCGTGACCGGGCCGACCCTGGAATCCGTACGCTTGCCCGATGATGATCCGAACCGTGGCTCCCGGCGACACGGAGCAGACCTCGTGAGCACGATCGACGTGTGTGCCGACCTGAGTTACGAGGTCACTGCGCCGACGTCGTTCGCGTTCTCGATCATCGCGGCCCGTACCAGGCACCAGGTCGTCACGGCCGAACAGATCGTCGTCGACCCCGATGTCGACGTGTCGCTCGTGCCGTACGGCGAGGGCACCCATCAGTTGCTCCGGTTCGATGCGGCCGAGGGGACTCTCGACGTCTCGTACCGCGCGACGGTGTCGATCGAGGGGGACGACGCGGACCCCGCCGAGCTGACCGAAGTCGAGTTCAGCCGGGTCCCGGCGGACGTCCTCCCGTACCTCAACCCCAGCCGCTACTGCGAGTCCGACAAGCTCGACCGGTTCGCAACCGGCCTGTTCGGCGATGTCGACCCCGGCCACGCCCGGGTCCGAGCGGTCTCCGACTGGGTGGGCGAGAACGTGACCTACGAGGCGGGTGTCACCGATGGGTCGAGCGGTTCGACCGACGTCCTGCTCCAGCGAGCCGGGGTCTGCCGCGACTTCGCGCACGTGGCGATCTCGCTGTGCCGTGCACTCGGCGTGCCGGCGCGCTACGTCTCGGGTTACGGCGTCGGCGTCGAACCCCAGGACTTCCACGGCTTCTTCGAGGCGTACCTCGGCGACGACTGGTACCTGTTCGACCCGACCGGGATGGCGGCGATCCACGCCCTCGCGCGGATCGGCGTCGGACGTGATGCCGCCGACGCACCGTTCGCGACGTTCGTCGGCGGTGCCGAACTGCGCTCGAAGACGATCACCGTCGAACTGGTCGATGATCCCGGCGCTGAGCCCGAGGCGACATCGACGGCGTGATCACCACCCGGCGTTGGTCGCGAGCCGGCTGGGCAGGAGGTCGCCGGCGGTCAACCCGACGTCGACGAGCGCGGCCGGCAGCGGCTCGCCGAGCGCGAGTCGGGCGGTGGCCAGCGCCGCCGCCGGTGACGTGTGGATCCCGTAGCCGCCCTGGCCTGCGCACCACACGAAGGTCGGATCCGCCGGGTCCGGGCCGAGCACGAGGTCGCCGTCCGGGCTGAACGTGCGCAGGCCCGCCCAGGCCTGGCGGACGGAGCGCAAGCCCAGCGTCGTCGCGTCGTTGATGCGGTCGATCGCGATCGCGACATCGATCTCCTCGGGGCGGGCGTCGGCCGGTTCGGTCGGTGTCTCGTCGGCCGGTGAGAACATGAGGTCGCCGTGTTCGGCTCCGAAGTAGAAGTGCATGTCCGCGTGGGCGACGAAGTGGTCGCCCGGATCCGAGCCCGCTGCGACCGGGCCGATCGCCAGCGTCCGCCGCTTCGGCCGGAACCCGAGTGGGCGGATGCCGGCCAGCCCTGCGACGCGGTCGACCCACGCGCCCGCGGCGTCGACGACCGTGCCTGCCGAGATCGGGCCACCGGTCGTGGAGATCTCCCAGCCGCCGACCGACCGGTCGAGGGCGGTCACCCGGTGGCTGGTCCGGAGCCGCCCGCCCCGCTCGGCCAGCGCCGACCGGTACGTCGCCACCGTGGCAGCGACGTCGATGTCGAGCGCGTCGTGGTCCACACCGGCGGCGACGACCCAGTCGCTGCGCAGCGCGGCGCACCGCGCGCGGCTCGCCGGCCCGTCGATCAGCTCGAGTGAGCCACCGGCTCTCCCGTGGCCGGCGGCGAACGCGAGGAGATGGGAATGGTGCGGTTCATCCGCGACGTACATCACCGACCGGGGCGACACGAGCGGTGTCGGCGACCTGCCCTCGTTCGCCGAGCGGAAGAACGCCGCACTCGCGGCGGTGAGCCGCCGGACGGTCGGCGGACCGTAGGTCGGGATGTACAGCGCCGCGGACCGGCCGGTCGCATGGTGCGCGGGCGTCGCCTCCATCTCCACGACGATCACGGTCACGTGCCGCGCGAGTTCGGCGGCGACCGACAGCCCGGCGATGCCGGCACCGATCACGGCTACGTCGGCCGTCTCCATCGCCCGAGCGTACTTCGACGTGTCGCGCGCCCGTCCGGGCTCACGTCGCGACGGTGACGAGCGACTGCCGACGCCACGTCCGGCCGCGGGCCCCGCGAGGACAAAGTTGTGTCAGACACAACTTTG
>JAHEKY010000075.1:0-5569 GCA_024644465.1 Ilumatobacteraceae bacterium | reverse complement strand
GTGGACCACCGAGGCCGAGATCGTGGAGCTCGTGCCGGACGAGCGGTTCTTCTTCGACTGCGACTTCCGCGGCTTCGTGTTCGCCAAGTGGGGTTATGCGATCGAGCCGACGGCGAACGGGTGCCGCGTGACGGAGTACAGCCAGGATCTCCGGCCGGAGGAGGCCAAGCCGCGGAGCGCGCAGATCTCCGGCGTCGACGACCGTCTGTCGCACAACCGGGCGGGCATGGAACAGACGCTCGAACGGCTCGCCGCCGCGCTCGAGTGAGTCGGGTCGTCGGGCCGGGAAATCTTCAGAATGAGGTCCCCCGTCTTGCGCGCGTCATCGGCAATTCGACATACTGCGGCGACGTCGAATTGGTCGTATGGGTTTCGTCCGACCGGAGGGGAAGATCAGAATGGGGAAGCCGCAGATCGGTCGGCTGTCAGCTGCTGTGTTCGCCGGCGTTCTGGCGCTGACGTCGGGAGCGTTCATCTCGACGAGTCCGGCCGCTGCGGACGAAGAGGAGTTCGTCCTGACGATGCCGCTCACGCGCGCCGCGATGGCCGAATACACCGTGGTCTGCGACGAGGAGAACCCGTGCGTGGAGCAATCGGGCCAGAACGTGCCGAGCGGGCAGACGGACGGAAAGCGGTTGCTGGTCGGGCGGGAGAACGCTGACGACGCATCGAGCGACGACTCGTTCGTGCTCCTGTCCGAGTTCGACCTCAGCGAGCTCCCATCCGGTGCCGGTGTCGACGTGGCAACCGTGTCGTACCAACTGACCGCAGGTACACCGTCAGGCCTGGAGATCCGACCGGTCGTCGGTGCGTGGGCGGGGTCACCGTTTGCGTCTCTGCCGTCGTTCGGCGACAGCGTCGGGCTCGCGACGATCGTCGATGACATGCTCGTCGCCGACGTCACGGAGATCGTGCGCGCCGGTGCCGGTTCCGGGATCGCGGACTTCGCGCTCGTCCCGACGAACGAGTCCGGATTCGGCCAGGTGTTCTCACCGATCGCGAATCCGGCCTCGCGGCGACCGGTGCTCCAGATCCAGTTCGTCACCGATGACGCACCTCCCGCCATCACGCTGACGTCACCGGAGCCGGGACCGCACTTCGGTGGCATCGTCGTTTCGGCCGACGCGACCGACAACGTCGGGGTCGAACGCGTCGAGCTGTATGTCGATGGCGAGCTGCATTCGACCGATACACAGGAACCGTGGGAGTTCGTATTGGGTGAGGCCGACATCGACGACGGGCCCCGCTTCCTCACGGTGCGCGCGGTCGACGGCGTCGGGCTCTCCGCGGACGACAGCGTCGGCATCTCGGTTCGCAACGCATGGGCAACGCCACAACGGCTCGACTTCGACCTCGCACAAGGCGATCTGACGTTCGAGGAGTACACCACCTATGCGGTCGACTACGTACTGGGCATCGTCCCCTTGCCGGAGCGATATGCCTCCCCGGTGGAGTTCCACTCGCTCGCAGGCTGGTTCGTCGGCGTGCTGGTCGCCTGGCCGGATCTCGACCCGGCCGTGCGTGACGCGCTCAACATCCGGCTCGGCTTCCCACCGGACGATCCCGCGCAACCCGCCTCTGCGGAGCCGGAGCAGCAGACTGCATCGGTTGCGGCCGCACCCGCAGTGTGCGTCGGCGACATCATCGAATTTCCGCTGCCGGACTTCGTCGACGTCGTCGACGTCGCGTGCAAGGTCTTCTACGCCGACTTCACGATCACCTACCCGGCACTGGACATCGGCGGGTTCAGCTTGGAGGATGCGGACGGCAACGACATCCCCGACGACGTCGACCGGCGTGCGGAGTCGTTCGCCGCCTCTCTCGATTACTACGTCTCGGAGCTCGACTTCGAACCGCGCAGCGGAATCGACATCGTGATCGTTCCGTTCATGTCGAGCGGATTGTCGATTCCCAACCTTCACCTTCCCGTCCTGCCGGATCCCGGCAACATCTTCATCGGAGCGGAGTCGGGGACGACGTACCTCCCGAGCCACGAGATCTTCCACCAGGTTCAGTACAACTATTTCTCACCGTTCGACTTCTCGTACATCCCCACGCCGTGGGGCGGCTTTCGGGCCGACGACGAGATCGACTCGATCCGCTGGTTCATGGAGGCGTCGGCGGAATGGGCGGCGCACAAATGGCTCGAGAGCATCAACTCGGGCATCCGGTCCTATGCCAACGACATCGACGTGTTCCTCGCCGAGCCACACCGGGATCTGGCGCGGGTGAGCTGGATCGACTCGAGCGGCCCGCAGTACGGCGCGTTCGTCGTGCCGGAGTACCTGGAGAAGCGCGGCGGCGTGTCGCTCGTCCGGGAGGTCTGGGAGGAGGTCGACGAGGGCTCGGATCTGTTCAAGAGCCCGCACGTCTACTCGTCCATGGACCGCGCGATGAGCTCCCGAGGGTTCGGCCAAGTCGGCGACAACAGCCTCGACATGTGGCGAACGATCTACGACCTCGACTACCCGGCAGCAGTCGCCGACCCCGACGCCGTGCAGGACTGGCGCGACCTCTACCTGTGGGCGCGCCCGGCGACGAGCGGCGACATCGGAGCGATCTCGGTCGAAGGACGGATGGCACGGATCAGCGACGCCAGCAACGACGACCCGCCCGGCGATGCGGCGATCCTGCTCAGCGATGGCGACGTCGCTTCGATCGGCGACATCGACCTCGACACGTTCGGTGGGGCGGTCGTCGAGATCCGGCCCGACGAGCCCGGCTTCGTCTATCTCGACATCGACGTGGACGATGACACCGGCGTCGACATCCGCGCACTCGACGCGTACGGCGGCGCCGAGTGTGCGACGGCAACCGAGACGTTGGTCGGCGGTCGGCTCGAGGCGGTCGTGCCGTTCGACGCAAGCTGCCACTACGTCGCTGTCATCTTCGCCAACGAATCGCGTGACGATCAGGACAACTCGATGGACATCCGTTTCGGCGACCAGCCCGACAAGACGATCGACAACGGCACGGTCCGGCTGGGCATCAACGAAGAGGCCCATCTCAATGTGCCCGGGTTCGACCCGTCCTCGGGCACCGGCACCTCGACCGTCGGCCTTCGCCTGATCTCCACGAACGCGGACGCACTCGCGCCTGGGTGCGAGTGCGAGGGATGGGGCATCCTCGAACGCGAGCGCGGTGTGTCCGGATGGGCCAACAACTCATGGGGTGGTACGGAGAATCTGGACGTCCGCGGGGCCGGGTTCGGCGACGACACGGCGAGCAGCTCGATCTGGCTGGGTGGCTTCGAGAAGACCGTTTCGGTCGAACACGTCTTCCGACCGGTCCCCGGCGTGCCGTACTTGTACGCAATCGACGTCACCGTCACGAACATCACCGGCGTGAACTCGGACTTCCCGAACCTGTACTACGGCCCGGTGTCGCCGGTGTATCGGCGAGTGATGGACTGGGACGTCGAACCGACCGCCTTCTCCGAGTACGTCACGATCGCGGCCCCGGGCGGCGTCGCCCCGCCCGAGATCATGTACACCTCGAACGACGGCTTCGGCAGCCCAGATCCCGCCGATCCGGTCTCCGACCTCGGCGCAACCGGCCTGTTCGAGGACTTCGGACCCGAGGACCACGGTGCGATGATCCAGATCGACCTCGGGTGGCTCGATCCGAGCTTCTCGCCGAGGGTGACATTCACGATGTACTACGGCGCGGCGCCCGACGAGGCAACGGCGCTCGACGCGCTGGAGGAGGTCGGCGCCGAGTTGTATTCCCTCGGTCAGCCCGACACCCCGACCGGTGCGACGACGGGTGAACCGAACACGTTCATCTGGGGCTACAAGGCCGGCGAGGGCGGGTTCGAGCCACCGGTCATCGCCATTGCCAGCACGTCGGCGTCGTCGGCACCGACCGCTTCCGTACAATCGTCACCCGGGGTCGTCCGACAGTCGTCGGGATGACCTCATGCGGCTCCGCAACGCGCTCCTGTTCGTGGCGGCGACCGGGACCGCGTTCAGCGGCTGCGACATCAGGCCTGATGCAACGATCGACTTCGTGAACCTGACCGATCAACTGGTCTGGGTCGGGCACAACGCCGCGGCTCCCGAGGCCTTCAGAATTCCCGAACGGCTGTGGATCGAGGTCGCGCCCGGAGCACGAGTGGTGCTCACGGACGGCGGCTGCATCGAGACCGGCGAATTGGTGGTGGCCACCGCACCGGCCGAAGCTGCGGTGATCGACGCCCGTCCACTCGCCGCAGCCGGCGAAGAGGTCTGCGCGGGCGACCACTGGGAATGGGCCGGTGTCGGCGACCACGACTGATCCGGTGCTGCCGCGGCGACGACGAGCGACGGGTCCGCTGGGCAGCCGAACCAGTAGCGTCGAGTGACCATGGACGACATCGTGATCCGGAACGCGCAGCTCGTCGACGGCAGCGGGAGCGCCGCGCGTCCGGCCGACGTCTCCGTCGTCGACGGCCTGATCGCCGGCGTGACCGAGCCCGGGCAGGGCGGGCCGGCTTCGAGGACGATCGACGCCGACGGGCGGCTGCTGACGCCGGGCTGGGTCGACGTCCACACGCACTACGACGCGCAGGCCTCGTGGGACCCGTACCTCACGCCGTCGTCGTGGCACGGTGTCACGTCGGTCGTCATGGGCAACTGCGGCGTCGGCTTCGCGCCGGCGGCGCCCGATCGTCACGACTGGTTGATCGAGCTGATGGAAGGCGTCGAGGACATCCCCGGCTCGGCGATGACCGAGGGCATCACGTGGGAGTGGGAGAGCTTCGAGGAGTTCCTCGACGCGCTCGATGCCCGGCACTACGCACTCGACCTCGGGGCCCAGGTCGCGCACGGGCCGGTCCGCGGGTACGTGATGGGCGATCGCGGCGCGGCCAACGAGGCGGCCACGCCGGAGGACATTGCCGCGATGTCGGCGATCGTCGAAGCCGGCCTGCGCGCCGGTGCGCTCGGCTTCTCGACGTCGCGCACGCCGCTGCACCGCTCGTCGTCGGGTGAGTTGGTGCCCGGCACCCACGCCACCGCCGACGAGCTGTTCGGGATCGCCGATGCGCTCCGGCGCGTCGGCCACGGTGTGTTCCAGTTCGCGCCGGATCACGTCGACGTGCCGACGACCGAGATGCCGTGGATGCGCGAGTTGGCGCGACGCACCGGCCGAACGGTCAGCGTCAACCTCAACCAACCGGACACCGCCCCCGACCTGTGGCGCGACGTGCTCCGCCTCCTCGACGACGCCCATGCGGCCGGGCTCGACATCGTCGCCCAGGTCGCGGGCCGGGTGGTCGGGCTGCTGATGTGTCTCGAAGGCAGCTTCAATCCGCTCGACTTCCATCCCGCGTACTCGCCGCACCGTGACCTGCCGCTCGCCGAGCGGGTTGCCGCGCTCCGGTCACCCCACCTGCGCGAGGCGCTGCGAACCGAACCCGACGACGGCGGTCTGTTCCGCAAAGTCGTGCTCGACTCGGTCGGGTCGTGGTGGGCCGTCGACGACGGCGACATCGACTACGAGCCCGACGCGTCCGACTCGATCGCGGCGATCGCGGCGCGGACCGGAGTTCACCCGATCGACCTGATCGTCGACCAGCTGTGCGCGCACG
>JAHEKY010000157.1 GCA_024644465.1 Ilumatobacteraceae bacterium | reverse complement strand
CTCGATCGCCGCAGCGGGGACGGGACGACACCGGCCGGGGTCTTCCCGCTCGGCGAGACGATCGCCTGGGACGGCCACCGCGTCAATGTCTTCGGCAATCGGCCCGATCCCGGCGTGCGTCCCGGCATCGCGTACCGAGACGTGCGCCCCCAGGACTGCTGGGGTGCGATCCCGAACGACAGCGACTACAACCACCTGGTCGCCGACGAGGGATGCCCCGGCCCGGATGACGAATGGCTCCAGAAGTTCGGTGACGTCTACTCCCATGCGGCGGTGATCGGTGCGAACATGAACCCGATCTCCGGCGACGCCCCCGGCGAGATCCCCTATGCAGCGGCGATCTTCCTGCACCGCCACAGCTACGCCGCGGGCGGCGTCACGAGGCCGACGAGCGGCTGCGTCTCGGTGCCGTATGCGGACCTCGCGGCGATCGTTCGCCTGCTCGACCCCGCTCTGCAACCGCACTTCGCCATCGGGCCGCGGGACTTCCTGCGGCGATAGCGTCGGTGCGATGTCCGACCAGGTGCTGGCCGAGGCGAGTCGTCGCAGGACGTTCGCGATCATCAGCCACCCCGACGCGGGCAAGACGACGCTCACCGAGAAGTTCCTGCTGTACGCAGGCGCGATCACATCGGGTGGCGCCGTCAAGGCGCACGAGGGTCGCCGGTCCGCGACGTCGGACTGGATGGACATGGAGCAGAAGCGCGGCATCTCGATCACGTCGACCGCACTGAACTTCCCGTACCGGGATCACGAGCTCAACCTCCTCGACACACCGGGCCACCGTGACTTCTCCGAGGACACGTATCGCGTCCTCTCCGCCGTCGACGCAGTCGTCATGGTGCTCGACTCCGCCAAGGGCATCGAGCCGCAGACACTCAAGCTGTTCGAGGTCTGCCGGTCGCGCAACCTGCCGGTGATCACGTTCCTCAACAAGCTCGACCGGCCCGGCCTGGAGCCGTTCGAACTGCTCGACCAGATCGAGGAGCAGATCCAGCTGCGCCCGACGCCGGCGACGTGGCCCGTCGGCTCGTTCGGCGACCTGCGCGGCGTGATCGACCGCCGAACCGGCGTGTTCACGCGCTTCACGCGGACCGCGCGGGGCTCGCAGATCGCCCCGGAGGAAGACGTCGACGCCGCCCGCGCGGCCGTCGAAGAGGGCGCCCACTGGGAGAAGGCCGCCGAGGAGAGCGGGCTGCTCGACGCGATCGAGGCGAACGTCGACCTGCCCTCGTTCCTGGCCGGCGAGTCGACTCCGGTGTTCGCCGGGTCGGCACTGACGAACTTCGGCGTCCGCCACCTGCTCGACGCGATCGTCGACCTCGCGCCTGCGCCGAGCGCGCGTCTCGACGTCGACGACAAGCCGCGTCACCTGGACGAACCGTGTTCCGCGTTCGTGTTCAAGGTGCAGGCGAACATGGACAAGAACCACCGTGACCGCATCGCGTTCGCGCGCATCTGCTCCGGCCGGTTCGACCGCGGCATGGTGATGACGTGCGAGCGGACCGGTCGCCCGTTCGCGACGAAGTACGCCTCGACCGTCTTCGGTGCCGAGCGCACGACGATCGACGAGGCGTTTCCCGGCGACGTCGTCGGCCTCGTCAACGCCACCGGCCTGAACATCGGCGACTCGCTGTACGACGAGACCGGCCCGAGCGTGCGGTTCCCCCCGATCCCGTCGTTCTCTCCTGAGGTCTTCGCGACCGCCCGGCCGGTCGACACGGCGAAGTCGAAGCAGTTCCGCAAAGGGCTCGACCAGCTCAACGAGGAAGGCGTCGTCCAGGTCCTGAAGGACCCGGACTGGGGCGATGCCTCGCCGATCCTGGCGGCAGTCGGGCAGTTGCAGTTCGACGTGTTCGCGAACCGGCTCGAGTTCGAGTTCAACGCCCCGATCGAGCTGTCGTCGGCGCCGTATCAGGCGATCCGGGTGACCGACAAGCAGTCGGCGGACGTCCTGCGGGCGAAGCCGGGGGTGCGCATCCTCGCTCGCTTCGACGGCGACCTGGTCGCGCTCTTCGAGAACAAGTACGCGCTGCAGCGCATCGAGCAGAACGAACCGGAGTTGACGCTCGAGTCGATCATCGCCGGCTGACGTCAGCGGTCCCGTGCGAGGTGGATGAACGTCCGGCCGACGTCGAGTGGAATCGGGTCGCCGGTCGCCGCGTCGTAGAAGGTGAACGCGCTGGCGGCCGTGGCCCGGTACCACGTGGCGTCGATCGCGACGCCGTCCCGATGGACGACCGCCGTCGTGCCGCCGATCGTGATCGGGTGCGGGGTGCGACCGTCGACGGGCGACGGCTGGTGGAATGTGCGGAGTACGACGACGGTCTCCGCGGCGATCTGCTCACCCGACACCGCGAGGTGGGGCCGGCCCGCCTGGCTGCGCAGGTACCGCCCGCCGGCGGCATCCCATGACCATTCGACGGTCAGGCCGTCCATCCCGACCGCGAACGTCGAGTCCGGCACGGCGGACGAGTTCCGCGGCAGCGTCCACCCGTCGTCGGTCGTCCACAGCGGGCGGGCGCGGCCGGCGGTGGTCGCGGTGTAGATCGCACAGGTCGGGTCGAGCAACAGATTGTGGGGGGCGCGCCGCTCACGCGAGCGCTCGTAGCACCGGTTGCGCTGCGCGGTGAAGTCGACGAGGACACCTGACGACGCGGCTGACTCGACCCACTTCGTGACACCGCTGTTGCCGCCCGACCAGGCGAGCACCGGCCGGTTCATCGCGCTCATCAGATCGAGGTCGCCGGTGCGCGCGGAGCGGACGGGGCCGACACGCTCGGGCAGCTTCGTCTGGAAGAGCGCGACGAAGCGGGTCGTGCCCTCGACGTTCTCCTCGAAGATCGCGTCGGCGGCATCGAGGCCCCACTGCGGACGGGCCGGGCCGGCGTTGTCGATCTTGACGGCGAGGATCGGGCGGAGCGTGATCGTCTCGTCGGCCGGTTCGCCCGTCAGCGCCGCCACGCCGACGAGCGGCGGCAGCGGCTCGAATGGCGGCCACTGGGGAACGGTCGTGCCGGGGGCGCTCGGCGCGCCCGGCTGCAGCAGCGCGGGCTCCGTCGTGGTCGTCGTCGTGGTCGTCGACGACGTGGTGGTCGCCCGAACCGTCGTCGTCGTCCGGGCCGGGATGCTCGAGGTCGATGTCGTTGTCGTCGTCGCTGCGGTGGTCGCGGGTTGCGACGAGGGTGCCGGCGTCGTCGTCGCGGCAGACGTCGCCGGTGGCCGTTCGGCGGCCGTGTCGTGCGGCTGACGAGCGTTGATCGCGAGCGCTGTCGCGACGCCGAGTACCACGCCGATGACGACACGCACGACGCGGCGCGTCAACTCGTCGGGAGCCTCCGGCTCGACCTCGTCCACTGAGGACGAACGTAGTTGCCGCCATCACCGCGATGGCGGTCATCGGTTGATTCGACGAGGACGACCTGGAACCAATCGTCGAGATCGCTGATCGTCGCCCCGTTTCACCACGAACCGGAGCTGCCGCCACCGCCGCCACCGCCGACTCCCCCGCCGCCTCCGCCGCCACCGGAGCTCGACGGCGGCGTGTGTGACGAGCGCAGCGACGATGCGGAATGGTGCACGATCAGCGGGCCGCGCAGCGCCAGATCACGGTGCGGGATGTTGCTCGACTCGATTGCAGCACTCCACGCCTCGGCGGCGCCGAGCGCGACCGCCCACGCGCTGTACTCCCGGAGCAGGTTGTTCTCCCACGCCCAGTCGACGTGGCGGCCCTCGCTCGCCGCCAGGAATCGTCGGAACGACTCGGCGCGCAGTGTCAGCGCTGATCCGGTGGCGGAGCGGGCCGGGAGCAACACCCGGTACATCACCACCGCGAGGCCCGCGACGGCGAGCACCGCGGCCACGACGGCGGCGACCGGGTTGCTGAGTGGCGACAGGGAACCGACGCCGGCCGACAGCGCCACTGCGACGAGGATCGCGAAGAACAGGAACGACCTGAAGAACCGCCCGAGCATCTTGATGTCGAACGAACCGTCGGGTGCGCCGTGGACCCACCATCCCGAGTGTGCGACGAAGCGTTGTTGTTCGGCCCGGATTGCGTTCCATGCCGTCGTGAAGGACTTGCTGTATTTCCCGAGCTCGATCGAGGCCTTCGACCCGAACAATCGGGTGAGATGTTGCTGATCGACGGCGTTCAGTCGTGCCGCACCGGGGCCGCGCCGGAGTACCTTGTCGTCGTCGGCGTCGACCTCGATCGCCTCCCGGGCGATCATCTCCGAGAACCAGGCCGCCACGGTGTCGTCGTCGACCCGCTCGCGGAGCAGGGCTGTCGCCTGCCACGGTTCGACCCCGCGGGGCGGCACGAACTCGATCGT
>JAHEKY010000156.1 GCA_024644465.1 Ilumatobacteraceae bacterium | reverse complement strand
ATGGCTGTGATCGACCTCGACGCCGCACGCGCCGAAGCGGAAGCCGGCGGCGTCGAAGCGCATCAGGTGAAACTCGGCGGCGAAACGTTCACGATCCCCGCCGTCGAACAGTGGCCGGTCGCGGCGATCAAGTCGATCCGCGAAGGCGCGTTCGACGACGCGCTCGCGTTGATCCTCGACGACGACTGGCCGCGGTTCTCGGAGCAGCGGCCGACGCTCGCGGACTGCAAAGTCCTCGTCGACGGGATCATGGAAACCCAAGGGGTCGACGACGCGGGAAACTCGCGTCGCTCGTCGAGTTCGTCGGCGAGCACTGGCAAGAGGTAGAAGCCGACCTTCTCCGGTTCTACCGGGTCGACCTGCTCGACCTGTGGCGCGGCCGGCTCACCTGGCGGCGAGTGAAAGTGCTCCTCGCCGGTTTGCCGCCCGACTCGGCGACCGCCCGCGCTGTCCTCGGCGACCGGGCGTCGTGGCACAACAGCGAAGAACTGTTAGCGGTCGTCGCCGACCGGGTCGCGGACCTGTTGTGGTTGACCGTCGAGATTCATCGTGACAGCCGCAGGCAGCCGCAGCCGACACCACGGCCGGAGCGGATACCGCGACCGCACGACCCGCACCGCCCGACGGTCGCTGTCGACCGTCCACGGCGTCGCCGCCACATGACCGTCGACGAGATGAAACAGCTCGTCGCCGGAGCGAACAGCATGGTGAAGGGCGGTGGTCGTCGTAGCGATTGACGCAGGCTCCGTCGTTCTCGACGTCCTCCCGAACACCAAGCTGTTCGCGTCGAAGTTGGCCGCCGAGACGCGGGGCGGCGCGATCCTCGCGTCCGCGACGAAGGTCGGGCTCGCGGCTGGCGCGGCGCTCGCCGCAGGGCTCGTCGCGGTCGGTGTCGCAGCGTTCAAGGTCGGCGACACGTTCGACAAGGCGTTCGACACGATCCGGGTGGGGACCGGCGCGACCGGCAAGGCGCTCGAAGGGTTGCAAGGCGACTTCCGTAAGGTCGTCGGGTCGGTGCCGACGGACTTCGGGTCCGCGTCTACCGCGGTCGCGGACCTCAACACGCGGCTCGGGTTGACCGGCAAACCGCTGCAGGACGTCTCCAAACGGATGTTGGAGATGTCGCGGATCACCGAAACGGACCTGTCCGCGAACATCGAGTCGACCTCCCGTGTGTTCGGCGACTGGGGGATCGCCGTCGGCGACCAGGCCGGCCACCTCGACAAGCTGTTCGTCGCGTCGCAGGCGACCGGCATCTCCGTCGACAAGCTGTCCCGGCAGCTCGTCCAGTACGGCGCGCCGCTGCGGCAACTCGGGTTCGACTTCGACACGTCCGCGGCGTTGCTCGGCAAGTTCGAGAAGGAAGGCGTCAACGCCGAGCTCGTGATGGGGTCGCTGCGGATCGCGCTCGGGAAGATGGCCCGTGACGGCGAACCCGCCGAGGAGACCCTGTCGCGGGTTGTCGATCAGATCAAGAACGCCGGGTCGACGTCGGAGGCGAACGCGCTCGCGCTGGAGCTGTTCGGCGCCCGCGCCGGCCCTGATATGGCGGCGGCGATCCGCGAAGGCCGGTTCGAGGTCGACGATCTCATCAAGACGATCGGGTCGGGTGAGGAGACGATTCTCGGGGCGGCTGAGGACACCCGCGACTGGCGGGAGTCGTGGCAGCTGCTTGTGAACAACGGGATGTTGTTGTTCGAGCCGGTCGCTACCCGCGTGTTTGGTGCGGTGTCGGATTTCATGGCGTGGCTCGTCGACGTCGGTGTCCCCGCGATGCAGGACTTCGGCGAGGTGTGGGGGCCGCGGTTCGCCGCGGCGTTCGCGGCTGTCGAACCGATCATCGACGCGGTCATCGACGCCGCCCGCCGGGTCGTCGAGTGGTTCTCCGGCGACGGCGAGGTCGTCAAGGGCGCCGAAGGGATGGCCGCCCAGTTCGCGCCGATATGGGACCAGATCGTCGACGTCGTCACCTCAGCGGTCGACGCGATCGTCGCGGTCGTGTCCGTGTTCGTGAAACTCGTCACAGGCATCTGGGACCGGTTCGGGAAAGGCATCCTCACCGGCGCGACGCGGCTGTGGAAAGACATCCTGCAGGTCATCTCCGGCGTCCTCGACGTCATCCTCGGCGTGTTCGAGGTGTTCGCCGGCGTGTTCACCGGCGACTGGTCGCGCGCGTGGGGCGGCGTCCAGAAGATCGTCGCCGGCGTATGGCGGGCCATCCAAGGTGTCATCAAGGGCGCGATCGAGATTGTTCGCACCCTCATCGGTGTCGGGCTCGCGCAGATCCAGTCGTTGTGGTCCGGCCTGTGGGGTCAGATCCGCAAGGCTGCGTCGTCGGTGTGGGAAGGGATCAAGTCGACGGTACGTGACGCCGTCAACGCGGTCCGCGAGTCGATCAGCAGCGGTCTGGTCGCCGCACGCGACCGCATGCGGGACGTGTTGGAGTCGATGAAGACCGCGGTGCGGAACAAGATCGACGACATCATCGACTTCTTCCGCAGGCTGCCCGACCGGATCGTGTCGGCGCTCAAGTCGCTCGGGTCGAAGGTCAAGACGGCGATCACTGACGCGTTGTCGGGGATCAAGATCGACCTGCCGTTCAACCTCGGGTTCTCCGGCGACGGACCCGGCCGCGGCGCAGGCGGAACCGCGCTCGCGACCGTGCAGGCGGCGATGCGGTCGATCCCCGGCCTCGCTGTCACCTCCACCTACCGCAGCCCGTCGCACAACGCCCGCGTCGGCGGGTCACCCACCTCCTACCATTTGGATCGGAACAACCCGGCCGTCGACGTCGTCGGCCCCGCCTCCAGCCTCGACCGGTTGTACGCGGTGTTGCGCGCGGTCGGCGGGCGTGAGCTGATCTGGCGGGCGCCAGGCCACTACGACCACCTCCATTACGCGCACGCCGGCGGTGTGGTGGACGCGTCGTGGCCGACGCTGCCGGGCCTCCGCCCCGACGAACGGCCCGGCATCCTCCAGGTCGGCGAAACGATCACCGCCCGCGGCGAAGGCGTCCATGTGACGGTCCTCGTTGACGGGCAGGAAATCCGGCGGGTGCTGAAGATCGACCGGCAGACCGCGCGGGCCGCCTGATGGCGTCCGTGACCCTGTCGAAGGCGTATCTGCACACCGCCGTCAACCTGGCCGACTATCAGACGTTCTGGCTGGTCACCCTCACCGGCGACGACGCGTGGGACGCTCAGCGGCGGACGTACACGCAGGGGCGGCATCGGCTGGTCACCGGCGACGCCGCCACGTTCGACGTGCAGGTCGCGTTCCGCCGGTTGACGGTCGACGAACGCGACCAGCTCCGCGCCCGCGGCGGCACCGTCCAACTGTTGCGGGTGCCGCACGGGATCCGCCGGTACGGGTTCTTCGACGCGCAGAGCGTGTCGGAGCACGGGTTCGGGCCGGTGTGCGACGTCGCGTTGACGTTCCAACAGGTGACCCGCTCGGAGGCCGTCTAGATGCCGACGAAGATCACCGACCTCACCGCCGCCGCGACCGTCGCCGCCGAAGACCTGCTAGCGGTCGTCGACGACCCCGCAGGCACCCCCGCCACCGTCAAAGCGACCGTCACACAACTGAAAACGCAGCTCGCGACGATGGACGCCGTCTACTACCGGGTGTCCGACGCGACCGTGTCGCCGCAGAACGGCCTGTACCTCGGCGGCCGCGACATCGTCAACGTCCGCAACATCCAAGGCGGCTACGACCTCGCCGTGCTGGGCGGCGACAAATGGAACCTCGACCTCGGTGCGGGCACGTCAACGGCCGGGCAGCGCGGGAACCTGTCGCTGAACTTCGACGTCGGCCGCGGCGTCCTCATCCACGACGGCTCCGAAAACGAGCTGGTGTCGGTCAACAAGACGTCCGACGGCGACACGGGCGACGGCGACATGATCGTCTACTGCGAGACGTTCTGGCGGGGCGTCGGGACGTTCTGGAAGAACGCGGCGAACACCGTCACCTACTTCTCGATCGACTCGTCCGGCCCCCGCTGGTTCGACGCGAACCTCGAGCAGACGACCGTCGGCTCGGCTGGCGGCGCGTCCGCGCCACCGGCGACCCCCACGAAATACCTGAAGGTCGTCGACTCGGCTGGCGCGACGTTGGTCGTCGCCGCGTACGCGCAGTCGTGACCCGCCGGCGTCTGTTGAAAGTGGTCGTGCAGCCGGTGTTCGTCGACGACGACGGCGACACCCTCGTCGAGGTCGCCGCGCCCGCGGTGACTGTGCCCGCCCACAAGGTCGACGATCTGCCCGCCGAGCTCGCCGCCCAGTTGGAGGCGTTCAACCGCGCAGCCGACGGGGGGTAGACGGTGCAGCCTCTCACCGGCCCGCCGCGTGATCTGCTCGCCGCGA
>JAHEKY010000010.1 GCA_024644465.1 Ilumatobacteraceae bacterium | reverse complement strand
CGACGCTCGTGACGCCCTCGTCGGCGGCCCGCCGGAGCATGCGGTAGAGATGCTCGTTCGTCGAGTGCACGCCGCCGTCGGAGTGCAGCCCGATGAAGTGCAGCGTCCCGTTGCGGCCATGTTCGATCGCGTCGTTCCAGACGTCGGACTCGAAGATCGCACCGGTTTCCAGCGCCTTGTTCACGAGCTTCGCGCCCTGCGCGAAGATGCGGCCCGCGCCCAGCGCATTGTGGCCGACCTCGCTGTTGCCCATGTCGTCGTCGCTCGGCAGGCCGACAGCCGGGCCGTGCGCCTGGAGCTCGGTGTACAGCTCGCCGGACATCAATTCGTCGAGGTGCGGTGTGGCCGCTTCGCTCACCGCGTTGCTCGGCCCGGGCGGAGCGACGCCGACGCCGTCCGCGATGACGATCAGCAGTGGGCCGGGCCGGCCCGAGAACGAGGGGTGGCGGGCGAGCTGCAACGACATGGCGCCGAAGTCTACGGAGACGCACCGCGACGGCCGCCGTAGTGTTGCGCCGTGCCCGCGACCTACGACTTCGACCGCTTCCTCCGGTACGACGAGCTCGCCGCATGGCTCGACCAGCTCGCGGACGCGCACCCCGGCCTCGTCGCGATCGACTCGTACGGCACCTCGCACGAAGGGCGTGACCTCCTGCTCGCGACCGTCACCGACACGTCGACGGGCCCCCACGAGACGAAGCCGGCGCACTGGGTGGACGCGAGCATCCACGCCACCGAACTGACGGCGACCGTTGCCGCGTGCCGGCTGCTGCAGCGGCTCGTCGACGGCGACGCCACTGGCGACGAGGCGATCACGCGCGCGCTGCGGACGCGGACGTTCTACATCGTCCCGCGTGTCAACCCGGACGGTGCGGAGTGGGCGCTGGCGGACACACCGCGATTTCGGCGCTCGAGCGTCAGGGCGTGGCCGCACACCGACGGCCGTCGGTGGCCTGGATTGCATGCGGAGGACATCGACGGAGACGGCCGCATCCTCGAGATGCGGCGGCCGGACGACGACGGCGCGTGGATGCCGCATCCGGACGAGGAGCGGCTGCTCGTGCCGGTGCCGCCCGACGGCCCACCGCCCGGTGTCGTCCGCTACCAGTTGCTGCGGGAGGGCACCGTCGAGGACTACGACGGTTTCACCGTGCCCGCACCGGGACCGCCGGAAGCGCTCGATCTCAACCGCAACTACCCCGCGGGCTGGGCGACGTCGGTGCCCGGCGCGGGCGACCACCCGCTGTCGGAACCGGAGATCGATGCACTCGTCCGCGCGATCGTCGCCCGGCCGAACATCTGCGGGTTCAACGCCTTCCACACGAGCGGCGGCGTGCTGTTGCGCCCGTCGTCGACCGCGGCGGACTCGACACTGCCCGCGCAGGACCTCTGGACGTGGCAAAGACTCGCCGAGCGGGGCACCGAGCTGACCGGATACCCGGCGCACTCGATCTACGAGGACTTCATGTGGGACCGCTCGAACCCGATGAGCGGGGCATCGGACGACTGGGCGTACGAGCACCTCGGCATCTTCGGCTGGACGACCGAGTTCTGGGACATCGTGCACGCGGCGACCGGGTCGAAGGCGTCGACGCACCTGTGGTTCACCGGGCCGACCGACGATGAAGCGCTCGCTGTCGTGCGCTGGCTCGACGGCCAGCCGGGTGACGCGCGCACGGCGGGGTTCGTCGACTGGTACCCGTTCGACCACCCGCAGCTCGGAGCAGTGGAGCTCGGCGGCTGGAACCATCTCTTCTCGTGGACGAACCCACCGCTGCACCTGCTGCGCGACGAGGTCGATCGGCACGCCGACTTCGCGGTCGCACAGGCGCTTGCCGCACCGTGCCTCGCGATTCGCCGTGCCGCCGTCGACGCGCTCGGCGACGACGTGTGGCGAGTCGAACTCGGCGTCTCGAACACCGGGTGGTTGCCGACGCAGGTGTCCGAACGGGCCGCGAAGGAGCGGCTCGTGCGACCGGTCGTGGCTGAGGTGATCGCGTCGTCGCCCGGTTCGATCGACGTCATCGGCGGTGCGACACGTCAGGAGTTGGGTCAGCTCGCCGGTTCGTCGGCGGCTCGGTTCACACGCGGGGCCGGGGGCCTTCCCGAGCGGGCACTCGCGTCCTGGACGCTGCGGGCCGCGCCCGGCACCGAGGTCGTGCTGGTCGCGTCGCACCAACGGGCGGGACGCGCCGAGGTCGCGCTGACGCTGGCCGAGCGGCAGCGCTAGACGGGGACGCGACCGTCGGCGGGGCGTCGTCGCGACGCGCTGCGTGTCGGTGTCCAGTCGAGATCGAGGTAGCGCTTGTAGCCGTTGTGCGTGTGCTCGAACTCGTGGGCCTCGTAGAAGCGGTGCGCGTCGGCGCGGTTGGCGTTGCTCGTGAGTTGGATGCGGTAGCACCCGAGGTCCTTCGCCCGGCTGACCGCGTACCCGAGCAGCCGCCCGCCGATGCCGCGGCCGCGCTCGTCGTCGATGACGTGCATCGATTCGATCTCTGCGCACCGGCCACCCCGATGCTGGAAGTGGCGGAACGTGATCAATTGCAGCATCCCGACGATCCGGCCGCCGAGTTCGGCGACGAGCAGGTAGGAGCCGTCGGTGCTGTCGATCTCGTCGAGCGCGTCGGCGTAGTCGTCGAGGAAGAGTTGGTCGTCCTCGTCGATGGTCAGCTTCCCGCCGAGCACCAAGGCGACGAGCTGTTCGATGTCGTCGTGCAAGGCGTCGCGGAGGTAGAGCTGCATCGGTTGTCGATCATTGCAGCTTCGTCGCGGCGGACCGTGCATTGTCGCAGAACCGTCAAATGAACGAGCCGTCCGGGCTCGACGAGTCCGCCGGGAAGAGCGACCACCCGATCCGACGCGATTCGTGCGAGCATTGCGCGATGACGGGTTGGTCGAGACAACGGGACTCCGCGGCGCCGACGGGGTCGGTGCGGTGACGCAACGAGACGGCGCGGGAGGCGCCGACTTCGCGGGCCTCTTCGCGGCCGCCGTCGCGGTGCAGGCGAATGCGCACTGTCCGTACTCCCACTACCCGGTCGGCGCGGCGGTGCGGACGGCCGCGGGCAATGTGTACACCGGATGCAACGTCGAGAATGCGGCGTACCCGAACGGCACGTGTGCCGAAGCGGGCGCGATCGCGGCGATGGTCGCCGCGGGCGAGCGCGAGATCGTCGAGGTGGTGACGGTGACCGACGGCGACAGGCCCGGCACGCCGTGCGGGGGGTGCCGCCAGCGGATCCGCGAGTTCGCCGGCCCCGACGCCCGCGTCCACGCGACAACCGTCGACGGCGCGGTCTCGACGACCACGATGCGCGACCTGCTGCCCGACTCGTTCGGCCCCGAGAACCTCCCCGACGCCTGACTGTCACATCTGGTGCCTACATCTGGTGCCAGGCACCAGATGTAACACCTCGCCGGCGGGACGCGCCGGTGCGTCGCGCAGCGCTCGAAGATGTTGAGTCGAAATGACTCAAGTTTTCTGTTTTGAGGTTGTCTGATCGGCCGCTTTTCCCTATCTTGAGTCCAGCATCATCAACTTCGCCACCCCCCCCGGTCCCCCACCCGGCCCCGCCGGGGCGAACTCAATCAAGGAGCACAGCATGGCCAAGGCCGTCGGTATCGACCTCGGTACCACCAACTCAGTCGTTTCCGTCCTCGAAGGAGGCGACCCCGTCGTCATCCCGAACTCCGAAGGCGCCCGCACGACGCCGTCGGTCGTCGCGTTCTCCAAGACCGGCGAAGTGCTCGTCGGCGAAGTCGCCAAGCGCCAGGCGATCACCAACCCCGACCGCACGTTCCGCTCGATCAAGCGCCACATGGGCGAGGACTGGAAGTCCCCCGACGTCGACGGCAAGCACTACACCGCGCAGGAGATCTCGGCGCGCATCCTGATGAAGCTGAAGCGCGACGCCGAGTCGTACCTCGGTGACAGCGTCAACCAGGCCGTGATCACCGTCCCCGCGTACTTCGACGATGCCCAGCGCACCGCGACGAAGGAAGCGGGCACGATCGCCGGCCTCGAAGTGCTGCGGATCATCAACGAGCCGACCGCCGCTGCACTGGCGTACGGCCTCGACAAGGGCAGCGAGGACGAGACGATCCTCGTGTTCGACCTCGGCGGCGGCACGTTCGACGTGTCGGTGCTCGAGATCGGTGACGGCGTGTTCGAGGTGAAGTCGACCCACGGCGACACGATGCTCGGCGGCGACGACTGGGACCAGCGAATCATCGACTGGCTCGTCAAGCAGTTCAAGTCGGCGCACGGTGTCGACCTCAGCGCCGACCGGATGGCCGCCCAGCGCCTCCAGGAAGCCGCCGAGAAGGCCAAGATCGAGCTCAGCCAGGTGCAGTCGACGCAGATCAACCTGCCGTTCATCACCGCCACCGCAGACGGCCCGCTCCACCTCGACGAGTCGTTGACCCGCTCGAAGTTCCAGGAGATGACCGCCGACCTGATCGAGCGGTGCCGCAAGCCGTTCGAACAGGCACTCAGCGACGCGGGTGTCGAGAAGGGCGAACTGAACCACGTCATCCTCGTCGGCGGCTCGACCCGTATGCCGGCGGTCACCGAGCTCGTCCAGGAGCTGACCGGCAAGGACCCGAACAAGACCGTCAACCCCGACGAGGTCGTCGCGATCGGCGCCGCCGTCCAGGCCGGCGTGCTCCGCGGTGACGTCAAGGACGTGCTGCTGCTCGACGTCACCCCGCTGTCGCTCGGCATCGAGACCAAGGGCGGCGTGATGACGAAGCTGATCGAGCGCAACACGACGATCCCGACGAAGCGCACCGAGGTGTTCACGACGGCGGAGGACATGCAGCCGTCCGTCGAGATCCACGTGCTGCAGGGCGAGCGCGAGATGTCGAGCTACAACAAGACGCTCGGCAAGTTCCAGCTCGTCGATCTGCCGCCGGCCCCTCGCGGGGTGCCGCAGATCGAGGTCACGTTCGACATCGACGCCAACGGCATCGTCCATGTGTCCGCGAAGGACCGTGCGACGAACAAGGAACAGTCGATGACGATCACCGGCCAGTCGACGCTCGACAAGGACGTCATCGACCAGATGGTGAAAGACGCCGAGGCGCACGCCGAAGAAGACGCCCGCCGCCGCGAGGAGGCAGAGATCCGGAACAACGCGGACTCGCTCGTCTACCAGACCGAGAAGGTGCTGCGTGAGCAGGGCGAGAACGTCCCTGCCGAGGAGAAGGACGCGGTCGAGCAGCCGCTGTCCGATCTCAAGAAGGCGCTCGACGGCAACGACAACGACGCGATCAAGTCGGCGACCGAAGCGTTGATGACCGCCAGCCAGGCGTTCAGCCAGAAGCTCTACGAAGCTGCGGCCAAGGACGCCGACGCCGCTGGTTCGTCGGCGTCGGGCCAGGACGGCGCCGAGACGAACGACGACGACATCGTCGACGCCGAGATCGTCGACGAAGAGCCGTCGGCGAGCTGAGGTCGCCGTGATCTCCAACATGGGAGACGGCGATCTCGTCGATCCCGGCGACTTCGATCCCGGCGACTTCGGGCCGGGCGACATCGGGACGGTCGACGACGTGTCCGAGTCGGCGGGCGCGCCCAACGCGGCGCCCGCCGACGACCACGCCGACACGTCGCCGGCCGACGTCGCCGACGAACGCGGCGGCGAAGTCGACGACATCACCGAGTCGGCACAGCGGCCCGGCGACACGACGGCGGCCGACGCCGACATCGACGTCGCGGCCGTCCTCGCGGAGCGTGAGGAGTACCGCAACATCGCCCAACGCGTCCAAGCCGACTTCGACAACTTCCGCAAGCGCTCGGTCACCCAGGCCAGGGCAGAAGCCGAGCGGGCGACCGGTCGGCTGGCCGAAGCGCTGCTGCCGGTGCTCGACGCGGCCGAAGCCGCCTACCTCCGCCACCCGGAGGAGGTCGGTCCGCTGCTCAACCAGATGTTGACCGAGTTGAAGAAGCAGGGCCTCGAAACGCTCGATCTCGACGGCAAGCCGTTCGACCCGGAAGTCGCCGAGGCCGTTCATCACGAGCCGGTCGACGGTGGTGAGCCGGTCGTCGCCGAGGTACTCCGCAGCGGGTACCAGTGGAAGGGGCGCACGCTGCGCCCCGCGATGGTCAAGACGAGGGATTGAACGTCGGCGGCCGACGATGATCTCGATGCCGTGAGGAGGTGAGCACGCATGACGGCACAGCGCGAATGGTTCGACAAGGACTACTACAAGGTGCTGGGTGTCAGCGCGACCGCCACCCAGAAGGAGATCACGAAGGCGTACCGCGCCTTGGCACGCGACCTGCACCCCGACAAGAACCCCGGTGACGACGTCGCGGAGGAGCGGTTCAAGGAGCTCTCCGCGGCCTACGACGTGCTCGGCAACGAGGAGCGGCGCAGCGAGTACGACGAGGTCCGGCGGATGGGCCCGGTCAACATGGGCGGCGCCCGCCCGGGTTCCGGCGGGTTCTCGTTCAACGTCGGCGACATGGACGGCGGCGGTCTCAACGACCTGTTCAACATGTTCGGTCGCCGCGGCAGCGGGCGGGCCAACGCCGGCGCAGGCGTGCAACCGCGCCGCGGCCAGGACATCGAGGCGGAGCTCACGATCGATTTCGCGGATGCCGTCACGGGCCTCGAGACGACGCTCTACCTGACCACGGACGCCCAGTGCTCGGCCTGTCACGGCTCGGGTGCGAAGGCGGGCACGTCGCCACGCGTCTGCACGAACTGCGGCGGGCGCGGCGTCGTCGACGACAACCAGGGGATGTTCTCGTTCTCCTCGCCGTGCTACGTCTGCCAGGGCACCGGGCAGACCATCGACGAGCCGTGCCCGACGTGCGGCGGTGCCGGCGTCGAGAAGCGCCCCAGGGAGGTCAAGACCCGCCTGCCCGCCGGCGTCGACGACGGCCAGACGATCCGGTTGAAGGGCCGCGGTGGGCCCGGCCGCAGCGGCGGGCCGAACGGCGACCTGCTCGTCGCGGTGCACGTGACGCCGCACGAGCGGTTCGGGCGCAGCGGTGACAACCTGACCGTCTCCGTGCCGGTCACGTTCGCCGAAGCCGCCCTCGGTGCCGACATCGACGTCCCCACGCTGGACGGCTCGACCGTCACGTTGCGGATCAAGCCCGGCACGCAGCCGGGCAGTCGCCATCGGGTCCGCGGCAAGGGCATCGCGACGAAGCGTCGCACGGGTGACCTCATCGTGACCGTCAACGTCGAGGTCCCGACGACGTTGTCCGAAGAACAACGACAGGCCATCGAGGATCTGGCGCGAGCCAGTACGGTGGACGTACGAAGCAGAGGATGAGTGCAATGGCAGACAGCGGAGAATCGAGTCGCACCGTGAAATCGGCGGTCTACGTGATTTCCGTGGCCGCCGAACTCGCCGGGATGCACCCCCAGACGCTGCGGATCTACGAGCGGCGCGGGCTCGTGACGCCGGCCCGCACGCAGGGCGGCAACCGCCGGTACAGCGACGAGGACATCGCGCTGCTGCGTCGGATCTCGGAGCTGACGAACGAGGGCATGAACCTCGAGGGGATCCGCCGGGTGATGCGGCTCGAGATCGAGAACGCCAAATTGCGTGCCGAGCTGGAGCAGGCCCGCGAGATCGCCCTGCACGCGATCGCCGATCGCGAACGCCGCACCTCCGGGGGCGACCTCGTGCCGTTGAAGCAGGCCGTGGCGGTGTTCGGTCAGCGGCCGAGCATCTTCGACCGCGACGCCTGACTCGCGGCGCCCGACGCCGGTGACGTCAGGGTCGGCGGCGCGGCACGAGCCGTGCCGTCAGTCGGCGCGTCGCGCTCGGGGCGGACTGGATGACGAGCGGCGGCAACGTCGACACCCGATCGATCGCCCACGGCACGGCCCACTCGACCTGTGCCGCGGCGTCGACGACGTCGATCGGACGCAACCGGCCGGCGAGTCCGGCGGCGCCGACGGCGGCACCGAGCGCGACGCACTGCCGTTCGGGAGACCGGAGATCGTCGAGCGGGAACCGCGGGTAGGCGATGCCGTTCAGGCGCAGGTCGACCTCGCGCTCCGTGCCGGCGTCGCGGATCGACACGAGCCGGCGCGCGACGTCGACGGGCTCGGTCAACCCGGCGAACGACTGGCCGCCGATCGCTCCCGCAGCGACGCGGAGGCTGGGATGGGCGACGCCGCCGGATTCGATCGTCGCGGCGGCGATCGTGTGGGCACCCTCGAAGGCGACGACGAAACGCTCGCCGGTCGTCGCGCATCGCTCCGCGATCGTCGTGCCGGCAGCACAGACACGCGCGAGTGCGAGCGGACTCGGCTCGATCACCGCGTCGAGGAATCCGGCCCGCTCGGCGACGTCCTCCAGGCGCCGGAAGTCCGGCGCCAGCCAGTGCAGGACATGCATCCACCGCCGCGCACCGTCGTCGACGAGCACCGTCGACGTGACGCCGTGGCGTCGTTCCAGCCCGACGCGCCCGGCGTGCAGTTCCGGCCCGGTCTGACCGGTGACGTCGACCCGGAACGTCGCCGCACCCGACGGAAAGATCGCGAGTCGCGTCGGTAGCCGCGGGTTGCCGAGCAGCCCGCGGAGACGGACGAGTGCGTCGAGCAGGAACAGCTCGTCGTCCGCGTCGTGCAGCGACACTTCCGCCGCGGCGGCGACCGTGCTCTGCTCGTGGGACAGCCGGACCCCGCGCACGACGTCGCGCGTCAACTCGATGCCGACACCGTCGCCGCGTTCGATCAGCACGGCGCGCTCACCCCGGCGCCCCGGAGGCCGCGGTCGGCGTCGGCGGCGCGAACGTCGCGGGCGGTTGCGGGCGGGCCGCGAGGGCGGTCACCAGCGGATCTGCCGCTTCGGCGACCTGCATCAGCAGCTGTTCGCGGCCCACGAGGCATCGGCCCGATCCGACGATGTCGGAGTGGTCGTCGATGCCGAGCGACGCGTAGCCCGCCGGATCGTCGAGCGCGCCGACGACGAAGCGCACCGGCGCGCGGAGGAACTCGGTCGCCGCTGCGACGTCGTGCGCCGCAGCGACCAGGTGGACGCCGGCGGGCGCGTGTGCGCCGATCAACTCGGCCAGCCGGGCGCGCCGCTCCGCGGAGAGCTGGTCCAGGTCGCGCACGACGACGACGGGCGTCGGCGTCCCCGTTCGTCCGACTTCCTCCGCGGCTTCGAACAACGCGTTCACGGCGTCGTCCTCGTGGGGCGACGCCACGCCGTGGACGTGCGCGCGGGCGCGCAACGCCGATCGACGGGTGTCGTCGGCGTCGATGACGAACAACTGCACGTCGGTCCCGGCGTAGCGCTCGACGACTCCGACGAGCAGTACGTCGAGGAGCCCGTGGACGCCGGAGGCCGCCCCGCCGACGACGACCAGCGACGGGGCCCGATCCGGCCGCCACCGGTACGGGACCGGCTCGTCGAGATCGGGTCGCGCGACGAGGCCGAGGGGCACGCCGGCTCCGGTCGTGGCGGCCGACAGCGGTTCGGCGGGGACACGGGCAGGAAGCGGCGATGGTACGAGCGGCCGGAGTGGGTGGAGCTCGGCGGACGCCGCCCGACGGGCCAACTCGCTGACGAGCCCTTCGTACTCCCGCTCGGCCCGGCTCGCCGCATCGTGTCCTGCCCCGAGCCGGGCGACGTGTCGTTCCAGCGCTGTCAGGGGGCGGGCGAAGACCCATGGCGCGACCTCGACCGGCGCAGACGCCGTCGCCGGCGGTTCGAACGGGGTGAAGGGCGTGTGCAACCGGTTCTCCTGCACCGTTGCGTGCCGAACTGCTGCCACCCGGTCGACGGTGACGCCGATCGTGCAGACCGATCGCAGCCGGTCGTCGAGCGCGGCGAGGGGCTCGTCGGTCGCGAGGATCAGATGGATGCCGCCGGCCGCGGTCGCCAGCCTCGCCAGCCCGTCGACCAGCCCGGGCGCAGCTGCCTCGGTTGCGGCCGGGCTGTCGACCACGACCGCGACGCGCCGCGCCGTCGGCGTCGGTGCGAGCAGTTCGGTCGCGAGGCGCGACGTGAACCGCCGGCCCGCCCGGCTCCCCGTCTCGGAGAACGTGCCGGCGTGGTGGGGGAGGGAGCGCAACGGTTCGGGCCGCGTGCCCGCGCGATGGTCCACCCAGACGATCGCGAGTTCGTGCGGCGACCATGCCGTCGCCATCGACGCCAGCAACGTGCGGACCACGTCGGCGGCGTCGGCGAGCGAGGACCCGCTGACGACGACCCCTCGATCGAGCCCGAGGTCGACCGTGATCGGCGACGAGTCAGCGACGCCGATCGGCATTCGTGCCGGCGTCGCGACCCCGACGCGGGTGTTCCACCGCACGCCGACGCGGGCCGTCGGGTGTCCGCCGGCGACGAGCTCGGCGAGCGTGCGCGGGTGGTCGCGGGTCGGCCGGGCCGAGCTGGGCTGCGGCAGCTCGGGGTCGACGAGCGCAGCGAGGTGGCGGGCGATGTCGGCCGCGGTGGCGGTCGTCGGGAGCGGCGCGAGGAGGGGTTGCGGCGTGTCAGGCGCCGAGCGGTGCAAGAGCACCGCGTGCCCCGTCGACGACGTCTCGGGGTGTTCGATCAACGTCGTCCAGCGCTCGGGGGCATGGCGCCGGCGGTCGGTCAGCAGCAGCAGGCTGAGATCCCGGGGACACTCGGCGACGAGACGGTGCAGCGGCGACCACGGGGCGGACCAGAGCGAGTCGCCCACGACGACGAGCAGGGTGCGGCGCGAACTCTCGTGGGTTCCCCGTCCGGTGAGACGGGCGCCGGCGAACGCTGCGAGGTCGGCCGGGTCGTTCGCGCCGAACAGCTGCGGTACCGACCCCCCGCCGACGGCGTGCGGCAGCCACTTCACCCAGTCCCATCGATGGAGATCGTCCGCCTCCGCGGCGACCGCGACGTCGAGGTCGGCCGGGCCGTAGCGGGTGACCGCATCGAGCACGAGGGCTCGGGCGTGGGCGGCGGCGACGCTCACCTCGCCGGCGAGCACGACGACCGGATCCGCGGCGATGTCGATGTCGACCTCGCACATCGTGTCGGTGCGGAGCCCGACGGCGAGACAGCAGGATGCATCGGAGCCGGTCCGGGCCGCCCACAACGCGGCGCGGCGCATTTCGGCGTCCCGCCGCGCGTCGATCATCACGAGCCGTTGCTCCACGTCCTCCGGAACCGGGTGCCGTTCGTGCACCATCCGGCCGGCATCATCGATGGCGGCCGGCCCCTGTCCGCCGGAAGGCAGCCCCCGCTCGTGCGCGAACGTCCGCCCACCGGCGACCACGAGGCCGGAGGTCCAC
The DNA here is from genome assembly GCA_024644465.1 of Ilumatobacteraceae bacterium. Taxonomy (GTDB): domain Bacteria; phylum Actinomycetota; class Acidimicrobiia; order Acidimicrobiales; family Ilumatobacteraceae; genus Ilumatobacter_A. The sequence continues at coordinate 45,367 of JAHEKY010000010.1, read as the reverse complement.
ACGACGTCCGCGGCGAGCGGCTGGCCGGCGTGCGTGACCGACTGTGTCATCAGGGGTACGGGACGCAGCACGGTCGAATCCGCTCCGACCGACACCTCGAACGCGGGTCGGTCGACGCGACCGACGACGAGCTCGTCGACGTTGACCCGGGCGCCGGGCCCGAGGCGGTACGTCCCGATGCCGAGTGGGCGGATCGTGCCCGCTCCGCTGCCGGTGAGCTGCAGCAGGCGCGATCGGGAAACCGCGCGGGCCGGCACGCGATCGACGTCGGTGTCGATCTCCGAACCCGCCATCAAGCCGGCGGAGCGAATCGGCCGGGCCGTGTCGACGATGCGCCCGTCGACGAGCACGACCGGCGGTGCGGTGCGGCCGCTGACGAGGGTGATCAACTCCCGGAGCGTGGCATCGTCGTCGTGGACCTCGAGCAGCACGTCCGCCGTGCCGTGGGTCGTCCGCACGATGATCTCCACCCTCATGACCCTACGTCGGCGAACGCCGTCGCCCGGTCGCGGTCACGCCGCGGATCGATGCGCGACCGCGAGGTCGGCGACGTCGCGCATGATCTTCGCGATCTCGAAGTCCTTCGGGGTGTACACCGCTGCGACGCCGATCGAGGCGAGGTAGGTGCGGTCCTCCTCCGGAATGATGCCGCCGACGACCACCGGGGCGTCGACGCCCATCGCCCGCAGCCGCTCGAGCACCGCCGGCACGAGGCTGCGGTGCGAGCCGGACAGGATCGACAGGCCGATCACGTCAGGATCCTCGTCCCGCGCCGACGCCGCGATCTGGTCCGGCGTCGAGCGGATGCCGGAGTAGACGACTTCCATCCCCGCGTCTCGAGCCGCCACGGCGATCTGCTCTGCGCCGTTCGAGTGTCCGTCGAGGCCGGGCTTCGCGACGAGGAACTTCGGCGGACCGCCCGCGATCGACTTCACGAACTCGACGACGTCGCCGAGCCCGGCGGTCGACCCGCTCGCTCCGGCGACACCGGTCGGCGCGCGGAACTCTCCGAACACCGAGCGCATGACGTCGCCCCACTCACCGGTCGTCCCACCGGCCTTCGCGAGCGCGATCGACGGCGGCATGATGTTGCCGCCGTCGGCGGCGGCCCGGCGCAGCGCGTCGATCGCCGCGTCGACCGCACGTCCGTCGCGGCGCTCGCGCCACGATCGGACATCGGAGGTCATCTCCGCTTCGACCGCTTCGTCGACGGTCAGAATGGCGCCCGCGCCGCCGAGCGGTGACTCGGCGGTCTCGACGAAGTCGTTGACGCCGACGACCGGCTGCTCGCCGGTCTCGATGCGGCGCGTGCGGACCGCCATCGACGACACGAGCCTCGACTTCAGCGTCTCGACCGCCTCGAACGCCCCGCCCATCGAGAGCACATCGTCGAGTTCGGCCTGCGCCGCGGCGCGGAGGTCGGCGGTGCGCTGCTCGACCACGACCGACCCGTCGAAGATGTCGTCGTACTCGAGCAGGTCGGACTCGAACGCGAGCACCTGCTGCATCCGCAACGACCACTGCTGGTCCCACGGTGTCGGCAGGCCGAGCGCTTCGTTCCAGGCGGGCAGCTGTACCGACCTGGCACGGGCGCGCTTGGAGAGCGTCACCCCGAGCATCTCGAGCACGATCCGTTGGACGTTGTTCTCCGGCTGGGCTTCGGTCAACCCGAGCGAGTTGACCTGCACGCCGTACCGGAAACGCAGCGCCTTGTCGTCGGTGACGCCGTACCGTTCCCGGCCGATCTGCTCCCACATCGCGGTCATCGCGCGCAGCTTGCAGACCTCCTCGACGAAGCGGATTCCGGCATTGACGAAGAACGAGATCGAGCCGAACACCTGAGCGAACGACGCTGCGGGGACCTGGTCGGACTCGCGTACCGCGTCGAGCACACCGATCGCGGTCGCCATCGAGTACGCGATCTCCTGCGCAGGCGTCGCGCCCGCCTCCTGGAGGTGGTACGAGCAGACGTTCATCGGGTTCCACTTCGGGGCGTGCGCCGCGCACCAGGCGATCATGTCGACGATCAGCCGGCGTGACGGCACGGGCGCAAAGATGTACGTGCCGCGCGAGAGGTACTCCTTGACGATGTCGTTCTGGGTCGTGCCGCGGAGCTGCGCCGGCGCGACGCCCTGCTCCTCGGCATTGGCGACGTACAGCGCGAGCAGCCACGCCGCCGTCGCATTGATCGTCATCGACGTGTTCGTCTCGCCGGGCGGGATCTGGTCGAGCAGGGCACGCATGTGCCCGAGGTGGGCGACGGGAACGCCGACTTTGCCGACCTCGCCGGCCGCCATCGGCGAGTCGGGGTCGTAGCCGGTCTGCGTCGGGAGGTCGAACGCGATCGACAGACCGGTCTGACCCTTGGCGAGGTTCGTCCGGTACAGCTCGTTGGAAGCCGTGGCGGTCGAGTGGCCCGAGTAGGTCCGCATCATCCACGGCCGATCGCGCGGGTGGGCCGGCGTCGAGTCGGCGGGCGAGTCCTTGTCCATCCGGAGAGTGTCGTGGGTTTGGGAAGAAATCCTCAAGTTCGCCCCGGACCGGCCGAAGAAATCATGTCCGAGCGAGACCGCAGCAACACCACAACAATCGCTCAGAAGTCGCAGCCGGAGCGTTCCGTCCCCCCTGGCGGGGCGCTCGTGGCTCGCAGGTTTCCCCTTTTGGCGGGAACCCGCCGGCCGGATGGCGGATCCGGCCGGCGCTGGACGCAAGTGAGCGGAGTGGCCAACGGCCACTCCGCTCACTTCGTCATGGCCCCGTGTTCGTGGCCCGCTTCCCCGTCGCCGGCACAGTCCGCCACTGCCCGCTCGAGTTCGCTGAGATAGCGCTCGCGCGGGATCTCGACGGCGCCGAGCGACGCGAGGTGCGCCGTGCACCACTGCGCATCGAGCAGGACGGCGCCGGTCTCGTTGAGATGATCGACGAGGTGGACGAGCGCGACCTTCGAGGCGTCGGCCCTGCGGAAGAACATCGACTCGCCGGCGAAGAACCGGTTGATCCGCACGCCGTAGAGGCCGCCGACCAAGTCGCCGTCGTGGAACGTCTCGACCGAGTGCGCCCATCCGAGCTCGAACAGCCGGCAGTACGCGTCGACCAGTTCCGGTGTGATCCAGCGGCCGTCCCGGTTCGCCTCGGCGCACGACTCGACGACGCAGCGGAAGCACGTGTCGATCCGGACCTCGTACCGCGCGCAACTCCGGCGCAACGAGCGGCTGACGTTCAGACCGTCCAGCGGGATGACCCCTCGCGGGTCCGGCGAGTACCACGCCATCTTGCTGCGCCGCTTGCCGGGGTCCACCGGCATCGGGAACAACCCGGTGCGGTACGCGGCGAGCAGCGTGCCGGGTTCGAGGTCGGCGCCGAGTGCGACGAGGTCGTTGCCGGGCGCGGTTGATCGCGGGTCGGGGAGCGCGAATCGCGTCGGCGGGGGCTCGATTCGCTCACGGTCGGCGACGCCCATCCCCCGATGCTGACAAATTTCTTGTCACGACTCGATGTCAGGGGCCGAATCTTGACGAGAAGTTTCGTCCGATCTCACGTTTAGTGATAAATGTCGCGCTCCTGGTCAGAACTGCCGGAAGCCGTGTCCGGTCTTGCGGCCGAGTCGTCCGGCGACGACCATCCGACGCAGGAGGGGGACCGCCGCGTAGTTCGGGTCGCGGAACTCGGCATAGAGCGCATCGAGGATCGCCACGGACGTGTCGAGGCCGACGAGGTCGAGCAGCTCGAACGGGCCCATCGGGAAATTGCAGCCACCGCGCATCGCCGTGTCGATCGAGTCCATCGATGCGGTGCCCGACTCCAACATCCGGACCGCGTTGTTGAGGTAGGGAAACAGCAGCGCGTTCACGATGAAGCCGGCGCGATCGTCGACCTGCACCGCCTCCTTGCCGCACACCTCCGCGAAGTGCATCGCTGCGGTGATCGTCTCGTCGGAGGCGGTGAGCGGTTTGATCACCTCGACCAACGACATCGCCGGTGCCGGGTTGAAGAAGTGGACGCCGCAGACCCGGTCCGGTCGCTGGGTCACCATCGCCAGCTCGATCACGGGAAGCGTCGAGGTGTTCGTCGCGAGGATGCCTTCCGGCTTGACGATCTGCTCCAGTTCCGCGAAGAGCGCGCGTTTGATCTCGAGGTCCTCGACGATGCTCTCGATCACGAGATCGCAGTCGGCCAGCTGGCCGAGATGGTCGGTGACGGTGATCCGACCGAGGATCGCCTGGCGGTCGTCTTCGGTCATCCGCTCCTTGGCGACGTGCCGTGCGAGGCTGCTGCCGACCTTGGCGAGCACGGCGTCGGCGCCGTCTTGCGTCCGTGACCGGACGACGACCTCGAGGCCGGCCCGGGCGATCACCTCGGCCAGACCCGAACCCATGATCCCCGACCCGACGACTCCGACGCGCGATACATCTGCCATGCCCGAACTCTAGTTACCGATCGGTAACTCGCAACGAATCGGGCCCGACCACGTATCGTTTCGACCCGACGTCGCGCCGATGTCGCCCGCCCCGCATGTTCGTCCTTCTCGCCCTTCATCTCGTGGTCGGTACGGCGATCATCGCGGCGGGTCGACGCCTCGGCCGGCAGGCGTTCGCCGTCGCGGCCCTCGCGCCGCTCGCGACGCTGCTGTGGTTGGCGGCGCGCTCCGGCGACGTGCTCGATGGGGACTCGGTGCTCGATTCCTACGCCTGGGTCTCCCGGCTCGGGCTCGCGGTCGACCTCGAGCTCGACGGGTTCGCCGTCGCGATGGTCACCGTCGTGTCCGGAATCGGGCTGCTGATCTGTCTGTACGCGGTCGCCTACTTCGCGCCCCACGACGGCGACCACACGGACGATGTGCCGCAGTCGCCGAACGGGGTCGGCCGGCTCGCCGGGATGATGACGTTGTTCGCCGGCGCGATGCTGGGCGTCGTCCTCGCCGACCATCTGATCACGCTGTTCATCTTCTGGGAGCTGACGTCGGTCACGTCGTATCTGCTGATCGGCAACGACGACACGAACCCCCGGGCACGGGCGGCCGCGCTCCAGGCGATCCTGGTCACCGGCCTCGGCGGCCTCGTCCTGCTCGTCGGGCTGATCATCATCGGGCAGGCGGGCGGGACCTACCGGATGTCCGAGCTGCTCGCCGACGCGCCGTCCGGCGGGGCGGTGAACGCGGGGCTGGTCTGTGTGCTGGTCGGTGCGTTCACCAAGTCGGCGCAGGCGCCGTTCAGCAGTTGGCTGCCCGGTGCGATGGTCGCACCGACACCGGTCAGCGCCTATCTGCACTCGGCGACGATGGTCAAGGCGGGCGTCTACCTCGTGGCGCGGTTGGCGCCGATGTTCGCGATGACCGGAAGCTGGCGGGTGCTCGTCCTGACCGTCGGGTCGGCGACGATGGTGATCGGCGGATGGCGGGCGCTGCGCCAGACCGACCTCAAGCTGCTCCTGGCCTACGGCACCGTCAGCCAGCTCGGGTTCATGATGCTGCTGTTCGGCACCGGTGTCGAGGACATCGCGAAGGCAGGTGTCGTGCTGCTGCTCGCACACGCCGCGTTCAAGGCGACGCTGTTCATGATCGTCGGGATCATCGACCACGCGGTCGGCACGCGCGACGTCCGCCGACTGCACGGGCTCGGGCCGAGCTGGCGGCTGACCCAGGCCTGTGCCCTGGTCGCGGCGGGGTCGATGGCGGGTGTCCCGCTGCTGTTCGGCTTCGTCTCGAAGGAGGGTGCGCTCGAGGGCTACCTCGAACACGGCGAGTTCGTCGGCTCGGCGGCGGTCCTGACCGTGATCGTCCTCGCGTCGATCCTCACGTTCGCGTACTCTGCGCGATTCGTCCTCGGGGTGTTCGGCGTGCTCGGCGCGACCGACGCCGACCCCGCCGACGTGGCGCGCAGTCGCGATGCCCACGCACCCGGTTGGCTGTTCGCCGGCCCCTCGGTCGTGCTCACCGTGCTGACGGTCGGTTTCGGGCTCGCACCGGGGAGGTTGGACGGCCTCGTCGACGCGTCGACCAGCGCGTTGCACCCGGCGGCCGACGTGGTCCACCTCCACCTGTGGGCCGGGTTCACCGGCGCGTTCACGTTGTCGATCGTGATCATCGGCGGCGGCATCGTCCTCACCGTGCTGCGCCGACACGTCGCGTCCGTGCAGCGCGCCGGCGCGCGGATCACGCGCCTGGTGCCGAGTTCGGAGCGGTCGTTCAACCTGTTGCTGCGCGGGACGGGGGTCATCGCGCGCCGCATCACGGCGACCGTGCAGAACGGGTCGTTGCCGATCTACATCTCGATCATCGTGCTGATGGCGACCGTCGTCCCGCTGATCGGATTCGCGGGCGACCTCGACGGCTTCCCGCAGCTCGTGGAGACACCGGTGCACGTCGCGCTCGTCGGCGGGATGGTCGGCGCAGCGCTCGCCGCCTCGATCGTGCGTCGCCGCATCGCCGGCGCGTTGATGCTCGGCGCGGTCGGCTATCTGATGGCGGGGTTGTACGTGACGCAGGGCGCGCCGGACCTCGCGCTCACGCAGTTCGCGATCGAGACGCTCAGCACCGTGCTGTTCGTGCTCGTCCTGCGCAACCTCCCGGCCGGATGGACGCACCGGACGCCGGCGATCGCGACGCCGATGCGGATCGGCGTGTCGGTCGCTGTCGGCGCGGCGATCTTCGTGTTCGCCCTCGTGGCGAGCGACGCCCGCTCCGAGGTCGCCGGCCCGCAGCAGTCCGAGGTGATGGTCGACAACGCCTTGCCGAAGGGCAAGGGGCACAACGTCGTCAACGTGATCCTCGTCGACTTCCGCGGCTGGGACACGATGGGCGAGATCACCGTCCTCGTCGTCGCCGCGGCGGGCGCGGTGAGCCTCGCCCGGACCGGCCGCCGCCGTGACGTGATCGGTCCGACGTTCGAGGAGATCCTCGAGGGGTACGACGACACGGCAGGCACCGCCGACGAACGCCGGCAGGAGGTGCCGGGATGAGCGCCGACATGCCGGCGGCCCCGTCGGCCGGACCACAGCGGTTGGTGATCCTCGACCAGTCGATCAAAGTGCTCTACCAGTCGATCCTCGTGTTGTCGCTGTACTTCCTCTTCGCAGGACACAACCTGCCCGGTGGTGGCTTCGTGGGAGGGTTGACCGCCGGGGCCGCCGTGTCGCTGCGGTACGTCTCCGGCGGCGCAGCCGCGGTCCGCACGACCTTCCGCGTGCCGTCGCACGTCATCCTCGGGCTCGGGCTCGGTGTCGCCGCCGGCACGGCCTTCCTGCCGATCGCGCTCGGTGGCGCGGTGCTGGAACACGGCGAGTACGAGACGAACCTGCCCGTCTTCGGCGACGTCAAGTTCGTCAGCGCGCTGGCCTTCGACGTCGGCGTGTACCTCGTCGTCGTCGGGCTCGTGCTGATGGCGTTCGCCGCGTTCGGCGACGACCTCGGCCAGCTCGCCCAGTCAGACGAACCGGGCGACGGTGCCGGTGCCGACCAACCAGATGCCGGTCGCGACGATCGGTCGAGTCCGGCATGAGCGTCCTACTCGCGTTCGCCGCGGCGGCGTTGTTCGGTACCGGCACGTTCCTGCTGCTGCAACGCCGGCTGTCCAGGATCATCATCGGCATCGGCCTGATCGGCCACGGCTCGAACATCTTGCTGCTCACGTCCGGCAGTGGCCGGGGGCTCCCGCCGATCATCGGCTCCGCCGACCCGACCGACTTCGCGGACCCGCTGCCGCAGGCGCTCGCGCTGACCTCGATCGTGATCACGTTCGGCGTCACCGCATTCCTGTTCGCGCTCGGATACCGCAGCTGGAAGATCACCCACGACGACGTCGTCGAAGACGACGTCGAGGACCGCTACATCGCCCGGCGCGTCGACCAACTCGTCGACGAGGGCGAGGCAGCCGCCCGTCTGAACGAACTCGCCGAGGATCCCGAATGAGCGGCGCCCTCGCCACCCTTGCGATGGCCCTGCCGACCGCGGACGACGTCGTCGCGCCGGGGAGCGGTTCGTTCGACGTCCTGATCCCGTTGCCGGTGATCGTCCCGCTCGTGGCGGCCGCGCTCAGCATCGTCGCCGCGGGTCACCGGCCGACACAGCGGGTGATCGGCCTCGGCGCCCTGCTGACCGTCGTCGTCGGCAACATCGTGCTGCTCGCCCGCGTCGACGACGCGCCGGACGGCATCGCCGCGTCGCAGGGCGGTGGCTGGAAGGCACCGCTCGGGATCTCGCTCGTCGTCGATCGATTCGCGGCGATCATGCTCGTCGTCTCCTCGTTGATGCTGATCAGCGTGCTCGTCTACGCGATCGGCCAGCAGGCAGAGGAGCGGCGGTTCGCCGCGTTCCACCCCGTGTACCTCGTGCTCGCCGCCGGCGTGTCGGCGAGCTTCGTGACCGGTGATCTGTTCAACCTGTTCGTCGCGTTCGAGATGATGCTCGTCGCGAGCTACGTGCTCCTGACGCTCGGCGGCCGGGCGGGCCAGGTGCGATCCGGGATGTCGTACGTCGTGATCAGCCTGATCGCGTCGACGTTCTTCATCACCGCGCTCGCGCTGATCTACTCGGCGACCGGCACGGTGAACATGGCGGAGCTGTCCGAGCGCATCCCCGAGCTGCCGAGCGGCGTCCGGACCGGATTCTCGCTGCTGCTGATCGTCGTGTTCGGCATCAAGGCCGGCCTGTTCCCGCTCTTCTTCTGGCTGCCGGACAGCTACCCGACGGCGCCCAACGCGGTCACCGCGATCTTCGCGGGCCTGCTGACGAAGGTCGGCGTGTACGCGATCATCCGCACCCAGTTGCTGTTGTTCCCGGATGACGCGCGGCAGGGCACGCTGCTGTTGATCATCGCCGGGTTGACGATGGTCACGGGCGTGCTCGGCGCACTCGCCAACGACGACCTGCAGCGGATCCTGTCCTTCCACATCATCAGCCACATCGGCTACATGATCTTCGGTCTCGCGCTGTTCACGCTCGCCGGCATCGCGGGCGCGATCTTCTATGTCGTGCACCACATCATCGTGAAGACGGCACTGTTCCTCGTCGCCGGCCTGATCGAACGCAAGGCGGGCTCGGACCGTCTCTCCCGGATCGGCGGGATGGTGCGCAGCGCGCCGATGATCGCGGTGCTGTTCGCGTTCCCTGCGCTCAGCATCGCCGGCTTGCCGCCGTTCTCGGGCTTCGTCGCGAAGTTCGCGCTCGTCGACGCCGGCGTACTCGTCGAGCAGTGGCCGATCGTCGCCGTCAGCCTCGTGGTCAGCCTGCTGACGATGTATGTGATGGGCCGGATCTGGTCGAACGTGTTCTGGGGTACGTGCGAGGACGAGGCGGTCGCCGAGCGGCTCGCCCCCGGGCGCACGAGCGTCCCGCTGCTGATGACCGGTGCGACGGTCGCGGTCGTCGTCGCGTCGCTGGCGATGATGGTGTTCGCCGGCCCGATGTACGACCTCGCCGAGCGGGCCGCGGCGGATCTCCTCGTGCCGCAGATCTACGTCCGTCACGTCCTCGGGGCGTCGTCGTGAACCGGTTCGTGCGCCTCCCGATGCTGGTGGTGTGGCTGTCCGCCCTGTGGGTCGCGCTGTGGGGCGACCTGACGCTCGGCAACGTCGTCAGCGGCTTCGCAGTCGCCATCGGCGTCCTCGCCGTTGCCCGCGCGACCGGCGTCACCGGTCTCGAGCGCAGCTACTTCCGCCCGCTCGCCGCGCTCCACTACGTGGTGTACTTCCTGGGTCAGCTCGTGACGTCGAACCTGGTCGTCGCATGGGAGATCGTGACCCCGACATCGCATCTGCAGCGCGGCATCATCAGGGTGCCGATGCACTCGGGCTCGGCGGGCGTCGTGACGCTCGTGGCGAACTCGATCACGCTGACCCCCGGCACGGTCACCGTCGACGTGCACGAGATCCACGGCGACGACGGCACGGTCCGTCGCGACCTGTTCATCCACGTCCTCCAACTCCGCGACAGCCCGGAGGTCAGCAGGGACATCCTCAAGCTCGAACGCCTCGCGATCAAGGCGTTCGGTTCGAGCGAGGAACTCGCGTCGGTCGACCTGGCGCTCGCGCAGATCGCCACGAAGGGGCGGGCCCGATGACGGCGGCCGCGCTCACGTTGCTCGTCGTCGCCGGTGGATTCTTCCTGTATCGGCTCGTCAGCGGTCCGTCGGTGCCCGATCGCGTCGTCGCGCTCGACGGCCTGTTGTCGGTCGTCGTGATCGGCATCATCGTCGCCGCCGCTCGGGCCGACAGCGGCATCAGCCTGTCGACCGTGCTCGTCGTCGCGCTCGTCGGGTTCGTCGGAACGACCGCGCTCGGGCGGTTCGTCGAACGGCGGGGTGGGTGATGGGCCTCGTCGCCGGCGCCCTGCTCGTGTTGGGTTCGCTGTTCACCGTGATCGGCGGACTCGGTGTCGTTCGCTTCGGCGACGTGATGTCGCGAATGCACGCGGCAGCGAAGGCGCCGACCCTGGGGCTGTTGCTCGCTGCGATCGGTGCCGCGATCGAGATCGGGACGGCACACGCCATCGCGACGCTCGTGCTCGTCGTCACGCTGCAGTTGCTGACGTCTCCGGTCGCGACGCACGTCCTCGGCCGCGCATCACACGGCCAGGTCGATGTGCCCGTCGACCGTGGCGACGCGCTCGCCGAACACCGCGCATCCGGCGCCGACGACGTCAGCTGACGAGAATCGTCACGGACCGGATCTCGACCGTTTCGCTCGGCGTGCCCTGCGGTGTCCCGGCCGCTTCCATCGGCACGACGGTGTCGTCGAACCCCTCGGTGACGCGCCCGAACAGCGAGTACGCGGGCGGCAGGGCGACACCCTGCTCGCCCGTGATGATGAAGAACTGGCTGCCGTTGGTGTCCGGGCCGCTGTTGGCCATCGCGATCGAGCCGATCACGTACTCCCCGGCGATGGGGAGTTCGTCGGCGAAGCGGTAGCCCGGGTCACCGGTGCCGGTGCCGCTGGGGTCGCCGCACTGGACGACGAAGCCCGGGATGATGCGGTGACACGTCGTGTCGTCGAAGTAGCCGTTGCGTGCGAGGAACACGAAGTTGTTGACCGTGTTCGGCGCCTGCTGCTGATCGAGGTCGATCGTCATCTCGCCTTTGCTCGTCTCGACGAGCGCCTGGTACGAGACGTTCGGGTCCAGGCACATTGGAGGAGGAGCGTCGAAGGTCTGCGTCTGGGTGTCGGTGCCGCCCGGCGGTGGGCACCCGTCCGGCACGACTTCGCCCGTCGTGTCGTCGACGATCGTCGAGCCGCTCGCGCTCGTGTCGGGCGACTGGAGGGCCGGCGTCGAATCGCCGCCGTCGTCGTCGCCGATGAACGTGTTGGCGATGAACGCGATGCCGAAGACCGCGACGATCGCGCCGACGACGATGATGCTGATCCGTGTCGTCTTGTGACGCACCTCCGCGCGTGCCGCCTGTTGCTCCTTCAGTGCCTTGTTCGCTCGTTGACGCTCGCGCTTTTCGGTTCCCACAGTGCGCCGAGGCTATCGGTCAGTCGGCGCAGGCGCCCCGCGAGGCTCAAGCATGCGGTGCAGCGTGCCGATGATGCCGCAGGGCATGACGGGCATGCGCGATTCAGGTGGGCCGATCGGCCCACGCCGGCGGAGCAATCGATCACCGTGACACTTCTCTCAGAACACGACGCGACGACCGACGGTCGGCCGCGCCCCGACGCCGGGGCGGTGGAGCGGGGCGGCCCGCTCCGTCGATGGGCAGGCGCGCTGCTGACCGTGGCCGGCCTCGCGGCATGGGCCGGTTGGCTGAGCTGGCGGATGGCTCGTCCGATGATGAGTGTCGTCGGGTTCTCGGTGCTCCTGCTCGAGCTGGTCGCATTCGCCGCGGCGCTCGTCGTCAGCGCGGGCCTCGCCGCGGGGGGCGCCCCGCGCCGCCGCGACCGACGTCGGACCGACCGGCGACGGCCGCTGCCGCTGCTGCTCGCCGATGCGCTCGACCTCGGCGCTGTCGTGGACGAATCCTTGTGCCGCCCCGTCGGCGACGACACCGGCGAGATCGCATGGGCCCGGCGTGGCATCCGGGTGCTCGGCGAGCAGCGTCCGGGCCGTTCGGGGATGGACGGCCTGCGTGATGCTGCATGGTCGGTCGTCGCGGTCGATGGGCTGCGAAGGGTGGCCGCCATTGCACTGTTGATCGTCGTGCTGTTCACGGGCGCGACGCCGTTCGCGACCCCACCACTCGTGGTGGCGCTGCTGCTCGGCGGCGGTGTCGCGCTCGTGGCGATCGGACACTGGGTGCTGTCCTGGGGTCACGTCAGGCCCGGTTCACGGCTGATCTGGTCGATGTCGTCGATCGGCGCCGGTCTCGGCGACGGCATCTCGCGGTCCGGGCTGCCGATCCGCTGGATGGCGACGATGTCCACGATCGTCGCGCTCAACCTCGGCGTCGCGCTGCGCGGCATCAGCGACCGTTGGACGCACGGGCTCGGGCCGATGGACCGTGATGCGCGCATCGTCGCGATGTCGCTCGCCGTCGCCTTCGTGGCCGCCGGCGGCGTCGCGTTGGCCAGAATGGCCCGACCGGTCGTCGGGTTCTACGGAGCAACTCGCCGGCTCGAAGAGGATTCGGCCCGACGACTCGCGCTCGGGCTGACCCTGCTCGTGGCCGGCATCGGTTTCGTCGCCGGCGTCTTGCCCGCCGACGCCGTCGCGGCCGGGCGCTGACCTCGAGGCGGCCGAGACGGGTGGCACCCGTCGGTCGGACGGCGCGCACCACGACGTCTCGTTCCGAGAAATGGGCTCTGAACTGGCTGTTCGCGCGGGCAGCCGATGATCGCCAGAAATTTCTCCAGATTCTGCTCAAGTCCGGCGCCGAATGTGCCGATGACGACGCGATGAGATCGCCGGGTGCCATCGCGACGTGCCGGCTCGTCGCCAGCCGGCCCGGGCAAGCGTCTCGGTTCCGGCCTCGCAGGGCCGGTAGATTGGTGGCGATGGCGAGAGTGCGACTGTTTGCTTCGGCCCGCGAGGCCGCCGGCACGGCCCGCGACGCGCTCGACGGTGCAACGGTGGCCGACGTACTGACGGCGGCCGAGCAACGCTACGGCCCACGGTTCAGCGACGTGCTGCCGACGTGTCGTATCTGGGTCAACGGCGATGCCGTCGGTCTCGAGACCGCGGTCGGGCCGAACGACGAAGTGGCGGTGCTTCCGCCCGTATCTGGAGGATGCCTGTGACCGAGACCGATGTCGAACACCGAGATCCTGCGGAGCTCTCCCTGACCGAGCTGCGGGCGTTGCGCCAGCGGTTGCAGCACGAGGACGACGTCGTGTCGTACGCCCGGCGCGTGGCGCAGGCGCGGCTCGATCTCGTGCAGACCGAGCAGGGGCGCCGCGATGCCGGCCCGGACGCCGACCTCGGGGGTCAGATCGGCGAAGTGCTCTCGCATCACCTGACCGGCGGCCCCGCCCGCCCGCCGCGGCCGACCGAGGACCTCAGCGAGAATCCGTTGGTCGACGAACTCGAGACGCTCTGCGCCGAACTCCACTTCGGCCGGCTCGAGGAGCTGAGCACCGAAGAGCTCGCTGCCCTGGGGGACGCGGTCGCCGCGTTCGAGGCGAAGGTCTCCTCGAATCGCCGCGAGCGCTTCGACCGGCTCGACGAGCTCAGCGCAGAACTCGTCAAGCGGTACCGCAGCGGCGAAGCCAGCGTCGATTCGCTGCTCGCCGACTGATCCTCCGCGGGCCGGCCGCGCACCGTCTCGGGCCAGATCCGGGCGGCCGTTGTTAGCGTCTGTGCGGTGGTGCATCGAGTCGCAGTGATCTCGCTACACACGTCGCCACTGCTGCAGCCCGGCTCGGGCGACAGCGGTGGGATGAACGTCTACGTGCGCGAGCTGGTGTCGTCGCTGTCCCAGAGCGGCCTCGAGTGCACGACGTTCACCCGCGCCGATCGCGAGGGTCTGCCCCCCGAGGTGCTCGTCGAACCGGGCCACAGGGTGGTGCACATCGAGGCAGGTCCGCACCACCTGCCGAAGGAGGCACTCCCGGAGGTGTCCGACAAGTTCTGTGCCGGCGTCACGCACTGGATCGAGCAGCACGGTCGCCCGGACGTCATCCACGGCAACTACTGGCTGAGCGGTGTCGTCGGGCACCATCTCAAGCACGTGCTCGACGTGCCGTTCGTCTCGACGTTCCACACACTGGCGCGCGTCAAGGCAGAGGGCGGCGATCCGGAACCGGTGTGGCGGGATCGGGCGGAGGCGGAGATCATCCAGTGCTCGGACGCGATCTGCGTCAGCAGCCCGGCGGAGGAGTCCCAGTTCCGGCGGTTGTACGGCGACCCCCACGGCCGGATCGAGATCATCGCGCCGGGCGTCGAGCACGCCTTCTTCGCACCCGGCGACCGCGCCGGCGCGAGAACGGCGATCGGCGACGCGCGCGATCGGCCGTTGGTGCTGTTCGTCGGGCGACTGCAACCGCTGAAGGGTCCCGATCTCGCGATCCGGGCGCTCGCCGAGCTCAATCGTCCCGACGTCCAGCTGGCGATCGTCGGTGGCGCGAGCGGCCACGACGGCGACGACCACGCGGCCGACGCCCGCGCGCTCGTCGACGAACTCGACATTCACGATCAGGTGAACTTCGTCGAGCCGCAGCCCCACCACATCCTGTCGTCCTGGTATCGGGCCGCCGATGTCGTCGTCGTCCCGAGCCGGAGCGAGAGCTTCGGCCTCGTCGCCCTGGAAGCCGCCGCGTCGGGCATCCCGGTCGTCGCCAGCGCGGTCGGCGGTCTGCTGAGCCTCGTCGACGACGGCTCGACCGGCTTCCTGGTCGAGGGGCGCGACCCGGCCGACTACGCCAAGGCGGTGGCGCGCATCCTCGACGATCCGTCGATGCAGGCCGCGATGCGCACGGCAGCGGTCGAGCGGGCGCGGCACTACACGTGGCGCGCCGCGGCCGCGAAGCTGCGCGCGCTGTACGAGGACATCGCCGCCGGCCCGCTCGTCAGTTGTGAGGACCCCACGTGACCGACGCCTACGACAGCGCTGCTCTGGCGGAGCTCGAGGCCCGGGTCGACGGCTGGCTGGCAGAGCTGCAGGGCGCCCACGACCACATCGTCGCGGTCGAGCGGTCCGACGACGATGCGATCCGGTGGTACGTCCGGATGCGCGGCGACGAGAAGGACTTCACCGCCGTGTGGCTGACGCTCGGACAGCGCACGCTGAAGTACGAGACGTACGTGATGCCCGCGCCCGAGGAGCAACATGCCGAGCTGTACGAGCACCTGCTCCGTCGCAACGACCGCCTCGTCGGGGCCCACTTCTCGATCGGGTTCGAGGACGCGATCTTCCTGCGCGGTGAGATGCCGGTGAGCCATGTCGCGTTCGCCGAACTCGACCGGGTGATCGGCACGCTGTACGCGCAGGTCGAGCTGTGTTTCCAGGCGCTCCTGCGGATCGGCTTCGCGAGCCGGTTCGCGCCGGGGAGTTGACCGCGGCGGTTCCGCTCCACTCGTCGCCGCGCCCACTGGGGAGTGTCCGGGTGGGTACGTCTCGGGGGAGTCGGTCCCTCGTACCCGCCCGGGCGGCCGCACCACGGGCAGGGCGCGGCGCACCGGTAGCGTCGGCGCGATGGACAGCGCGCGCGAACTCGTGATCGTCGGCGGAGGGAACATGGGCGCCGCGCTGCTCGGCGGCATCCTCGCGTCGAACGCGTTCGCGGCCGATCGGCTCGCCGTCGTCGAGGTCCTGGAGGCGCGCCGGGAGGAGTTGCGGACGCTGTTTCCCGACGTGCCGATCGTCGACTCGATGCCGGCGGCCGACGCCGCGGTGCTGGCGGTCAAGCCGGGTGACGCCACGACTGCGGCCGCCGCCGCGGCAGCAGCAGGCGCGACACGCATCTTGTCGATCGCGGCCGGTGTCGGCGTGCGCGCCCTGGAGGCCGCGACGGGCGACGGCGTCAGTGTCATCCGGGCGATGCCGAACACGCCGGCGCTGGTCGGCCTCGGCACCGCCGCGATCGCCGGCGGAGGCGCAGCGACCGAGGACGACCTCGTGTGGGCCGAGTCGATCCTCTCGGCCGTCGGCATCGTCGACCGGTTGCCCGAGGAGCAACTCGACGCGTTCACCGGCGTCGCCGGCTCGGGACCCGCCTACGTCTTCTTCGTTGCCGAGGCGTTGACAGCGGCCGCCGTCGCCGAGGGCATCGCCGCCGACGTCGCGGATCGGGTCGTCGCGCAACTGCTGCTCGGCGCGTCGACATTGCTCGCCCGCGATGGCGACCCGGCGGGGCTCCGCGCGAAGGTGACGTCGCCCGGCGGAACGACGGCAGCGGGCGTGCGCGTCCTCGAAGACCGCGCGGTGCGCGATGCCTTCGCGGCCGCGGTCCGCGCGGCGACCGAACGCAGTCGCGAACTCGGCTGAGAACGCGCTCGGCCGGACGCGACAGAGCCGATGCCAACCCCCCAGATGACACCGGCTCCGTTACGCGCTGTTCGTCGTTGCCGACGAACGCGTTTCCACGGATGTCACGATAGGTGACCGACCACCACAGTGACAAGGGCCATCTGTCCGCGACCTCGCGACGACTCGGGGGTGGCGGTCAGTGCGGCCGGATCGATACCGGCTGCGGGTGCGCGGCGACATCGTCGTCACCCGAGGTCAGCGTCACCTGGTCACCGACGTCGAGACCGAGCTCGTTCGCCGCCGATCGCTGGTCCATCGCCACCGCGATCATGCCGCTCGAGTCGACGACCAGGCCGATCGCGCCGCCGCTGAGCTCGGCATACGATGTGGCGCGGCGGGCACTGCGGGTCGTGCCGCCGGACGGATCGGTCGGCGTGTGGATCCGGATGGTGATCTGTTCGCCGAAGCCGCGGGGGACGTCGTCGGGGCCGACGTTGAGTTGCGCGTTGCCGAACCGGTCGACCCAGAGCACCTGCGCGATCACGGTCGCCTCATCGGCCTGCGGGAGGGGGATCACCCCGGGAAGGAGGAGGTCGGCGTCCACCGGGTCGCCGAGCTCCATCAGGTCGACACCGTTGCAGAGGTGGGCGGCGGCCGGGCCGAAGATGTCCCGCCCCGCGAAGGTGGCGCCGACGGCGTGCAGTTGGTATTCCGCGTTGGTCAGCTCGACGGCGCGGCCGGCACCGCCGGCCATCGACACCGCCGGCGCGAGCACCCCGTTGTCCGGGCCGACCAACACGCCTTCGCCACCCGCGACCTCGATCGCGACACCCTTGCGCGCCGACGCAACGCCGGGGTCGACGATCGCCATCACGACCCCCGAGGCGACGTAGCCGATGCTGCGGGCGAGCGCGAGCGAGCCGCCGCGCACGTCGAACGGGGCGATGCCGTGGGTGAGGTCGATGACCACCGCATGGGGGGCGATCTCGCGCATCACGGACTTGACGACGCCGACGAACTCGTCCTCGACGCCGAAGTCGCTCAGAAACGACACTGTCTCGTACCGACGCCCCACGACGTGAACCTATCGGCGCCGCGGCGGGCGCAGCCGCGTCGGCAACGAAGTCGTACACTCCAGCAACATGGCCGTCGGCTCCCGCCCTCTCGTCCCGTCCCGGCTCGCGCCGGGCGGCGTCGGTCATGCGTCCCGGCGGAACCCGACGAGCGTCATCGGTGCCTACGTCGCGTTGACGAAGCCCCGGATCATCGAGTTGCTGCTGATCACGACGGTCCCGACGATGGTGCTCGCGGCCCGCGGTTGGCCCCCGACCTCGCTCGTCGTGATCACTTTGATCGGCGGTGCGCTCTCGGCGGGCGGCGCGAACGCGGTCAACATGTACGTCGATCGCGACATCGATGCGTTGATGCAGCGCACGCAGACCCGGCCGCTCGTGACCGGGATGATCGCGCCGCGCAATGCGCTGGTCTTCGCCGTCGCCCTCCAGGTCGGCGCGTTCGTGGTCCTCTGGGCCGGAGCGAATCTGCTCTCGGCCGTGCTCGCGCTGTCCGCGGCGGCCTTCTACATCGGGGTCTACACGCTGTGGCTGAAGCGGACGAGCCGGCAGAACATCGTCATCGGCGGCGCAGCGGGCGCCGTGCCCGTGCTCGTCGGCTGGGCGGCCGTGCAGGACTCGCTCGCCTGGACGCCGATCGTGCTGTTCGCGGCGATGTTCCTGTGGACACCGCCGCACTTCTGGGCGCTCGCGGTGAAGTACGCAGACGACTATCGGGCCGCCGAGGTGCCGATGCTGCCGGCGGTCGTACCGCTCGCGCAGGCGGTCCGCCAGATGATCTGGTACACGATCGCGCTCGTCGTGGCGACGCTCGTCCTGATCCCGGTCGCCGACCTCGGCTGGATCTACGGTGTGGCCGCCGTCGTCCTCGGCGGGGTCTTCCTCGCCGGCACGATCGCGTTGGAGCGGCGCCCGAGCCCCGCTGCGAGCATGCGCTTGTTCGGATTCTCGATCACCTACGTGACGTTGCTGTTCGGCGCGATGACGCTGGACGTGCTCGTCGAGTACGGCTGGTGACACCGGTGCGTCGCCACGACCACGCGGTCGTTGCACAGCCTCACGAATCTGCGGATGATTTCTGCCGAAATGGCCGCGTGCAAGTAGTCTCGGGCCGTTGTGATCCACCGCATCGAGATCGTCGCCCCGCCGCTGCGCAATGAGACGGTGTTCGTCGAAGAAACAGAGTGAGCTCCACTGCACATGACCACCCTTGACCCCACCTCCGACACGATCGTTCGCAGCGGCGACGTCGTGGACGACAACAGCAAGTTGGAAGCGGTGCTGGCGGGCGTGGCCGACTGGTCGACCTCGACCGATCACAAGAAGATCGGCCGGCTGTTCCTGGGCGGTGGCCTGCTCGGTCTGCTGGCGACCGTCGTCGTCAACGTCGTGCTCGGCATCGAGCGCGCCGACATCGCCACCGTCGACCAGGACGCGATCGCCCAGATCCTGGACGCTCAGCGGGTCAGCCTCGTGTTCGCCACGCTGCTGCCGCTGTCGCTCGGGTTGTGCGTCGCGATCGTCCCGCTGCAACTCGGCGCCCGAGCGCTCGCGTTCCCGCGGCTCGCCGCGGCCGGTTTCTGGCTGTGGTTCGGTGGCCTCGTGTTCACCGTGATCGCGCTCGCCAACGACGGCGGCGGGCTCGGCGGCAACGCCGACATGGTCGACCTCTTCATCGCTTCGCACGGCCTGATGGCGATCGGTCTGGCCGCCGCCGCCGGTGCGGTCGCCACGAGCGTGCTGACGACCCGGGCGCCGGGGATGACGATGCGCCGGGTCCCGTTCTTCTCGATGTCGGCGCTCGTCACCGCGCTCGGCCTGCTGCTGGTGATGCCGGTGCTGCTCGGCACGCTCGTCTATCTCTTCATGGACCACCGCAACGCCCGGCAAGGCTTCGGCGGCAACACCGGCATCTACGAGTGGGCGCTGTGGGTCTTCACCCAGCCGACGACGTTCCTGTTCGCGATCCCGGCGATCGGCGTCCTCGCCGAAGGTGCCCCGCTGCTGTTCCGCCTGCGGACGCCGGCGCGTGGCGTGATGTTCGCCGGCCTCGGCCTGATCGGCTTCGCGGCATTCACGGGCGTCGCACAGCAGGCGGTCCACAACCTGCCGTGGGCAGGCAGCGACCTGTTCATCGGTGACAGCAACGACGTCCGCACCAAGCTCGACGATGCGCTGCCGTGGGCGATGTTCAACCTGCTGCCGCTGCTCGGGCTCGTGATCGTCGTCCTGATGTCGCTGTTCCTCGCCAAGCCCGCGAAGGGCGTGCGGCCGAATCTCACCCCCGCGTTCGCGTTCGGGTTCCTCGGCGCCGGGATGGTGCTGATGGGCATGCTCGGCACCGCGCTGTTCGCGATCGAAGACCTCGCGCTCCAGGGCACGGTGTTCGAGGAGGGGGCGCTGATCTACGTCGTCTACGGCGCTGTGCTCGGCGTCATGGGCGGCGTCGCCTTCTGGGCGCCGAAGCTCTGGGGCCGAACGCTGCCCGCCGCGCACCTCCTCCCGCTCGCCGGCCTCGGCCTGCTCGCGACGGTGCTCGCGTCGCTGCCGAGCTATGTCGAGGGTTTCGACACTCCGCGCGACGTCTACAGCGTGCTCGTGCTCGTCGGCCACGTGTTGATGGGTCTCACCGTGCTCGCCTTCGTCGGGTTGCTCGCCAAGACGCTGCGGGCTCCCGCCGACGAGCCGGGCGACAACCCCTACGACGGCCACACGCTGGAGTGGACAACGGCTTCCCCGGCGCCGCGCGCCAACTTCGTCGACGCCCCGACGGTGATGTCGTCCGAGCCGTCGCTCGACGTCGCCACGACTTCAGGGAGTGATACCTGATGCAAGCCCTGGAAGCCGGCCCCGCCCCAGCCCCCCGGCGCCAACTGATCGTCGGGTCCGCGCTCGCGTCGGTCGCGATGGTGATGCTCACCGGCGGGATGCTGGCGGTCTGGTCGCTCCAGCGCCGGCGCACGGTCGACGTGGGTGAGGTCTGGCTGCCCGAGGGCGTCACGATCCCCGAGGTCCCGGTCAACGTCACGCTCCTCGCGTTCATCGGTATCTGCACGTTCGCCCAGTGGGCGGTGTACGCCGCGAAGCGCAACGATCGCGGTCATGCCGCGTTCGCGCTCGGGGTCACCGTGCTCACCGCCGTGATGGTGATCAACGCCCAGGCGTTCGTCTACTCCGAGATGGGCCTCGGCGTCGGTGACGGCACCTACGCCGCGATGTTCTACGCGGTCACCGGCATGTTCATGGCACTGATGGCGATCGGCATCGTCTTCTCCGCCGTCGTCGCGTTCCGGTTCATCGGTGGTCGCAGCGATCGGGAGATCGTGGCCGCCCACGCCATCTACTGGTACACCGTCGCCGCGATCTTCGCCGCGATCTGGTTCGTCGTCTACATCACGAAATGATCTCCGAGCAGCGAAACAGCAGGATCTGAGTCACTGAATGTTCACCACAGGTTCCAAACTCCTCATCGGGTCGGCGGTGTTGGCAACGCTCGCGGCGGTCGTCTACGGCGTGACGCAGGTCGACTCGCTCGGCATCGTCGGCCTCGTGTCAGCGGCGCTCGCGCTGTCGTTCCTCGCCGGTGTCAACGTCTGGGCCCGTGACTCCAACGTCTCGGCGATGGATGCCACCGCCGTTGCGTCGTCCGAGGCTGCGGACGTCCCGCCCGGCAACAGCATCTGGCCGATGGTGTTCGCCGTCGGCGCGGCGACCGTCCTGCTCGGGCTGGTGACACAGCAGTCGATCTTCACGATCGGCATCGTGATCCTGTTCGCGGCCGGTGCGCAGTGGACGATCCAGGCGTGGGCGGAAGCCGCCTCGGCCGACCCCGCGGTCAACGAGACCGTGCGCAGCCGGCTCGCGAACCCCCTCGAATACCCGCTGCTCGGTGCCGTCGCCGTCGGCGGGATCGCGTTCTCGCTGAGCCGGGTGATGCTGTGGTTGTCGAAGACGAACACGGTGATCGCGTTCGTCGTCCTCGCTGCGATCGTCGCGGCAATCGCGTTCTTCTTCGCGTTCCGGCCGTCGGTCACGCGTGGCGCGATCGGCGGTGCGCTCGCCGTCGGCGCAGTGGCGATCGTCGCAGGCGGCGTGGCCGCCGGCGTCGACGGCGAACGTGACATCCACGTGCACGAGACGACCGCTGATCTGGCGGCCGAGGGCTTCTGCGCGAGCCCCGAGGAGGGTGAGCCGGACGAGAACGCGAGCCAGACCGTCGCCGTCAAGGCCAACCTCGCGGCCGAGATCACCCTGACGAGATCGGGCACGCTCGAATTCGACGTTCCCGGGCCGCTCGAAGAAGGTGGGCTCGGGCTCACGCTGCCGCGCGCGAACCCGAACAACATCCTGTTCCGCAACGACTCGGGTGAACACCGGCGACTCTCCCTCGACCTCGGCATGTTGACCGAGGACGAGATCGCCGCCGTCGAGGAAGCTGCCGCCGAGGACGAAGCGCACGGCGACGAGGCCCACGGCGACGAGTCGCACGAGCCGTTCGATCGCCGTCAGCTGTGCACGACGCTGATCGAGAGCGGCAGTGCGCAACTGCTCACCTTCACGATCGCGGAGCCGAGCCAGATCTACGAGGACGACCCGGAGGCGTACCGGTTCTTCGTCCCCGGAACCGACGCCGAACTGAACCTGGTGGTGCCGTGAGCGACGTGGAAATGACCGCGAACGAGCGCACAAGCATGCACGGCGCCTCGACGCCCGGTACCTTCGGCGCAGTGACACATCACGGACGTCTCGCCCGGATCGGTGCCATCGCAACCCTCGGCGCGCTCGCTGCCGGTTGCGCCAACGACGCGCCGCAGGACACGTGGCAACCGGCCGGCGACAATGCCCAGAAGATTCACGATCTGCAGTGGCCGGTCTTCCTGATCGCCGGCGTCGTCGGCGTTGCGGTGTTCTCGGTGCTGTTCTACGCGCTGTGGCGCTACCGCGACACCGGCCAGCCGATCCCGAAGCAGACCCATGGCAAGCCGGCCCTCGAGATCGGGCTCACGATCCTGCCGGCACTGATCCTCATCGGCGTCGCGATCCCGACCGTCGGCACCCTGATGGCGTTGGCCGACACCGACGACACCGACTGTGTCATCAACGTCACGGGTCAGCAGTGGTGGTGGGAGATCGACTACCCCGTGCAGGACGGCTGCGGCGGCATCTCCCAGCCGATCGTCACGTCCGGGCAGATGGTCATCGAGGTCGGCACGAACGTGATCGTGCGCGGCACGAGCCGCGACGTGATCCACTCGTGGTGGATCCCAAAGCTCAACGGCAAGCGCGACATGGTCCCGGGCCGAGTGCACACGAACCGCCTGCAGGCCGATGAGCCCGGCATCTACGCCGGCCAGTGCACCGAGTTCTGCGGGCTGAGCCATGCGAACATGCGCATGGAAGTCATCGCGATGGAACACGACGACTTCGAGGCGTGGAAGGCGAATCAGATCGAGGCGTACGCCGCCCCCGAGCCCGAGTCGCTCGCCGCCGAGGGCGAGGCGACGTTCATCTCGCAGTGCGCTCGCTGCCACCAGGTGGACGGCCTCGAGACCGCCGACGGTGAGCTGCAGATCGCCCGGCCCGACCTGAACGTCTACTCCGGTGCGGCACCGAACCTCACCAACCTGATGACCCGCAACACGTTCGCGGGCGCGTCGTACGACCTGCTCAACGAGACGTGCCGGCCGCTCGTGTGGGAGGCGCCGTCGGACCGGGTGGGTGAGCGGTACAACGAAGGCGTCACCGCGGACTGCCTGAACGAGGTCGAACTGCGCGAGTGGCTGCGCAACGCACCGGCGAAGAAGCCGATGTACACGGACCCGACGAAGCTCGAAGAGACCAACAGCCTGCCGCGCGGCATGCCGTACCTCGCCCTCAGCGAGGATCAGATCGACCAGTTGATCGCCTACCTCCTGGAACGCAAGTGATGACGCACCCGACACGGAACTCGAGTAACTGATCATGGCCATCATCGAACGCCCGGTCGACGTGCCCGTGGCACCGACGCCGACGGCGACCACCAACTTCGGGTACCTGCGCCGCCCGGTCGAGACGACCGGCTGGCGGTCGTGGGCCTTCACCGTCGACCACAAGAAGATCGGCATCATGTACGGCGTCGCCGCGATGTTCTTCTTCCTCGTCGGTGGCGTCGAGGCCTTCCTGATCCGGCTCCAGCTGGCCTCGGCCGACGGAACGGTGCTGTCCGCGGACAAGTACAACCAGATGTTCACGATGCATGCGACCACGATGGTCTTCCTGTTCGTGATGCCGATGGCGGCGGCGTTCGCCAACTACTTCATCCCGCTCCAGGTCGGCGCGCGCGACGTCGCGTTCCCCCGATTGAACGCACTGAGCCTGTGGGTGTTCATCTTCGGCGGCGTGTTCCTCAACACGTCGTGGTTCCTCGGCGGCGCGGCCGACGGCGGATGGTTCATGTACGCCCCGAACAGCTCGGTTCCGTTCTCGCCGAGCAACGGCGTCGACTTCTGGGCCCTCGGGCTGCAGATCACCGGTATCGCCAGCCTCGTCGGCGCGATCAACCTGATCGTGACCGTGCTGAACATGCGCGCGCCCGGCATGTCGATGATGCGGATGCCGATCTTCACGTGGATGGCCTTCGTCGTGCAGATGCTGCTGCTGTTCGCGATCCCCGTCATCACGGTTGCGCTGTTCCTGCTGATGTTCCAGCGGTCCTACGGGGCCACGTTCTTCTCGGTCGAGGCGGGCGCCGACCCACTCCTGTGGCAGCACCTGTTCTGGATCTTCGGGCACCCGGAGGTGTACATCCTCGTCTTGCCGAGCTTCGGCATCATCTCCGAGGTGTTGCCGGTGTTCTCCCGCAAGCCCCTGTTCGGTTACCCGTTCGTCGTGTTCTCGGGCGCGGCGATCGGCTTCGTCGGCTGGGGCGTGTGGGCGCACCACATGTTCGCCTCCGGTCTCGGCCCGGTCTCGGTCGCGGTCTTCTCGGTCGCCACCATGGCGATCGCCGTCCCGACCGGCGTCAAGATCATCAACTGGACGCTCACGATCTGGGGCGGCAAGTTGTGGTTCACCACGGCGATGCTGTTCTCCGTCGGGCTGATCGTGCAGTTCACGATCGGCGGTCTGTCCGGCGTCACCCACGCGGTCGCCCCGTCGGACACGCAGCAGACCGACACCTACTACATCGTCGCCCACTTCCACTACGTGATCTTCGGTGGTGCGGTGCTCGGGTTGTTCGCCGGGTTCTACTACTGGTGGCCGAAGGTGTTCGGCAAGATGCTCAGCGAGACCTGGGGCAAGTGGAACTTCTGGCTGATGATCATCGGCATGAACATGACGTTCGGTCCGATGCACATCCTCGGGTTGCAGGGTCAGCCGCGCCGGATGTACACGTGGACCGACTACCGCGCCGGCGAGGGGTTCTTCAACGGCGCGTTCTGGAACATGTTCGCCACGATCGGCACCGCCGTGCTGACGGTCGGTATCCTCTGCTTCCTGATCAACGTCTGGATCACCCACCGGCCGGGCAGTGCCACCCCGGTCGCACCGGAGGACCCGTGGGACGCCCGCAGCCTGGAGTGGATGTCGACGTCGCCGCCGAAGCCGCACAACTACGACCGCACGCCGATCGTCCACGATCTCGACGAGTTCTTCCACCGCAAGTACGAAGACATCGGTGAGGGCGAGGAACACAACTACGTCCGGCGTGCAACCGGCGCCGAGGTGATCGCAGAGGAGGAGCGCAACGCCGATGCGCACATCCACCTCCCCGCACCGTCGTACTGGCCGATCGTGCTCGCCGCGGCGTTGCCGATCATGGCGTACGGGGTGATCTACAACACGCTGCTGATCGTCGCCGGTGCCGGTGTCGCCGTGATGGCGATGTTCGGCTGGGCACTCGAGCCCGCCGACGCCGACCCGTCGGACTTCGACCCGCCGCCGACCGATCCTGCGACCGGAACGGAGCTGGCCAATGTCTGACTCGGTGATCGCCGACACGATCAAGGACGCGGTCGACATCGTCAAGGACCACGCCGACGATGTCCACGACCACGACGTGCACGCCGGCGACGTCGCCGCCGGTCACGACGATCACGGCGCACACGGCGGCCACCACTCCTCACTCGGGCTGTCCAACACGAAGTTGGCGATGTGGCTGTTCCTCGGGTCGGAGTGCCTGCTGTTCGGCGGGCTGATCTCGACGTACATGCTCTACCGCAACCGGCACTCGGCGAACCTCGGGCCGGATCAGCTCTGGGACATCCCGTTCACGTCCGCGTCGAGCTTCGTGCTGTTGACGTCATCGCTGACGATGGTGCTCGCCGTCTCCGCAGCGACGCGCGGCGACCTGCGCCGGACGAAGATCTTCCTGACGGTGACCGCACTGCTCGGCGGGCTGTTCGTCGCCGGCCAGATCTACGAGTTCACGACGTTCTACCGGGAGGGGCTCGGGTTCACGACGAGCCTGTTCTCGTCGAGCTTCTTCACGCTGACCGGTTTCCACGGTGTCCACGTCTCGGTCGGCATCGTCATGTTGATCGCGCTCGTCGGCATGCTCTCGCGGGACAAGGTCGCCGGCGACAACGCCGAAACGGTCGAGATGGTCGGCCTGTACTGGCACTTCGTCGACATCGTCTGGATCATCATCTTCACCCTCGTCTACCTGATTCCGGCCTGAACCCATGACTGACACACATTCACCGAGCGATGCCGAGATTCTGGCAGCCACCCCGCACGCCGACGAGAAGCACGACAACCTGCACGGCCCGACCGACAAGCAGTTCATCGGGATCTTCGTCGCCCTCGCGGTCGTCACCAGCATCGAAGTCGCGGTCAGCTACGCGGACATCGGGCCGCTGTTTTTGCCGGTGCTGCTCTTCCTGATGGTCGCCAAGTTCTTCGGCGTCGTCTGGTACTTCATGCACGTCAAGTTCGACCACCAGCTCTTCGGCCGGCTGTTCTACATCGGCCTCGGGCTGGCGACCGCCGTGTACCTGATCATGATCACCACGTTCCGGTTCTTCGGAGCCTGACGGCCACCACGTTCACCGCCCGCTGAGGAGGGCCCATGTTGGCCCCGGTCACACAGGCGTCGCTCGACGCCGACCCCTGGAAATTCCAGTGGCACCCGGAAGTGTGGGTGCTGGTCGCGTTCCTCACGGCCGCGTTCGTGTACATGGTGCGGGTGATCGGCCCGAAGGCGGTCCCTCCCGGCGTCGCGGTGATCACCCGCCGGAACATCGGCGCATTCGTCGGTGCCATGGCGATGTTGTGGGTCGCGAGCGATTGGCCGCTGCACGACATCTCCGAGGAGTACCTCTACTCCGCGCACATGCTCCAGCACATGATGCTCAGCTACTTCCTGCCACCGCTCGCCCTGCTGGCGACGCCGGCATGGCTGCTGCGAGTGCTGATCGGCGACGGTCGTCTGTACCGCGCGACCGCGTTCCTCGCGAGGCCGATCGTCGCGGGCGTGCTGTTCAACGTCGTCGTGATGGTGACGCACATCCCACTCGTCGTCACCGCGTCGGTCGAGAGCGGACCGCTGCACTACGGCCTGCATGCGGGCGTCGTGCTGCTCTCGCTGCTGATGTGGATGCCGGTCGTCGGCCCGTTCCGCGAGTGGCATCTCGGCCCGCTCGGCAAGTGCATCTATCTCTTCCTCCAATCCGTCGTGCCGACCGTCCCCGCCGCGTGGTTGACGTTCGCCGACGGGGCCGTCTACGAGAGCTACGACATCCCGGTACGCGTCTTCGGGTGGAGCGTCACCGTCGACCAACAGCTCGCCGGCGCGATCATGAAGACCGGCGGGTCGATCTTCCTGTGGACGATCGTCGTCTTCATCTTCTTCAAGCGCTTCGCGCAGGACTACGGCCGCGAGCAGGACTATCGGCGCACCGTGCGCCCATTCGACGACGACGGTGACTCCCTCCCGCTGACGACGGCCGACGTCGAGCGTGAGTTCGCGACGTCGCCGGCGCCGGCCGATCGCCACGGCTGACGCCGGCGCGGCCGATCGTCGGCCCGGCCACGACTGCTAGGTTCGCCATCGATCGCGTGACGGGAGAGCGATGATGGCGCAGACGCGTCGGCAGTTTCTGGTGGCGTCCGCCGGTGCGGGCGTCGGGTTGATCGGCCGAGGTCGGCTCGCGTCCGCCGACGACCCGCCCGCCGACGCCCCGGTCGAAGCGCCGCCGACGCCGATCACCCGTCGCGCCGGCGCGCTCGAGGGTGCGACGCGTGGCGTCCAGGTGCAGGTCGTGCCCCCGCCTCCTCCGCCGCCTCCCGAGCGGTGGACGCCGGGGGACTTCGTGACGAACGTGCTCGTCGAAGGGCGGCACCTCGCGTTCACCTTCGACGGCGGCCCGTCGCCGGACAACACCCACGACGTGCTCCGAGCGCTGCGCGAGCGCGGCGTCACGGCGACGTTCTTCCTCGTCGGCATCAACGTGCGGGCGTGGCCGCAGATCGCCCGGGACATCGTCGACGAGGGCCACGAGATCGGCAACAACAGCGTCTTCCACGTGCCGTACCGGGCAGCATCGTTGCCGCAGCAGCTCGTCGGGAACCAGGTGATCATCGACGAGGAGACCGGCGTGCGGCCCGTCGTCCATCGTGCCCCGGGGCTGCTGCGCGGCGCGTCGATCCTGGCCGCGTGCGCGGAGCAGAACGTGTACGAGTGCCACACGAACGTCCGGATCGCCGACCCGATCACGCCGGCATGGTCGGCGTCGCGCCTCATCAAGCAGTTCTCCGCGAACGTGCGGAACGGTTCGATGCCGATCTTCCACGATGGTGGCCCGAGCAGACCGACGCGCGTCGCCGTCGGGGCGTTGCTCGACATCGCCCGATCGCGCGGCTACGCGTTGCACACCGCGACCGGCCTCGTCAACGCGGGAACACCGGTCCCGGGCCGGCCGCGCTACGTCGTCCGCACGAAGGCGGATGCGGGGCGGGACGGTCTCGGTGGGAGTTGCTGCCACTTCGATGTGCGGGCCGGCTTGGTGGCGCGTCTCGAGAATCCGACGGTCAAGCAGGCGGAGCGGAGCCGGATCGTCGAACAGCTGGCGATCCTCGACGATCACGTCCGCGCCGAGGCCGACTGACCGGCCGGGCCGCGATGCGCCGCCGGCAGTATCCTCACCGCCCATGATCGACCAACGGCTGCTGCGGACCGACTACGACGCGGTACACGCCTCGCTCGCGCGTCGCGGCTCAGCCGCCATCCTCGCCGACCTCGCGAGTGCGGCCGAGCTCGACGCACGCCTCCGGGAGATCCAGGGAGAGCGCGATGACCTCCGCGCGAAGGTCAATGCGGTGTCGAAGGAGGTCGGCGCGCTCCGCCGGGACGGACGTGTCGAGGAGGCGGAGGCGCTCCAGGCGGAGAGCCGTGAATTCGGCGCCGCCGAGAAGGCACTCGACACCGAGTACGACGACCTGGCGCAACGCTTGCACGACCTCCTGCTCGGCATCCCGAACACGCCGCACGCGGACGCCGCGGACGGCGCCTCCGATGCCGACAATCCGGTCGTCACCGGGCCGATCGGGCTTCCCGACTCGTTCCCGGAGTGGAAGCGTGTTCCCCACTGGGAGGCGGCGACGCAGTTGGGAATCCTCGACAACGAGCGGGCGGTCAAGATCAGCGGTGCGATGTTCACGATGCAGCGCGGTGCCGGGGCGACGCTCGCGCGTGCGCTGTGCCAGTACGGGCTCGACCTGAACGCCGACGCGCACGAGGAGGTCCGCGCGCCGTCGCTCGTCAGCACCGCGACGCTGACCGCGACGGGGCAGCTGCCGAAGTTCGCGGACGACGCCTACGCGATCGAGCGCGACGACCTCTGGGCCAGCCCGACCGCCGAGGCGCCACTGACGTCGATCTACGCCGACGAGATCCTCGACGACCACGAGCTGCCGATCCGGCTGATGGCCTCCAGCTCGTCCTACCGGCGCGAAGCCGGGTCCGCCGGGCGCGACACCCGCGGGATGCTCCGCACGCACGAGTTCGACAAGGTCGAGTTGATGGCCTACGCGACACCATCGGTTGCCCCGGAGCTGCTCGGTGACATGGTGCAGCGCGCCGAGCGCGCGATCGCCGGCCTCGGGCTGCCGTATCGCGTGATCGAGATCTGCACCGGCGACCTCGGCCAGAGCCATTACCGCAGCTTCGACGTCGAGGTGTACGCGCCGGGCGCCGACGCGTGGCTCGAGGTGTCGTCGATCAGCTGGCTCGGGGACTACCAGGCACGTCGCGCCAACATCCGGTTCCGGCGGCACGATGCCGACGGTCGCCCGGTCAAGGGCACCGAGTTCGCGCACACCCTCAACGGCTCGGCACTCGCCGTGCCGCGGGTGTGGGCCGCGATCATCGAGAACCACCGCAACGAGGACGGCAGCATCACCATCCCCGAGGTGCTCCATCCGTACATGCGCGGCCTCACGACGATCGAGTCATAGTTGTGTCAGACACAACTTCGACGTTCGGCCGCCCACGACAAAGTTGTGTCTGACACAACTTTGTCGGTGGCGGTCGTGAGACGATGGCCGCGATGAGTGACTCGATCCGGGACCGACGGACGCAGTACGAGACGGCGGGGATCGACGTCCACGATCTCGATCCAGATCCGCTCGTCCAGTGGCAGCGCTGGCACGACGAGGCCCTCGCCGTCGGCATCGCCGAACCGAACGCGATGACGTTGTCGACGATCGGCCTCGACGGCGTGCCCGACGCCCGGATCGTCCTCGTACGCGGCGCCGGCGGGCTCGGGTTCGACTTCTTCACCAACTACCGGTCGGCGAAGAGCCGCCAACTCGACGTGCACCCGGCCGGGTCGGCGACGTTCGGATGGCTCGACCTGCACCGCCAGGTACGTGCCCGCGGCCGGCTCGAGCGGTTGTCGGCAGAGGAGAACGACGCGTACTTCGCCTCGCGGCCACGCGGGTCGCAGATCGGGGCGTGGTCATCTCCGCAGAGCGAGGTGATCGCCGACCGCGCGGCCCTCGACCGGCTCGTCGCCGCCACCGAGGAGCGGTTCGCGGACCGAACTGCGCTGCCCCGACCGGACGATTGGGGAGGCTGGCGACTCGTGCCGGAGACCTGGGAGTTCTGGCAGGGTCGGCCGAGCCGGCTCCACGATCGGCTGCGCTATCGGCGCGACGCAAGCCGGTGGGTGATCGAGCGAATCGCACCCTGATCGAGCCGTTCGACGGCGGATCGCCACCTGCTGGCCGCCGATCTGCGGTCGAACGAAACGAGAAACTGGAACCGGGCGGGTTGAACCGCACGGGCCGACGAGCGAGGCTGGTGCCATGACGAAGGTTCTGGTGGTCGACGACGAACCAACCGTTCGCGAAGTCGTCGCCGGATATCTGCGCCGTGACGGCCACGAGGTCGCCGAGGCCGCCGACGGACACCACGCGCTCGAACTGCTCGATGCCGACCCGCCCGACCTCGTCGTGCTCGACATGATGCTGCCCGGTGTGAACGGGCTGGACATCCTCCGTCGCGTCCGCGCGGTGAGTTCGATTCCCGTGATCATGCTCACTGCGCGGGCCGAAGAATCCGATCGCGTCTCCGGGCTGGAGCTCGGCGCCGACGACTACGTCGTCAAACCGTTCTCACCCCGCGAACTCGCGGCCCGGGTCAACGGCGTGCTGCGCCGCACCGTCGGCCGCCAGGACGACACCCCTGCGACGCTGACGTTCGACGGGCTGGAGATCGACCCGCTCAGCCGGGACGTCACGCTCGACGGCAAGGTCATCGAGATGACCCCGAAGGAGTTCGACGTGCTGCTGTTCCTCGCGCGTTCTCCGCGCCAGGTGTTCTCGCGCGCCCAGCTCCTCGAGTCGGTCTGGCAGTCGTCGCCCGACTGGCAGGACCCCGCGACCGTCACCGTGCACGTCCGCCGCATCCGCAACAAGATCGAGAGCGACCCCGAACACCCCCGCTGGATCACCACCGTCTGGGGCGTGGGCTACCGGTTCGAGTCATGACGACGCCGACGAGTCCCGTGGATCCGCTCGTGCCCAATGCGGCCGAGATGCGCGCGATCGGCCACAAGGCCCATCGCATGAACCGGCTCGGCCGGCGCTTCGTCGGAGCGACGCTCGCCGTGCTCGGCGTGGCGATTCTGATGATCGCCGTCGCGGCGAACGCGATGTTCATCAACGCGCACGACCTCGACCTGCTGATGAAGGTCCTCGTGCCTGCGGTGCTCGGCGCAGCGATGGTCGCGATGCTGATGGCGCGCCCGGTCGCGCGGGATGCGAAGCGGATCTGCGACGCGGCGATGCGCGTCGCCGACGGCGACCTGTCCGCCCGGACCGGCGTCGTGCGCAACGACGAGCTCGGCGAGGCCGCCGAGATGTTCGACCTGATGGTCGACCGCCTCGACGCGGTCGAGCGGGAGCGGTCGCTGATGCTGTCGTCGATCTCCCACGATCTCCGGACGCCGCTCGCAGCCCTGCGCGCTGCGGTCGAGGCGATCCGTGACGGCGTCGCCGACGACCCCGACCTGTATCTCGCGGGCATGGAGCGGCAGGTGCGGGCGCTGTCGTCGCTCGTCGATGACCTCCAGTTGCACACGCAGCTGATCAGCGGAACCCTGCAACTCGACCGCGCCCGGCTCGACCTCACCGAACTCGCCGACGAGTCGATGGAGATCGTGCGGCCGCTCGCCGAGACTCGCGGGATCAAGCTGCTGCTCGAAGCGACCGAGCGGGTGATGGTCGACGCGGACGGATCCCAGCTCGCCCGCGTCATCCGCAACCTGCTCGACAACGCGATCCGTCACGCCCCCGATGGCTCGGTCGTGCTCGTCCAGATCGTGCGGGAAGGCGATCACGTCGTGCTGCGGGTCCACGACGAAGGCCTCGGTTTCCCCGTCGAGTTCCGCGACCGCGCGTTCGAACCGTTCACCCGAGCCGACCCGGCCCGCGACACACGCACCGGCACCGCGGGCCTCGGGCTCTCGATCGCTCGCGGCATCGTCACCGCCCATCACGGCAACGTGGCGATCGGCAACGGCCCGGGCGGCGAAATCGTGATCTCGCTGCCGACCGCGCCCCGTTAACCGGCGTCGACGTCCGCCCACGCCGTCGCAGCGTCGACGAGACCGTCGATCAGCGCGTCGGTGTGCGGGGTCAGCCCTGGCCCCTCCCAGTCCCACCACAGCGGGCTCGAACCACGGACGCGCGGCGGCAACTCGATCTGGACGCCGCCCTGTCGGGGCAGGTTCACCGGGTTGTGGGGGTGCAACCCGCGTAGCGGCTTGGGGATTGCGTCGATGTCGGTGACGATGTCGTAGGCGGGCAGCACCCGGCGCAGCGCATCGCCGACATGGCCCGCGAACGCACGGTTGCCGCCACCGAGCAGCAGTGAGGTGAACATCCCCCGCCGACCGAAGCCGTGCACGGTCACGACGATGTCGATGTGCTCGATGAACGCTGCGAGGCGGGGTGACTCGGCAGGTCGGACCTTGATCGACGGCAGGTGTTGGCGCATCGGCACCGGCTGCACGACGCCGTAGTACGACGCGCCGGCGCGTTCCGCGGCGCGGGACGCGATCACGTCGGTCATCAGCTCGAGGTTGCCGCCGTGGTACGCCATGAACCCGACCTGGCTGCGCAGCTCGCACGTCTCGTCGACGCCCGGCGCATTGAGGATCGCGGCGAACTCCGCCATGGGCCCATACTGTCCGAGCGGGTGGAGAACTGCGAGTCGGGGTCCGGCCCTGCGGGGTGGGTGGTGCTCTACGATGCTCCCGATGCTCGTGTGGATGGACCTGGAGATGACCGGCCTGGACCACACGCGCGACGCGATCGTGGAGATCGCGACACTGATCACCGACGATGAGCTCGCGATCATCGCCGAGGGCCCGGATCTCGTGATCCACG
This sequence comes from Ilumatobacteraceae bacterium, assembly GCA_024644465.1. GTDB lineage: Bacteria > Actinomycetota > Acidimicrobiia > Acidimicrobiales > Ilumatobacteraceae > Ilumatobacter_A. The sequence continues at coordinate 12,090 of JAHEKY010000010.1, read as the reverse complement.
CGACCGACGAGCAGCTCGCCTCGATGGATCCGTTCGTCGTCGAGATGCACAGCCGCTCCGGGCTGCTCGACCTGATCAAGGCGTCGGAGGTCACGCTCGAAGATGCAGGCGCGGCCACGCTGGAGTTCATCAAGCAGCACGTGCCGGAACCGGTGACCGTCCCGCTGTGCGGCAACTCGATCGGCACGGATCGGCGCTTCCTGGCGGCGTATCTCCCGGAGATCGAGAACCATCTCCACTACCGGTCGATCGACGTGTCGAGCGTCAAGGAGCTCGTCAAGCGGTGGTACCCGGACATCGACGTGCAGCGCCCGCGCGGTCAGGGGCTGCACCGGGCGCTCGACGACATCCGGGAGTCGATCCGCGAATTGGAGTACTACCGCACGATGGTCTTCGTCGATCCGGCCGCGATCGCGGCCGCGGCGGACGACGAGTCGGAGTGACCGCCCCGCGTCTGCGTGCGTGACGCACGTGCGCGAGCCGCGTTCGGAGCGTGACGCCGCCGACCGAACGCCGCGACTTCGGTGGGTCGCGGTGCGTCTTTCGGGGGACCGGCGCTGCAAGGCCACGGTCCGGCGTCCGGGTTCGATGAGGTTCCGAACCCGGACGCCGCCTCCGTCGACCGAATCCAGGCGATTCGCACGGAACCACTAGCTTGCCTCCATGCGCGCAGTCGTCCTTCGCGAACACGGTGGCCCCGATGTCCTGCAGATCGAGGAGGTGCCGGATCCGACGCCGGGCCCCGACGACATCGTCGTCGCGGTGGCCCACACGGCGCTGAATCGGGCAGACACGCTGCAGCGGATGGGCCTGTACGCCGATCCGCGGCAGCGCGACATCGAGATCCCCGGCCTGGAGTACGCCGGCACCGTCGCCGAGGTCGGCGCGGACGTGACGGGCTGGTCGGTCGGCGACCAGGTCATGGGCATCGAAGCCGGCGGGTGCTACGCGGAGAAGGTCGTCACCCACAGCCGCCAGGCGCTCCCCGTCCCGTCGACGGTCCCGCTGGCGGACGCTGCCGCGATCGCCGAGGTGTTCCTCACGGCGTGGGACGCACTCGTGGTGCAGGGGGGCCTCACGTCGGGCCGATGGGGCCTGATCCATGCGGGCGCGTCCGGCGTCGGCACTGCGGGGATCCAGATCGCGAAGGCGATCGGGGCTCGGATCGCGGTCACGTGCTCGGCCGGCAAGGCCGATGCGTGCCGCGACCTCGGTGCCGATGTCGTGCTGGAGCGCAGCCCGGCCGACTGGCTGGGTGCTCTCGCCGACGCCGTACCCGCCGGTGTCGACGTGATCCTCGACGTCGTCGGCGGAGACGAGGCGGATCGCAACCTCAAAGCGGTGCGCACCGACGGCACGATCGTGCAGGTCGGCTTGATGGGGGGCGGCTCGGCGCCGGTCAACATGGGCCTGCTGCTGATGAAGCGAGTCACCTGGATCGGCACGACGCTGCGGTCCCGGCCGGTCGAGCGCAAGATCGCGTTGATGCAGCGCTTCATCGACGAGATCATCCCGTTGTTCGAGGCCGGCGCCCTGCGGCCCGTGATCGATTCGCGCTACCCGTTCGAGCAACTCCCGGCTGCGCACGAATACATGGAGTCGAACGCGAACGTCGGCAAGATCCTGATCGACGTGACCTGACGGTCGAAATCTCTAGCCGACGACTGCGGGATCCTGGTCCACATCGTCGACACCTCGCGCGCGGCGCAAGGTTGCGTACGCGCCGGCAGCGAGGATGGCGATCGCCGCGACGCCGAAGAGAACCCAGGTCGTCGCACCGGCACCGGCGCCGGCGCGAGAGCCGTAGACGAACGTGATCGCGCCGGCCACGAGGTGCCCGTCGGCCTCGGCGAGGTAGCGCACGAGGTACTCGCCCTCCTTCGACAGCTCGTCGAAGTCGAGCTGTGCTTCGGTGTCCGACACCTTCGTGACCGTCGCCGGCACGTCGCGGTCGTCGGGCCCGATCAGCGCGAGCTCGACGTTGCCGACCGGTTCGTCGAAGTTGATCGTGACGGTGCTGATCGGGTCGTCGAACTGGGACTGGTGGGCGGGATCGGACGATTCGATGTCGTCGTGAGCGTCGACGATGCCGGACGGAACCGCCCCGAGCAGACACGTCGCAGCGAGCGCCGCGGCCAGACGGGTGGTGCGGACGAGCGTCATCAGGTCATTCAACCATCACAACGACGGTCAGCGGGCGTCGACGCGTCTTCCCTTCCACTCGACCTCGCGGCGGAGCACGACCGCGACGGCGCTGCGCACGAAGACGACGATCAGGACGGCGACCGCGATCGGATACGCGATCGCCGTCGCCGGATGGATCGACGCGGCCCGGCGCCCGAGGACCCACACCTGCAACGCACTCAGCGGATACACGATCGGTGTCGCCAGCCAGCCGCCCGCCAGGGACCAGATCCACGCCAGCGTGGCGACGGCCAACCACCAGCGCGTGGAGCGGGCGCCCGTGGCGATGCTTCTCGTCCAACCGCGCACCGTCTGGCGCAGCCCGAGCGGGTACATCCGGAACGTCGTGTCGGGGCGGCCGGTGAACAGCTGCGACCGGCCGACCGCCTGTGCGAGGCCGATGTCCTCGGTGTGCATCTGCCGGATCCTGGCGTCGGCGTGCCCACCGACGCGCTCGTATGTCGCGCGCGGTACGGCGAGCACCGGCCCGAATGCGACCGTCGTCTCGATCCGGTCACCGAGCACGCTGAACGCGCCGCTGCCCATCAGCGCGACGACGTTGCACAACACGGATGCCTGCTCGGTGAATCGGACGGTTGCATGCCACGGCTGGACCGACACGACGGCGTCGGCGCGCAGCGTGACGCGGAGACGGTCGAGGAGGTCGGGGGCCGGTCGGACATCGGCGTCGATGAAGACGAGATTCGCCGCGGTCGTCGCATTCGCCCCGGTCCAGCAGGCGTGCGGCTTGCCGAGCCAACCCGGCGGCAATGGGGCCGACGCCACGACGCGCGCCCCACAGCGTGCCGCCACCGCTGCGGTCTCGTCCGCCGAGTGGTCGTCGACGACGACGAGTTCGTCCCCGGAGCGGAGCTGGTCGACGAGCGGTTCGAGCAGGTCGGCCAGCACGTCGGCCTCGTCGCGCGCCGGGACGACGACGGCGATCGGCACCGGGCGCCGGATGGGGACGACGGCGGGAAGGGGCCGGGTCCTGCTCAACAGCAGCCAACCAGCGGACCACCCGACGAAGAAGACCGCCAGATCCCACAGGTCCGGCTCGAGCTGCACCGGTCCACTCTGCCCGAGCCGGAGCGTCGTCCCCAACTGCACGTGTCACCGCCGGTCCGGATATCGACCAATGACCCTGTTCGACGAGGCGCCACACCCGGACGATGGACCTCGTGCAGACCGACGTGGCGACCGACCGGTGGGTCCTCCGGGGCCTCGACCGACTCATCGAGGCGCTCGTCGGGCGATTCGACGAGGTGATCGGCCCCGTCGTGCTGGACGGGGTGGTCCGCCTGCAGCCGATCGAATCTGCCGATGACCTTCCGATCGGCATCGCCGACGAGCAGGCGCCGGCCACGTACCGGCTCCGGCGGGATGCCTCGGCGCTGCGCTTCTCGTACGGGCTCGGGCCCGACTCGCTGAAGTCGCTCGTGCACCCGCCGCGCAGCCCGGTGTGGACGATGCGCCGGCGCGACGGCTCCCTCGTGGTCGATGCTGCGCACCACCCGACGCACGAGCGGGCGGTGATCGGTGCGCGCGCCTGCGACATCGACGGGTTGCGGGTGCTCGAGCGCACCCAGACCGGCGGCGACCACGCCGACCCCGCCTTCCGCGCCAACCGCAACGGGCTGTTCGTCGTCGCGGTCGACTGCACCCATCCGGCCCCGACCTGCTTCTGCGCCAACACGGGGACGGGGCCATCGGCACGCGATGGCCACGACATCGCGATGACCGAGTTGGAGACCCGAGACGGCGCCGTCTACGTCCTGCGCGCCGGCAGCGAGCGGGGGCGGGCACTGATCGACGAGCTGCAACTGGAGCGGGCCTCTTCCGAGCTGATTCGGCGTGCTGCTCGTGAACCGGGTGTCGCCGCCCGCGGTCAGCCGCGATCCCTGCCCGCGAACGCTCCACTGATCGCCAAGCTCGCCGAACACCCGCAGTGGGACGACGTGGCGGAACGCTGCCTCGCGTGCGGCAACTGCACGGCGGTGTGCCCGACGTGTTTCTGCACGGACATGGAGGACGTCGTGTCACTCGACGGTGACGGCGCCACACGGGTCAGGGTGTGGGACACCTGCTTCAGCATGGAGTTCTCCCGCGTCGGTCCCGCGCCGATTCGAGGGAGCGTCACGGAGCGGTACCGGCAGTGGCTCTCGCACAAGCTCGGGACGTGGCACGACCAGTTCGGGGAATCCGGTTGTGTCGGCTGCGGCCGGTGCATCACCTGGTGCCCGGTGGGCATCGATCTGACGGCGGAGATCGCGGCGCTCGCGGCACCGGCGGAGGCTGCCCGATGACCCGGAGCGAACCGGCCGCAGTGCCGGTCGACCCGCTGCTGGAGCCGAACGTGCAGCGGGTCGTGGCCGTCGTCGACGAGATCCCGGATGTCGTCACGCTGCGCGTCGTGCCGGTCGAGGGAAGACCGTTCGGCTTCCTGCCGGCGCAGGTGAGCATGGTCGGCGCGTTCGGTGTCGGCGAGGCGGCGATCTCGATCAGTTCCCCGCCGACGGAAACGACGTTCCACGAGTACACGATCCGGCGCGCCGGTGCGATCACTTCCGCGCTGACCCGGCTGCGTCCCGGTGACCAACTCTGGGTGCGCGGCCCGTTCGGTGTCCCGTGGGATCTCGACCTCGACGGACGCGACGTCGTCATCGCCGCAGGCGGGATCGGGTTGGCGCCGTTGCGGTCCGCCGTCTACCGCGTGATCGAACAGCGGGCGCGGTACCGCCGCGTCGTGCTCGTGGTCGGCGCGCGCAGTGCGTCGCTGCTGCTGTATGCCGGCGCGTACGACGCATGGCGCGACCGCGGGATCGAGGTCGTCACGACCGTCGACGTCGCGGATCCGGGCTGGGACGGCCGCGTCGGCTTCGTACCGGCGGTCGTCGAGGAACTCGATCTCGATGCCGGCAACACGAGTGCACTGCTGTGCGGCCCCGACGTGATGATGCGCCTCACTGCCGACGGACTGGTCGCCCGCGGCGTGCCGGCCGAGGAGGTCCAGCTCACACTCGAGCGCAACATGCAGTGCGGCAACGGGTTGTGCGGCCACTGTCAACTCGGCGGTCTGATCGTGTGCCGCGACGGCCCGGTCGTGCGATACCCGGCCGTCGCCCCGGAGTTCGCGGTCCCGGGAAGGTAGGAGGCCAGCATGCAACACGAACTCAGCTCACCGACCATCGACTGGCCGGCCCGCATCGAACGCGGCGAACCGCCGTCGCTCGCGGTCTGGAAGTTCGCGTCGTGTGACGGCTGCCAGCTGAGCTTGCTCGACTGCGAGGACGAGCTCCTCGCCCTCGCGGACCGGGTGTCCATCTCCTACTTCCCGGAGGCCACGACCGCGATGGTCGCGGGGCCCTACGACGTCTCCCTCGTCGAGGGTTCGATCACCAGCGAACACGACGCGGAACGGATCCGACAGATCCGGCGCGACTCCGCACTGCTCATCACGATCGGCGCCTGTGCGACCGCCGGCGGGATCCAAGCGCTGCGCAACGGGCGCGACGTCGACGGCTTCACGTCGATCGTCTACGCCCATCCCGAGTACATCTCGACGTTGGCGACCTCGACGCCGATCGCCGACCACGTGCCGGTCGACCTCGAGCTTCGCGGGTGTCCGATCGACCGGGGCCAACTCCTGCAGATGCTCGCGTCGGTGTTGAACCGCCACGCCCTGCGGCTGCCGACGACGAGTGTCTGCATCGAGTGCAAGGCTCGCTCGACCAGCTGCGTCATGGTCGCTCACGGCACACCGTGTCTCGGACCGATCACCCAGGCGGGCTGCAATGCGCTGTGCCCCTCGTTCCATCGCGGGTGTTATGGCTGCTTCGGCCCGATGGAGAGCCCGAACGTCGGGGCGCTGCGGGCGCAACTCGGCACGCTCGGCCTCGACGGGGATGCGATCTTCCGGTTGCTGAACACGTTCAACACCGGCGCGTTCGCCACAGCCGTCGAGGAGGGGTCGACATGACCCACAAGACACTCAACCTCAACGTGCCGACCCTCACCCGCGTCGAGGGTGAGGGTGCGATGCACGTGACCGTCAAGGACGGCATCGTCGACAACGTCGAGCTCGAGATCTACGAACCGCCGCGGATGTTCGAGGCGCTGCTGCGTGGCCGCGGCTACGCCGAACCGGTCGACATCACGGCGCGCATCTGCGGGATCTGCCCGGTCGCCTATCAGATGAGTGCGGCCCACGCGATCGAGTCGATCGGCGGGGTCGTGCCCGGGGGTGCGATTCGTGAGCTGCGTCGGCTCCTCTACTGCGGTGAATGGATCGAGAGCCATGTCCTGCACATCGCCTTCCTGCACGCTCCGGATTTCGTGGGCGTCGATTCGGGCATCGAGATCGCCCGACTGCACCCTGCGCTGATGGCGGAGGTCCTCCACCTCAAGAAGACGGGGAATCGGATCCTGGACGTCGTCGGTGGCCGCCCGATCCACCCCGTCAACGTGCGGCTCGGCGGGTTCTACCGTGCACCGACACGCAACGAACTCGAATCGCTGTCCGCCGATCTCGAACGCGCCCATGCCGGCGCGATCTCGATGTTGGAATGGACATCGACCTTCGAGTTCCCGTCGATCCCCGTCCGTCTCGCGAACCACACCGAGTACGTCTCACTCCGCCATCCGGGCGAGTACCCGTTCAACGAGGGCCGAATCGTGTCGAATCGGGGTCTCGACATCGATGTCGAGACCTTTGGGGAGCGGTTGCGCGAGTACCAGGTCGCCCATTCGACCGCACTCCACGCCGTGCTCGACGACGACCGTCGATATCAAACCGGCCCCCTCGCGCGGTGGATGAACAATGCCGACCTCGTCCCGGCTTCGATCCGCGCGGTCGCCGACGAGCTCGGCGTGGGCGCGACCGAGACCAATCCGTTCCGCAGCATCCTGGTACGGGGCCTCGAGGTGCTCTGGGCGGTCGAGGAGGCGCAACGCATCATCGCCACCTACCGTCGCCCTTCCCGTCCGGCGGTCGACGTCGCGCCGGTGGCCGGCACCGGGCACGGTTGCACCGAGGCGCCGCGCGGCGTCCTCTACCACCGGTACGACATCGACGCCGCCGGCATCATCACCGATGCGGTCATCGTGCCGCCCACATCGCAGAACCAGGCCGCGATCGAGACCGATCTGCGCGACTTCGTCGAATCACATCTGGATCTCGATGATCACACGCTCGGGCATCGGTGCGAACAGGTCATCCGCAACTACGACCCCTGCATCTCGTGCGCGACGCACTTCCTACGATTCTCGATCGACCGGGACGCATCGTGAACCATGCGCCCCGCCGACTGCTGATCGGTGTCGGCAACCGTGATCGCGGTGACGATGCGGTCGGCCCGATCGTCTGCGACCTCGTCCGGGAACAACGGTTGGCCGATCTCGGGATCGCCGTGTTCGAGGGTTCGGTCGTCGATCTGCCGACATGGTGGGGCGTCGCCGACGAGGTGACGATCGTGGACGCGGCCGAACCTGCGGGCGAGCCCGGCCGTGTCTCGGTCGTCGACGCGCTCGCCGATCGCCTGGCCAGTCCGGCAGCGGTGTCGACGCACGCCATCGACGTCGGGGCCGCGATCGAGTTGGCGCGGGCCCTCGGCCGGCTGCCGGCAGCGCTGCACGTCGTCGGTGTCGAGGGCCACTCGTTCGACTTCGGCGCCCCGCTCACGCCGTCCGTGCGACGAGCGGCCCGGCGGGTGGCCGCCGAGTTCACCCGTCGCGCACGGCTGCCAGTTGCCGCTCCGTGACGTGGCGGAGCCAGGTGAGCTGCGCGGCGTCGAGCCGCTCGCAGATCCAGTCCCAGTGCACCGCCACGGTGTCACCCGGCTGTACGTCGATCGGGCTCTCGACGGCCTCGATCACCGGGTCGCCGAACTGCAGGCGGCCGTGGGACCACACGAGCGGCGTCCTCCTCACGAGCACGGGGGACGGCGTCGATGGGTCGTCCGTCGTGTCCTGTGAGCGGCCGATCACGGTGGCCCAGCTGATCCGGCACCGGTCGATGATCCGCAATGGTTCGTCGATGATGCCGTCGCGCAGCAGGCCGGCCCACGGCATCACGTGCATCACGTGGAACGTGTGGTGGGGAACGCCGTCGGGGATCGCGTCGTCGAGCCGGTGCCACGCGGTGCCGGCCCGCAGCCGGAAGCGGTCGTCGATCGACGTCCCGAAGTCATGGAGTGGCACGGTGTCGAGCAGCCGGTTGCCGATCCAGTACGCCTCGACGACGTCCGGATCGAGCGGGTCGAGGCGGCGGGCACAGCCGGCGAGCAACTCGAGGTAGGGGTAGGCGCCCCCGAACTGAGCTGCGATCTCGCGCAGGCCCGGGTCCTCGTGTCCTGCGGCGTACCCGGAGAGCGCATCGGTGTCATCCGGCCCGCAGTAGCCGAGCCGGCTCGGGGGGAACGCGAAGCGTGCGAACCGCACGGGCCCGCTGACCGCCGGAATCGGCGCCGTCACGCCGCGGCTCCGACGGGTCGGATCGCGGCGTGCCCGACCACGGCGGCGACGCCGAGCGTGATCAGGACGAAACCGAACGAGTCCGCCGTCAGCGGGACGCCGCGGAAGCCGCTGTTGAGGAGGCCGGTGATCACGGCCCCGAGCACGAGCACGGCCGACACGTCGACGGCGGGCGCGAGCGACAACGCGGTGTACCACACCGTGACGAACGCGGCCAGCGTCGCGCCGGTCAGCAGGACCCACGCCCATTGTCCGGGATCGAGGCCGGTGAGCACGCCGAGGTCGCCCTTGACCGTCACCCAGGTGACGAGCAGGGCGCCGCCGCCGGCCATCCGGACGGCCGCTGCCATTTGCGCGGGCACCGGGCCGAGCAGCCGCTTGACGAGGATCACCTCCGTTGCCCAGAGCAGCGTGGCCGCCAGCACGAGCACCTCTGCACGCCCGAACGATGCCCCGCCCACACCGCCGGCGAGCATCAGGTGCCCGATCAGCAGCGAGCCGATCGCGGCGACATGAATCGCGGTCACCCGTTCCCGCAGGACGACGGTGGCGCCGATCGCGACCCACACGACGAGCGTCTTGTGGATGAACGCGGCGTTGGTCGACGTCGCCCTCGCCAGGCCCTCGAAGAAGAGGACGAACGGAACCGCGCCGCCGATCACCGCGATCACGGCGAGCGCCGGCCACTGCGTCCGGGCGACCGGCGGCCGGGTCGCGCGGACCGAGCCTGCGGCCAGCAACACGATCACGAGCAGTGTGCCCGCCACGAGGTTCTTGGCGGTGGTGTAGACCGTCGGGTCGCCGAACCGCCGGACGGCGATGCCGTTGACGAACACCGCGACGCCGCTGACCGCGGCCGTTGCCAGCGCGAACGCGAGACCGGTCCGACGGTCCGACGCCGCGCTCACCGGACGACCTCGGTGGACGGCGTGGATGCCCGCTCGGCGAGCACGTCGTCGACGACGCGGAGCGCCATGCCCATCGAGACCACGACGACGTCGCCGGGCTCGACCGCCGTCCCCTCCGCGATCAACACCGCCAACGACACGACGGTCGTGTCACCTGCTCCGCTGTCGACGACGACGATCGCGCGTCCGTCGTCGAGCACCTCGGCAATCGTGCCGAACCTACCGAGACACATGGGCGACCTCGTCGAGTTCCACGCCCCTCAGTGAGCCAGACGGCCGTCGTCCGGGACAGTGTCCAACGTCCCGAAGTGCGCGCCGCTCCGGTGTGTCGTAAACCCGCTTGACCGCTCGGCCGAGAACATGGTTGTCTTGCACGAGAGCGAACGCGCTCGCGAGTCAGCCGATCACGGACCGCACGGCCCGTGCCGGACACGAAGCACACAGAAAGGGAAACGCAGATGAGCTCGATCATTCCGATCACGCAGCGCGACGGCGTTCCCGGTGCGACGCGTCCCCGCCCGGCCGGCGTGATGCCCACCGTCACCGTGTCCACGGCGCGCCACGCGTTTGCCGCGCGGTATGCCCCGGCGATGACGACGTGGCTCGGCAGCGGTGGCGCGAACGGTTCGTGCTCGAACGACTTCGACGCCAAGCGAGTCACCACCGGCAGCCTCGGCGAGGTCCTGACGTAACGTCCACGTCAGATCACCTCCTTCGAGGCCGTCGGGTTCCAGAACCCGGCGGCCTCTTGCTTTTTCCATCCACCCACCAACCCACCCACCGACCAGCACAGGACATCCGATGAACCCCACACCCACCGTCTGCTTCGACCACACCGGCGACGTCGTCGCCCCCGCCGACATCGACACCCACGCAAAGGAACTTCCCATGAACAGCTCAGCCCCCCTGCACCCATGGGCCCCCGACGAGGAGGGCCCACCCGACGAACCCCCGTCCGTCCGCGCCAGATGCGCGGACGGGAACGGCACGATGACCGGTCTGTTCTTCTCCGACCACATCGTCGACATCGCCCGGGCGAAGGCGATGTGCGCCCTCTGCCCGCGGCGCGCCGACTGCCTCGCCGGTGCACTCGAGCGCGAGGAGCCCTGGGGCGTCTGGGGCGGCGAGTTGCTGTCCGGCGGACGGATCATCGCCGACAAGCGACCGTGCGGCCGACCCCCCAAGCATCCGCGACCCGAGATCGTCTATGACGAGATGGGCCCGGTCGGTGCTGCCTTGACGGTGGCCTGACCCGGGGACGGGGGCGTGAGCGGTGAGTGTGACCCCCCGGCACTCACCGCTCACCGGCGGGTCCTGAACCTCGTTCTGTAACGGAACGTTTCGCGGTCTCCCGGCATCGGCGCCCCACCTCGTCACTACCCTTCCGAGCGTGAGGATCGCCCGACCACGACTGCTCGCCGCCTCGCTGGCGGTCGCCGTGGTGATCATCGCCGCATTCGCGATCGTCGCCGCCAACCGCGAGGACGACGGGCCGGATGCGCTGCTGACCGACCCGGGCGCCGTGATCACGCAGCCGACGATCGCCCCGAACGCCGATGTGGAGGGCGACCCGCTGCCGATCGTCGACCTCGGCGATCGGGACGGCAACAGCGTCTCGACGGCGTCGTTCCTCGGTCGGCCACTCGTCATCAACTTCTGGTTCAGCACGTGCGCCCCCTGTGCGAAGGAACTCCCGGACTTCGCGACCGTGCACGGCGAGCGGGGCGACGATGTCCGCTTCATCGGCGTCAACACGAACGACTCCGTCGAGGCGATGGAGCGCTTCGCCGGCGAGCGCGGCGTGCAGTACGAGCTGTACCTCGACGACTTCGCGGAGCTCACGGACGCGATCAGGGCGATCAACTTCCCGGTCACGATCTTCGTCACCTCCGAGGGCCGGATCGTCGAGCAGACCGGGGTGCTCGACGTCGACGAGCTCCGCGCCGAGATCGATCAGCTGTTGGAGCTCGAAGCGTGAGCCTGTCGTTCATCCGCGGGCTCGTCGCGGCGGTCAACCCGTGCGGGTTCATCCTGTTGCCGACGTACCTGATGTACTTCCTGGGCATCTCCGGCGGCGCGCCGGGGTCGCAGCGGGCGTCGATCGCGCGGGCGCTCAAGGTCAGCGCCGCGGTGTCGACCGGGTTCCTGTCGGTCTTCTTCATCGCGGGCGTGATCTCGTACAACTTCACGCAGGTCATCAACGAGAACTCGAAGTACGCGACCGGCGTCATCGGTGCCGCGTTGATCGTGCTCGGCGCCGCGATGCTGTTCGGATACAAGCCGAAGTTCATGACACCGCAGATCAGCACCGGCCAGAAGGACCAGACCGTCCGGTCGATGTTCGTCTACGGCGTGGCATACGCGGTGGCGTCGATCGGCTGCACGATCGGGTTGTTCATCGCCACGGTGTTCAGCACCACGGCGCGTGACGGCGTCGTGTCCGGCGTCGGCAACGTCGTCGCGTACGGCGCCGGCATGGCCCTCCTCGTCAGTGCGCTCACGATCGCGCTGGCGTTCGCGAACACGA
>JAHEKY010000155.1 GCA_024644465.1 Ilumatobacteraceae bacterium | reverse complement strand
GACGAGCCAATCGAACGGTGCGCCTTTGCCCGAGCGTCCGAACAGACCCATGTCAGGCGCCTTTCGCGGTCAGCAGCGGTTCGGCCGGGTCGCATCCGCGACCCGCACGATCACTCGCCGGCGTCGTCCGACTCGCTGTCGTCGGCAGCGGCTTCGCCCTCTTCGCCCTCTTCGCCCTCGGCCGCCTCTGCTGCCGCTGCTTCCGCGGCTGCTTCTTCCTCGGCGTCGAGCACCGGGGTGCGCATCGTCAGCACGGTGACGACCGGGTAGTCGTCGTCGGCGACCGCGACGACGCCGGCGGGCAGCGTGATGTCGGCGACGCGGATCGTCGAGTCCATGTCCATCTCGCTGACGTCGACGACGATCTCGTCGGGGATGCTGCGCGGGGTCGTCGTCACCTCGAACTCGGTCATCGCGACGTCGACGAGTCCGCCGTTCGCTTCGACCTCCTTCGCCTCGCCCACGAGGCGGACGGGCACGGCGACGGTGACCTGTGCGTTGAGGTCGACCTGGATGAAGTCGATGTGCTCGACGTTGCGCCGGACAGGGTGACGCTGGATGTCCTTGACGAGTGAGGGGTAGACGTCGCCGCCCACCGTGAGGTCGAGGATCGTGTTCATGCCGGCGGTTCCCGACAGCGCGACGCGCAGGTCGCGACGGTCGACCGACAGCGTGATCGGGGCCATGCCGAGGCCGTAGACGACGCCGGGGATGCGGTCGGTGGCGCGCAGCCGGCGCGCGTCCGCACTCCCGGTCGGGCGGCCGGCTTCGGCGATGAGAACGGTCTCAGACATGGTGATCGTCTTCCAGAATCGTGGGTTGGCACTGCGTCGCGGCGCAGACCACAGGTCGATACAGCAGCAGACAACGCTACCGCCACCGCCCCGCATCCGCACACCGTCGGACGCTGACGAGCGAGGTGATCCGAGGCTCCGGAGGCGATGCTCCCGGAGCGGTCGTCAGGACAGGTTCTCGCCGTGGAAGATCACGCTCACGCTCGTGTCGTCGAACACGGCGCCGAGCGCTTCGGCGATCAACGGCGCGATCGAGAGCACTTCGATGTTCGGGAGCTGCTTCTCCGGCGGGAGCGGCAGCGTGTTCGTCAGCACGATGCGCTCGATCTTGCTGTTCTTGAGCCGATCGACGGCGGGGCCCGACAGGACGCCGTGGGTCGCCATCGCCCACACCTCCTTCGCCCCCCGCTCCATCAGCAGTTCAGCAGCAGCCACGATCGTGCCACCGGTGTCGATCATGTCGTCGGTCAGCACGCACGTCCGGCCTTCGACGTCGCCCATCACCTCAGCGGCCTCGGCCACGTTGGTGCTGCCCTTCGGCCGGCGCTTGTAGATGAACGCGAGGTCAGCGCCGCAGTCGACGAGGTGCTGCGCCATCCGTTCGGCGACCTTGATCCGGCCTGCGTCGGGCGAGACGATCACCGGCTCGCTCGCGTGCTCCCTGACGTACTGCTCCAGCACCGGCATCGCCGTGAGGTGGTCGACCGGCCCGTCGAAGAACCCCTGGATCTGACCGGAGTGCAGATCGATCGAGATCATCCGCTTCGCACCGGCCGCCTTGAACATGTCCGCGATCAGGCGGGCGGTGATCGGCTCCCGCCCGGCCGCCTTGCGGTCCTGGCGGGCGTACCCGTAGAACGGGCAGACCGCCGTGATCCGCTTGGCCGATGCCCGCGACGCTGCGTCGATCATGATCAGGTGCTCCATGATCGAATCGTTGACCGAGTGGTCACCGACGCCGAAGTGGCTCTGCATGACGAACACGTCGGTGCCGCGGACCGACTCACCGAAACTGCATCGGACCTCGCCGTTCGCGAATTCGACGAGGTTGTCCTGCCCGAGGCCGATGTTGAGGTGCGCGGCCACCTCGGCGGCGAGGTCCGGGTGCGTACGCCCGCTGTAGATCGCCAGGCGCTTGGTCGTGACCTTTTCCATGGGTGATGTCCTCCCCGGCGAGCCGGGTCATGCGGCGTGGCGTCGTTCGTGCGGCCCCGCGGTTGATGCCGTGCCGGCGATTTCAGCCGACAGGTGCAGTGTAGAAGGCGCCGGTCGTCGCGTGAGAATGGACCGACGAGCCGGCGGGCAGATGGGCGTACGGCCCGACCGTCGCGTACGGGCCGATCTCGGCGTCGTGGCCCACGGTGTGCTCGACCGTGGCGCCTTCGCCGACCGCGCAGTCGACGAGGCGGGTGTCGGGGCCGATGTCGCAGCCGTTGCCGATCACGGACGACCCCTGGAGCATCGTGCCGGGGTAGAGGGTGACGTCGCGGCCGATCTTGACGTTGACGTCGATGAAGGTCTGGCGCGGGTCGAGCATCGTGACGCCGTTGAGCAGCCAGTGGCGGTTGGTCCGGTTGCGCAGTTCGCGTTCCGCGAGTGCGAGTTGCCAGCGGTCGTTGACGCCCTGGGTCTCCTGCGCCGGGGCCTGGACGCACCCGATGCGGTGGCCCATCTCGGCGAGGACGGAGATCACATCGGTCAGGTAGTACTCGCCCTGCGCGTTGTCGGTGGTCAGCTTGCGCAGCGCCGGCCCGAGCAGGTCCCGCCGGAACGCGTAGATGCTGGTGCACACCTCGTGGACGTCGAGTTCGTCCGGAGATGCGTCGCGCTGCTCGACGATGCGCATCACCTGGCCGTCCTTCTTGCGGATCACGCGTCCGTAGCCGGTCGGGTCGTCCATCACGCTCGTCAACATCGTCGCCGCGTTGCCGTTGGCGACGTGCGTCGCGACGAGTTCGTCGAGCGAGTCGGCGCGCAGCAGCGGCGTGTCGCCCGGGAGGACGACGATCGTCGACTCCTCCTCGTAGTCGTCGCCCGGAAACGCGGTCATCCCGATCGCGGCAGCGTCGCCGGTGCCGTTCTGCTCGGCCTGCTCGACGAACGCGACGTTCGCCCAGGACGGCGCCCGTTCCTGCACCTTCTTCGTGACCCGCTCGGCGCCATGGCCGACGACGACGGCGGTGCGGTCCGGGTGGAGCTTCTCGAGGGCGTAGATGACGTGGACGACCATCGCCCGCCCACAGATGAGGTGCAGCGGCTTCGGGCGACTCGAACGCATTCGGGTGCCTTCGCCGGCGGCCAGGACGATCGCAGAAACGCTCATGGTTCCGGGGAGAGGAATCGAACCCCTATACGCGACACCAAAAACCGCTGTCTTACCGTTAGACGACCCCGGAGAGGATCGCTCTCAACCATATCCCTGGATCGCGGCCGCCGACCGGAGCGGGCGGTGATGCCCCGGCGGTCGGCAACGGTGTGTCCGGTGGCGCCGGCCGCTCCCGGCGGAACCGTCGCCGGCGTGTGGCGGACCAGCCTGGCGGCGATAGCGTGGCGAGCCTTATGGGTTCGTTGATCAAGAAGCGCCGGAAGCGCATGCGGAAGAAGAAGCACAAGAAGATGCTGCGCCGCACGCGCCACCAGCGGCGCAAGTAGTTCCGCCGCGGCGCCGGCTCAGCCGGCGCGGTTCGCCGCGATCTCCGCCGGCACGGTTCGTGCCACCACCACCGTTGCGCCCTCGTCGACCAGGTCGGCGAGGGCGTCGTGGTGTTCGCCCTCGATGAACCACGTCGCACCGCTTCCCGCGAGCGTGGGCGGATGTCCGCACCGTTCGCCGATCGAATCGCGCCACCGGTGCAGTCCTGGTTCGACGACGAGTGCAGCGGGTTCGAGGTCGTTGGGGCCGTCGGCGGTCGGCCCGCCGAGGTCGTCCCACGCCCGGTAGGCCGCCGGCGTGCTGACGCCGAGCGGTGGGATCAACAGCGTGAACACCCGGTCGCGGTGGGGGAGGGGGTCCACGATCTCGCCGATGCCGCGCACCCGGGCCCGGCCGCCGACGAGGCAGAACGGGACGTCTGCGCCGATTGTCGCGACCGGCCCGAGATCGGTCGCCGGATGGCCGGCCCAGTGCAGGACGGCCGCCGCGTCGGCGGACCCACCGCCCAGCCCGCCGCCGTGCGGGATCCGCTTGTCGATCTCCACACGGGCGGACCGCCCGGCCAGCCGCAGTGCGGCGGCGACGATGTTCGAGTCGTCGGTCGGAACGCCTGCGGCGAACGGGCCCGAGATAACCAAACCCTGATCGCACGGGTCGATCTGCACGATGTCGTGGAGGTCGAGGCTGACCATCTCCGCGTCGAGCAGGTGGAACCCGTCGTCGCGCACGCCGGTCAGCCGCAGCGAGATCGTCAGCTTCGCGTGGGCGCGCAGGGTCGCTGCGTCGCGGTCAGCCATCGAGCGCCTCGGTCAGGCGGCACCATGCATCGACATCCAGCTCTTCCGGGCGTGCCGTCGGTGCGACGCCCGCCGCTTCGAACTGCGCGGCGCTGACCGTGCCTGCGAGCGACCTGCGGAGCATCTTGCGCCGCTGCCCGAACGCGCTCCGTACCAGCGTGAACATCCGGTCGGGGTCG
>JAHEKY010000009.1:16673-57111 GCA_024644465.1 Ilumatobacteraceae bacterium | reverse complement strand
CTTTTTGAGATTCCTAGGCGATAGCGAACCAGCATTTGTAGTGGAACATCTTGTGAGCCAGGACGGGCGCGCGGCGGCGGGACCGAGGCCGGCATGGACGCCGGCGATCCCGGCCCGTGGAGCGCCGGTCCACCCGGGGCCGGGAACGTGGGGGGCCGCGCCGGCGCGTCCGGCGCATGCGGTGGCGGGAGTCGGAACTGGTTCGACCACGCCTCGGGAACGGTCAGGTCGGCGACGTTCAGATCGTCGCCACCGAGGGAGACGAGCACGATCGCGAAGAGCGCGAGTGCGATGCCGGCGATGCCGACGGCGGTGACCGGGTCACCCGTCAGCAGACCGAACAGGACCGGGATCGTGGCTGCGCCGGTCGCGGTGATCGGTGCGACGACTGCCATCGAACCCTTGCCGAGGCCGCGGAACAGCAGCATCGCGCCCGCTCCGCCGCCGAGCCCCGCGGCGATGCCCCAGCCGATGTCCGCCGCAGTCGGCGAACCGGCGATTCCCGGGGCGGCCCACCGGATCGCGTCCGGCGCGTCGCCGGGGCCGACGACGGCGACGAGATCGCCGATCATCGTCCCCACCGGCGCGAAGTCGAGGGCGACGCACAGCAGCGCGATCGCCGCGGCGAAGTGGGTGAGGATGACGACCGAGACCGCCGACGACTTGCGGCTGGCGTACCCGGCGGCGAAGTCGGAGGAACCCCAACCGATGGCGGCGGCGAGCGCGAGGAGGGCGGACATCAGGAGAGCCTCAGGCGGGCAGCCGGAGAATCAGTTGTTCCCGAGCAGCACGCTCGAATCCTTCTTCGTCGACTTGCCACGACCCGCTTTCGGCTTCGCCGCGGGATCGGCGTCCGGCGCGACCGTGGCGTCGTCGGCCACCTCGCGGTCGGCGCCGTTCGGAGCATGGTCGGGGATCGGCTTCGGCGCCGGCTTGGCGTTCGCCTTCGACGACGCGACGAGCTGCATCCGGCCCTCGTTGTGGTTCGACGTCAGGATCTTCTCGGCAGCGACGCCGGCCATCCAGTCGAGCTCCTGGAAGCGGGCGTCGACGGCAGCCCGCTCGAGCACAGCGGACTCGATGATCCGGCCGGGCGAGTAGCGGTGGAACTCGCTCTTGAAGTGGCCGTCGAAGACGCGGTAGGCGTCGTCGTCGATGATGCCGATCACGAACCCGGCGATCTCGCCGTCGATCAGCATCGTCGAGATCTCGATCTGACCCGAGGCACCGTGCGCGAGCACGAGGCGACGCCAGAGCTCGTTCACCTTCGGGTCGTCGAGATCGCTCTCCCGTCCGGTGTCGTGATCGCGCTCGACGTGGATCTTCTCGATCAGCGGGAGCACCTCCATGATCTCGAACTCCGACCGGGCGATCTTCATCTCGACGCGATGGCCGTCCGTTGCGAGCCGGTTCCAGGCCTTCTTGATCTGGCGGCGCATGTTGCGCGAGAGGAAGTCGTTGAGCGAGGACTCGTCGTCGAAGATGACCTGGGGCACCCAGAGGTCGGGGGTCATCTCCGCGTTCGACAACTGCTGCGCGAGCAGCTTCGTGACCGGGTCGCCCTCGGGCAGCTGCTGGAAGTGCAACGTCCACTTGCCGAACTGGTTGAGGCGGTCCTTGATGCCCTTGGTCAGCAGCTTCGAGGCGCGCTCGCTGCGGGAGGGGAAGCGGGTGCAGGCGACGGTGCCGTGACCCATCGCGACGATGTCGTGGCCACCGAGGCCGTCCTCGCGATGGGCGAGCAGTGCGGCTGCCTCGACGCGTCCCGTCATCCGCTCGCGGACGAGAACGGTCATCGGGCTCCATTCGTCGTAGACCGACGCCCACGTCTCCATCCAGCGTGTCCGGGCCATGACCGGGACACCGAGTTCGGAGTGGAGGCTGCCGAGCTGCGGGACGACGTCGCGGGTCGCCTCGAGGCCGTCGAGGATCTCGACGTCGAGGGGGGCATGGCGGCGGGCCTTCGCGTTCTTCGCCGCGGTGACGAGTTTCTCGTCGATCGCGCCCGCCGACATCGGCCGTGAGAAGTAGTAGCCCTGACCGTACGTGCAGTTGAGCCCGCTCAGCTGGAGCTTCTGGTCCTCGGTCTCGATGCCCTCGGCGACCGTGGCCACCTCGAGGCTGTGCGCCAGATCGATCACGGCGCGGACGAGGGCGACCGACGTCGGCGACGTCTCCATCTCGGCGACGAACGACTTGTCGATCTTGATCGTGTCGACCGGGAAGCGGCGGAGGTACGACAGCGACGAGTAGCCGGTGCCGAAGTCGTCGATCGCGACCTTGACCTTCATCGCCTTCAGCTGATCGAGCGCCCGTGAGCCGCGGTCGGTCTCCTCGATCAGCATCGACTCGGTGATCTCCAGCGTCAGCGCCTGGGGTTCGAGACCGGACACCGAAAGCGCGTCGGCGACGTCCTCGAGCAACTTCGGGTCGTGCAGCTGGCGCACCGACAGGTTGACGGCGACACCCTTCGGTGCCGTGTCCGGGTGCTCCTTGCGCCAGCGCATCACCTGGTTGCAGGCCTCGCGCAACACCCAGCGGCCGATCGGCACGATCTGGCCGGTCTGCTCGGCGAGGTTGATGAACCGGTCGGGCAGGACGTAGCCGCGCGTCGGATGGTTCCAGCGGATCAGTGCCTCGACACTGCGCACCTTCTCGGTGTTCATGTCGACGATCGGCTGGTAGTTCAGCTCGAACTGGCCGCGCTCGAGGGCGACCTGGAGATCGGTCTTGAGGTCGAGCCGTTCGATCGCCTCGAGGTGCATGCCCTGCTCGAAGAACTCGAACCGGCCCTTGCCCTTGCTCTTGGCGCGGTACATCGCGACGTCGGCCGCCCGCAGGATCGTCTCGGCCCGCTCGATGTTCGAGCGCCGCTCGACGGCGATGCCGACGCTGGCCGAGATCATGATCTCGCGATCGTCGATGATGACGGGGTCCTCGAGGCTGTCCTGGACGCG
This sequence comes from Ilumatobacteraceae bacterium, assembly GCA_024644465.1. Lineage (GTDB taxonomy): Bacteria > Actinomycetota > Acidimicrobiia > Acidimicrobiales > Ilumatobacteraceae > Ilumatobacter_A. The sequence continues at coordinate 54,154 of JAHEKY010000009.1, read as the reverse complement.
CTGGGCCACGGCGACGGCGTCCTGACGGTCGACCGCACTCTCGAGCAGCACGGCGAACTCGTCACCGCTGAGGCGGGCGACGACGTCGTTGGTGCGGACGCAGTCTTCCAGGCGGGCGGCGACGGCGACGAGCAGCTCGTCACCGACGTGGTGGCCGAGGCTGTCGTTGATGAACTTGAAGTCGTCGAGGTCGACGAACAGCACCGAGACAACGCCGTCCTTGCGCTGGTTGACGAAGCTCTCGACGCGCTCGCCGAAGAGGACGCGGTTGGCGAGGCCGGTGAGTGCGTCGTGACGGGCGTCGTGACGGGCCTGCTTCTCCTTGTGCTGGACGACCGACATCAGGCCCATCAGGCGGACGAGCACGAGGCTGAACATGATCATCGACGCGACTGTCGTCAGCAACTTGTCGAACGGCTCGCCCCAGAGCAGGTCGATCAGCGGCACGGCGAACACGACGAGGAACAGCAGCCCGAGTCGCGGCTTGGTGATCGTCGCGAGGTTGGAGTCGCGGGCTTCGATGCTGTCGCCCATCGACGGGTGCAGTGCACCGGCGGCGATCAGGCAGTAGAAGCCGAGCCAGAACGCGTCGGCGGGTCCACCGGTGGTGAACGTTCCGGCGATGCCGAGCACGCCGTACAGCGTGTCGGCGACGAGCAGGCTCGACAGGCCCATCGTCATCAACACGAACGTCGACTGCTTGAGGTGCACCGCGGCCATCAACCTGGCGGCCACTGCGACGAGCGCGACGTCCATGACCGGGTACGCGATCGAGATGAGGCGTTCCATCAGGGTCACGTTGGCGTCGGTGATGTACGTGTCCATCACGAGGATGCCGAGCACCGCGAAGGTCGCGACGGCGACGAGGGCGGCGTCGATCAGGCCGGCCATGTCGCGACCGGGTGAGACCGTGCGCAGCAAGCTGAGCATGCCGAAGATCATCACCGGGTACATGCCGAGGTAGAACACGTCGGCGACGGAGGGGAATGGGGGCTCGTCGTGGATGATCTCGAGGACGTAGTAGACGATGTCAGCGGTGAGGAACGAGGCGAGCGAACCGGCGATCAGGAACCACGCCTTCTTGTTGGTCGGCTGGTTCCGCCAGATCCCGATCAGCACGGCGATCACCGCCGACAGACCGATGCCGTTGTAGAGCACCAGCTTCGACAGGCTCGTCGTCTCGACCAGGAAGTACGTCGCCGCGACGGCGACCGCCAACAGCAGATAGATCTTCCACGCGTTCGCCCTCATGGTTAGGCCTTCGGGTGCTGCGGTGACGTCCTTGAGAGGAAGTTGTCGAGATCCTCGACGAAAGCTGGATCTCGACACGTTGCGCGGTCTGCGCCCACCGACCGTGGCGGCGTCGGGTTGTGTGCCGATCTTGCGCCACTCCGGCCGGTCCGTTACCGTCCCGCCGGATGGCGACGGCGCGGTACCGGCTCGAACACGACGCGGCCCCGTTCCCGTCGCGGCCCGGGCCGTCGCGCCGGCTGCTGGCGATCGTCGTGTCCGTGCTGACCGTCTGGCTCGCCGCGTGCGGGTCCGCCGACGAGGCCACGACGGACGTGCCGGAGAACACGCGCACGATCGAGATCGTCGCCACCGAGTACGCGTTCAGCGGCGACCCGACGACGATCACGGCCGGGGAGACGATCCGGTTCGTCGTTCGCAACGACGGCGGGCTGATCCACGAACTCCAGTTGCTCGACACCGATGCGCGACTCGTCGACCGCACGGAGCAGCTCGCGCCGGGTGAAGTCGGCGAGATCACCGTCACGTTCGCGTCACCCGGCCTGTACCAGGTGATCTGCGACGTCGACGACCACCTGTCCCGCGGGCAGCGGGCCAGCTTCACCGTCGGCGAATGACGTTGGCGGGCGTCCCTCCCGCCCGCAACCGCTCGATGTCCGCCGCGATGATCGGTGCGCCGGTCACCGGGTCCGACCGACCGGCGATGTGGGGCGTGATGATCACGTCGGGTCGTCGCCACAGCTCCGACCCGGGCGGCAGCGGTTCGGTCTCGAACACGTCGAGCACCGCGGCGCGCAGGTCGCCGTCGAGTGCCTCGATCAGCGCATCGGTGTCGACGGTTCCGCCGCGCCCGACGTTGATCAACACGCCGTCGCCCAGCGCCGCGAACTCCTCGCGTCCCAGCAACCCATCCGTCGCCGGCGACAGCGGCACGAGATCGACGACGACGTCGACGTCGTGCAGGAAGCGGTGCAGCGGCCGGTCATGGGCCGAGCGCGACCATCCGATCGTCGCGAAGCCGTGAGCCGCGCAGGTCTCGAGTACGACGGTGCCGATCGAGCCGGTGCCGAGCACGCCGACGACCCAGTCACGCGGGAACCGCGCCGGCAGGTCGTCCTCCCACACGCGGTCGCGGGCCGCCGCCGCACATCGGTCGAAGTCGCGCTGGAAGTGGACGACCCAGCTGAGGACGTACAGCGCGATGTCAGCGGCCATCGCTGGGTCGACGAGGCGCACGAGTGGGACGTCCGGCAACTCGTCGAGGTCGAGATGGTCGAATCCCGCGCCGATCAGCAGCACGGCGCGGAGGTTCGGGAGCGACCGCAACCGTTCGACCGGGGCATGCCACATCACGACGAACTCGACGGCGGACGGGTCGACGTCGTCGTCGGCCGTCACCACCGTCGTACCCGGCAACGCGGATCGCAGCTCGGCGGCCCAGTGGGACGACCCGACGCGAGTGTCGACGAGGACGGTCATCGGCGCATCCTACGAGCGCAGCGTGATCACGGTCAGCGGTGTCGGTGGCTGCGCCTCGGGGTCGGGCAACGCGCTGATCTCGCGACGGGACCCGACGACCTGGACCAGCAGGGGCGGCCCGTCGACCGGTGCGACGACGCCCTTCGCGCGGACGACACGGTCGATGCCCGCGAGTGCGGCATCCACGGCGGCCGCGACGTCGGCGCTGCGCAGAGGCGTTGGCAGGGACACGGCGTGCACCTCGTGGGCGTCGAACAGCGTCGGGGCCGGAACCGCGCTCACCCCGCCGGGACGTCGCCCGCCGAGCGCGAGCAGCGTTCCGGCGCCGGCCGGCCCGGCAGCCACCGATTCGACGATCGGCGTCCATGGGGCGAGCTCGGCGAGGCGCGCGCGGGCGGCCGCGTCCTGCCCGGCGTCGAGCAGATCGGTCTTCGTGAGGAGCACGATGTCGGCTTGGGTGATCTGGTGCTCGATCGCGGTGCGGACGGTCTCCGATGCGTCGTCCTCGACCAGGCGGTCGGCCGCGACGACAACGACGACCCCGTCGAGCCGGAAGCCGGCGGTGTTCCCCCACGGCAGGACGCGGGCGGGTTCTGCGACACCGCTCAACTCGACGACGACGTGGTCGGGCGGTGTCGGGCGGGCCCGCAGCGCGTCGAACGCCGCGCCGAACCCCTCGACGGAGCTGCAGCACACGCACCCGTCGGTCAGCTCGATCGTGTCACCGTGGCGACGGCGGATCATCGCCGCGTCGACGTTGACCGAGCCGACGTCGTTGACGAGCACCGCGATCGGGCGATCGGTGCCCGCGAGCAGCGCATTGATCGCGGTGGTCTTGCCGGCGCCGAGGTATCCGCCGACGAAGGTGATCGGCACCCGCCGCCCGTCCCAGGGCAGGAACTCGGGCTCCTGATACGGCATCGCGGGCAGCGTAACGGCGGTGATCCTCGGCCGGATCCGCCGCTCGAACGCTCCCCCGATCCGGCCCCGACGGCGGCGTCCCGAATCGTCTCGCAGCAGGGTCCGCGAACGGTGTGACACCCCCTGGGCATCATGGGCACCATGTTGATCGTCGTCATCTTCCTCGGCATCGTGCTCGCCGTGGTCGCCGCCGTCGCGGCCTACTTGTTCGCACAGCGCCAGGCCGACCTACGCAACGCGTCGCGGCTGGAGGGCGAGTTGCAGCACCAGGCGCTGTCGAGCGAGTCGCTGCAGTCGTCGGTCGCGGCGGCGGTCGAGGCCGCAGTCGCCGAGGTCCGCGGCCTGGCGTCCGCCGAGCGCGATGCAGCGGTGGCCGCCGCCCTCCAGCAGAGCGCGGTACTGCAGCGCGAGCAACTCGGGGCGGCCGCGCGCGAGGTGCAGCAGCACGCCACCGCCGACCTGGCCTCGAAGAAGGACGTCATCGACACACGGCTCGAGCAGGTCCACAGTGAGATGCGCAGCGAGCTGGGCAAGCTGTCGGAGATGGTCGGCGCGCTGGGGCGCACGAACGCGGAGAAGTTCGGCCAGGTCGAGACGTCGCTGCGGGCACATGCCGAGGTCGCGAGCACGCTCGCCGAGTCGACGCAGTCGCTGCGGGCCGCACTGTCGAACCCACAGGCGCGCGGCCAGTGGGGTGAGCGGATGGCCGAGGACGTGCTGCGGCTCGCCGGCTTCATCGAGAACGTCAACTACACGAAGCAGGCCCAGATCGACGGCGCGTCGGGCCGCCCGGACTACACGTTCAACATGCCGAAGGGCCACGCGCTGTACATGGACGTCAAGTTCCCGATGGCGTCGTACCTGCGCTATCTCGAGGCGGGCACGGACGCCGAACGCGAGACCCACCTCAAGAACTTCCTGCGCGACGTCCGCCTGCGGGTGAAGGAACTCGCCAAGCGCGACTACGGCAAGGTCGGCGACCAGTTGGCGGTCGACTACGTGTTGCTGTTCATCCCGAACGAACAGCTGACCGGGTTCATCCACGAGCACGACCCCGACCTGCTCGACGACGCGATGGGCCAGCAGGTGGTGATGTGCTCGCCGCTGACGCTGTTCGCGTTCGTCGGCGTCATCCGCCAGGCGTTCGACAACTTCATGATCGAACAGACCAGCGACGAGATCCTCCAGCTGATCGGGAAGTTCGGCGCGCAGTGGACGAAGTACGCGGAGCAGGTCGACAAGGTGAAGAAGCGGTTCGAGGGTGTCGAGCGCGAGTTCGAGGCACTCGCCGGCACCCGCCGCCGCGCGCTGGAGCGCCCGCTCCGCGAGCTCGACGGCATCCGCCAGGAGCGGAACCTGCCCGTCGACGGCGAGCTGTTCGCGCTCCCCAAGGACGTCGACGACAACGAGACGCCGGTCGACGGCACGATCCGCCGGCTCGGCGCCTGATCGGGTCCGAACGCGCCCGTGACACGGCGTGCGCCTGATTGAATCGAGCAGCGTGAGCCAGCCCGCGTTCGACTTCGGCGACGAGATCCCGGCCGACTTCGCCGACCCGACCTACACCGTCGGCGAGCTGGCGGGCGCGATCAACGACTCGTTGCGACGGAGCTTTCGCGACGGTGTCTGGGTGCGCGGCGAGATCAGCGGCCTCCAGCAGCGCGGGCCGCACACGTACTTCTCGCTCGTCGAGGACGTCGACGGCGACAAGGCGGTCATCAACGTGCAGCTCTTCGCGCCGACCAAGGCACGTCTCGCGCCGATGCTGCGCAAGTTCCGGCTCGAACTGCGCAACGGGATGAAGGTGCGGATCCACGGCCATCTCGACTTCTGGGCGCAGGGCGGCCGGCTCGGGCTGAAGATGGCGAGCCTCGACCCGAAGTACACGATCGGCGCGATCGCCCAGTCGCGCGACGAGATCATGCGCCGCCTCGTCGCCGACGGCCTGCTCGACACGAACAAACGACGGCCACTGTCGCCGATCCCGCTGCGCGTCGGCGTCGTCACGTCGGTCGGCAGCGCCGCGTGGCACGACTTCCGCAACGAGATCGAGCACAGTGGCATCGGATTCCGGCTGACGGTCGCCGACACCCGCGTCCAGGGTGACCTTGCGGAGAACATGGTCACTGCGGCGATCGCCGGGCTGGGGCTGCACGGCGGCCTCGACGCGATCGTCGTCATCCGGGGCGGCGGGGCGCGCAACGAACTGGCCGTCTTCGACTCCGAGAAGATCGCCCGGATGATCGCGACGTCGCCGGTGCCGGTTCTGACCGGGCTCGGCCACGAGGTCGATCGCAGCGTCGCCGACGAGGTCGCCCACACCGCCTTGAAGACGCCGACTGCGTGTGCCGGTGAGTTGATCGGGCGGGCGCAGCGATACGCGGCCGACGCCGAGCAGCACTTCGCGGCGATCTGCCGGCGATCGGGCGTCGTGCTGTCCGAGGTCGGCAATGAGCTGTCGGACACCGCACACCGGATCGCCCGCCGCACGCATGCGGCCGTCGAGCGGTCCGACGAGCGGCTCCGGATGCGCGTCGACCGGTTGGCGCGCAGCGGCCCGAGCGCGCTGCGTCGCTCGACCGAGCACGTCGAGCGGGCCGCGGTCCGCCTCGTCGAGCGTCCCGGCGAGCTGCTGGCGCAATCGGGGCGACGGCTCGACGTCCTCGCCGCCCGGCTCGGCGCCGTCGACCCAGCAGTGCAGCTCGCTCGCGGATGGACGATCACCCGCACCGCCGACGGTGGGATCGTACGATCCGCCGAAGCCGTCGGGGCGGCCGACGTGCTCACGACGCAGGTGATCGACGGCGTGATCACGAGCGTGGTCGACGACGTCCGCACCGCAGCCGCACCGCACCCCGCTGCGCCACATCCTGCTGCGCCGCACCCTGCCGGCACCACCGCACCACCGGCAACGACCCACCTCGACCCACCCGACACCGCAGACCAGAAGGACTGATCATGGCCGACCCGCCCGACACCCCCGGATATGCCGCCGCGCTCGGCGAGCTCGACGAGATCCTCCGCGAACTCGAGGGATCCGACGTCGACGTCGATCACCTCGCCGAGCGGGTGGCCCGCGCCGCCGAGCTGATCGCGCTCTGTCGTGAGAAGATCACGAACGCCCAGGTCAAGATCGAACAGGTCACGGCCGAACTCGACGGCTGATCCACGGCGACGGACGCGAGTGCGCACCACTACCCTCGGGCAGCATGTCCGGCTCACCGCCTCCGTCACTGCGCGCGCTCGCGGCCCGCGTCGACGTCAGGTTGGACGAGTTCCTGGCAGCTGAGCGCCGGCGGTGGGCCGAATTCGACGACGAGCTCGCCCATCCGATCGACGAGATCCGCCGGCTCGTGCTGTCGGGCGGCAAGCGCCTGCGCCCCGCGTTCTGCCACTGGGGCTACGTCGGCGCCGGCGGCGGCGAGAACGACCAGATCGACATCGACGCCGGGGCGGCATTCGAGCTGATGCACGCCTTCGCGCTCTTCCACGACGACGTGATGGACGACGCGACCTCGCGTCGCGGGCAACCGACGACGCACACCGTGGCCTCGGAGTTGCACGGACGCGACGGTTGGGCCGGCGAGTCGCGCCGCTTCGGTGAAGGTGTCGCGATCCTGGTCGGCGACCTCGCGTTCGTCTACGCCGACCAGTTGCTGGAGGAGGCGTCGGCCGAGGCGTCACAGATCTGGAACGAGCTGCGGATCGAGCTCAACATCGGCCAGTACCTCGACATCCTCGGCGGCGTACGACGCACCCGTGACGTCGAGACCGCCGAACGGATCTGCCGGTACAAGTCCGGCAAGTACACGATCGAGCGGCCGCTGCATCTCGGTGCTGCGCTCGCCGCGCCCGGGCGAACCGCGGAACTGCTCCCCCACCTCAGCAACTACGGGCTGCCGCTCGGCGATGCGTTCCAGATGCGCGACGACGTGATGGGTGCGTTCGGTGACGAGGCGGTCACCGGCAAGCCGGTCGGCGGTGACCTGATCGAGGGCAAGCCGACGCCGCTGCTCGCCCGTGCGACGCGCCGAGCAACCGCTGCGCAGCTCGAGGTGCTGCAACTCGTCGGTGACCCGGACATGGACGTCGCGGCCGTGCGGCGGGTGCAGGACGTCATCGTCGAGACCGGCGCCCTCGACGAGTTGGAAGCACACATCGCGACGCTCACCGACACGGCGGTCGCGTCGCTCGACGCAGCACCGATCACCGAGCACGTCAAGACCGAGCTCGTCGAGCTGGCGATCTACGTCAGCCGGCGGGCCACGTGACCCCGGCGCCATGAACGTCGTCGTCATCGGCGCCGGGCTCGGTGGATTGTCCGCAGCTGCGCATCTCGCCGGTGCCGGCCATTCCGTCACGATCGTCGAGCGCGCAACGATGCCCGGCGGCCGGGCGGGGATGGTGATCGAGCACGGCTTCCGGCTCGACAACGGCCCGACGGTGCTGACGATGCCGAACCTGCTGGAGGGCGCGTTCGCCGCCTGTGGCGCGACGATGGCCGACCACATCACGATCAAGCCGGTCGACCCGATGTACCGCGCCGTGTACGCCGACGGTTCGACGCTGTTCGTCCGCCACGGGCGCGAGGCGATGACCGAGGAGATCGCACGCTTCTCCGGCGACAAGGACGCCGAGGCATTCGGCCGGTTCAGCGACTGGCTCGCCAAGTTGTACCGCGCCGAGATGGGCTCGTTCATCGACGCCAACTTCGACTCCCCGCTCGACCTCGTCAAGCCGTGGCGGGCAGGTCTCGAACTCGTCCGCCTCGGTGGGTTCGGCAAGCTCGGCAAGAAGGTCGCGTCGTTCTTCGACGACGAGCGGCTGCAACGGATCTTCAGCTTCCAGTCGATGTACGCCGGCCTCGCCCCGTACGAGGCGCTCGCGCTGTACGCCGTGATCACGTACATGGATTCCGTCGAGGGTGTGTTCGTGCCCGAGGGTGGGATGCACATGATGGCGGCCGGCCTCGCCGAGGCAGTCGAGGCGGCCGGCGTGACGATCCGCTACGAGACGCCCGTGTCGCAGATCGTGCGGTTCGCCGACGGCTCCGTGCGGGGCGTGCAATTGGGCGAGCGCGGCGCAGAGGGCGCCGAACTGCTCGCGGCGGATGCCGTGGTGTGCAACCCCGACCTGCCGGTGGCGTACCGCGAACTGCTCGACGGCGTCGAGATGCCGCGCGCTGCTGCGAAGGGCAAGTACTCGCCGTCGTGTCTCCTGTGGATCGCGGGGGTGAACGGGCTGCCACCCGCGGACGCGACACACCACAACATCCACTTCGGTGCCGACTGGGACGGTTCGTTCAAGGCACTGATCGAGGACGGCGTGCGGATGCCCGACCCCTCGATCCTCGTGACGCTGCACAGCCTCGACGACCGGTCGCTCGCGCCGGACGGGTGCTCGAGCATCTACGTGCTCGAACCGACGCCGAACCTCAGCGGCACGATCGACTGGTCGCGCGAGCGCGACCGCATCGCCGACGACCTCCGCGCCCGCACGGCGGCGCTCGGCTATCCGACCGACGTCGTCGTCGAGCGCGTCTACGACCCGCAGGACTGGGAACGGATGGGCATGGAGCAGGGTACGCCGTTCGCGCTCGCCCACACGTTCTTCCAGACCGGCCCGTTCCGCCCGAACAACGTCACCAAGAAGGTGCCGGGCCTCGTGTTCACCGGCTCGTCCACCTTGCCGGGCGTCGGCGTGCCGATGGTTCTCGTGTCCGGCAAGCTCGCCGCCGAGCGAGTTGCGCAGTACGGCGTCACATCTGGTGCCAGGCACCAGATGTAGCGCCATGTCCCCCTACGCTCGGCCGTGATGCGACTTCCTCTCCGCCGCCGCACGCCGCCCCTGCCGACGACGCAACTGCTGCCGACGGGGCCCGTGACGTTGGACGAGAGCTACGCGCTGTGCCGGGAGTTCAACAAGCGTCACGGCACGACCTACTACTGGTCGACGAAGGTGCTGCCGGCGATCAAGCGCCACCACGTGCATGCGCTGTACGCGTTCGCACGGTACGCCGACGACATCGTCGACGAGATCCCCGCGCAGGGCGGTCGCGACGTGCCGACCGACGTGCGGGCCGCGGCCCTGCGCGACTTCGGCGAGCGCTTCTTCGACGACCTCGCGGCGGGCCGCTCCGACGACCCGATCCTCAAGGCGGTCGTCCACACGGTGCGGGCGTTCGACATCGACATCGAGGCGTTCCACCGGTTCCTGCGGTCGATGACGATGGACCTGACCATCGAGTCGTACGACACATGGGATGACCTCCTCGTCTACATGGACGGGTCGGCCGCCGTGATCGGCGAGATGATGCTGCCGATCCTGGAGCCCTCCGACTACGACGTCGCACTGCCCCACGCCCGCGACCTCGGCAACGCGTTCCAGCTGACGAACTTCCTGCGCGACATCGACGAAGACCTCGATCGCGGCCGCCAGTACATCCCGCTCGAGGACAGCCGCGAGTTCGGCGTCGACCTGACCGCTCGCGCGGTGTCGCCGGAGTTCGTCGCGCTGATGCGGTTCGAGATCGACCGGTGCCGGTCCCTCTACCGGTCGGCCGATGTCGGCATCGCGATGTTGCCGGCTCGCTCCGCGAAGTGTGTGCGGGCCGCGCACACGCTGTACGGCCGGATCCTCGACAAGATCGAGGAGCAGGACTACGACGTGTTCCGGTCGCGGGCGACCGTCTCGACGCGGGAGAAGGCGACGATGGTCGCCTCGCTGATTCGCTGATGGCCCGCATCGGCTCAGCGGACCGCGTCGCAGCCGTTGCCGGCCTCGCCACGGTCGCCGGCATGATCGCGACGCCGTTGCTGCCGCAGCGCGGGGCGGGCCGCCGCGTGCTGTCGACCGTGGTCGTCACCGGGCTGTTCGCCACGACGACCGCGAACGCAGTGCGCCGCTGGGGGGCCCGGCGCACGGCGGTCGCCGCGGGCACGGTCGCCGCGGCGACGACCGTCGTCGAGCGGGTCGGAACGATGACGGGCGTCCCGTTCGGGCGGTACGCCTACACACGGGCGCTGCAGCCGCAGGTTGCGCACGTGCCGGCGATCGTGCCGCTCGCCTGGTTCGCAATGGCGCTCCCGGCGCGCGAAACCGCACACGCCGCACTCGGGTCGTCGTCGACGCGGGCACGGCGGGCGGTGCTCGGGTCGGCCGCGCTGACCGCGTGGGATCTGTTCCTCGACCCACAGATGGTCGGCGAGGGCTACTGGGCGTGGGTCCGGCGCGGCGTCTACCGCGGCATCCCGCTCACCAACTTCCTCGGCTGGTTCGCCACCGGCCTCGCCGTGATGACCGCCCTCGACACCCTCCTGCCCGTCAAAGTTGTGTCAGACACAACTTTGACGGACGGGCGGCTGGTGGGGACGTATGCGTACATGGGCGTGATGGAGACACTCGGCTTCGCGCGGTACTTCCGCGATCCGCTCGTCGCGGCCGTCGGCGGCGCGGCGATGCTTCCGTTCGCCGCCGTCGGCGTCGCCCGAGCGGTGACGGGCCGATGAACGCATCTCGCCGCATCGCGGTCGTCGGCGGTGGGGTCGGCGGGCTCGCGGCAGCGATCCGGCTCCGCAGCGCCGGCCACGACGTCACGATCTTCGAGCGCAACGCCCGCGTCGGCGGCAAGCTGTCGACGTACACCCGCGACGGCTTCACGTTCGACATCGGGCCGTCGCTGCTGACGCTGCCGCACGTCTTCGACGACGTGTTCCGCCTCGCGGGCACGGCGCTCGCCGAGCAAGTCGACCTCGTCCGCCTCGACCCGCAGTTCCGTTACTTCTGGCGAGACGGTGCCACCCTGACGGTTCACGACGACAACGACGCAACCGCGGCCGCGTTCGAGGCGTTCCGGCCCGGCGCCGGGTCGGCGTGGCGCGCGTTCGACGCGCACGGCGGCGAGATCTGGAAGGTCGCGCAGCGCACGTTCTTCGCCGGGCCGATGACCGGCCCGCTCACCGTGCTGCGCCGGATGAACTCGCCGCGCGACCTGCTGCGCATCGACGCACTGCGCACGCTGAACGACGCGGCTCGCGAAACGTTCGACGACGACCACCTCCGCCAATGGGTGGGCCGATATGCCACCTACTCCGGGTCGTCGCCGCGACACGTGCCGGCGACGATGGCGTGCATCCCGCACGTCGAGGCCGAGTACGGCTGCTGGTACCCGATGGGCGGTCTCGGCACGCTGCGTGATGCGTTCGAGCGGGTGGCGATCGAACTCGGCGTCGAGGTCCGCACGTCGACGGAGGTGGTCGACGTCGCGGCGGACGCGCGCTCGGTCAGCGGGATCCAGCTCGCCGACGGCGAGATCGTCGACGCTGACATCGTGATCGCGAACGTCGACGCCGAGCATCTCTACGCCGACCTGCTGCCGGACGATCGTGCACTGCGCCGGGTGCGTCGGGCCGACCGGTCGACGAGCGGGTTCGTTCTGTGCGTGGGCGCACGCGGTACGACACCCGGCATCGGGCACCACAACGTCTGGTTCTCCGACGACTACTACCAGGAGTTCCGGGCGCTCGACGCCGGCCAACTCGCGGACGACCCGACGATCTACGGCTGTGTCTCGGCAGTGACCGACCAGAGCCAGGCGCCCGACGGCGACGAGAACTGGTTCCTGCTCGTCAACACCCCGCCGGACGTCGACGTCGACACCGAGCGGTATCGCGACGTCGTCCTCGCACGGCTCGCCGAGCACGGCGTCGACCTGCGCGAGCGGATGACGTTCGCCGCCCGGATGGCGCCCGCCGACATCGAGCGGCTCTACCGATCGCCCGGAGGTGCGATCTACGGGACGTCCTCGAACGGCATGCGCGCGGCGTTCGCCCGCCCCGCGAACCGGGGTGCTCGCGCGGGGCTGTACCTGGTCGGCGGCTCGAGCCACCCGGGCGGCGGTTTGCCACTCGTGGCGACGAGCGCCGCGATCGTCGCGGAGATGATCGACCAGGACTTCGCCTGATGAGTGCGCTGCGCCGCGGGGCGCACGCCGCCTTGTTCGCCGGGCGACTCGCCGCGGCGGGTGTCGCGCTGACGCGCCTCGCCCGGGCAGCGCGGTCGGCGCCTCCCGTCCGGCCGACCGTGACGCCACCGCATCCGATCTCGGTGGTGATCCCGGCGCGTGACGAGCGCGAGCGGATCGGCCCACTGCTCGACGCGATCGTCGGCGCACCCGGCGTCGCCGAGGTGGTCCTCGTCGACGACCGATCGAGCGATGGCACCGCCGAGCTGGCGCGAGACGCGGGCGCGCGGGTCGTCAGCGGAGCCGAACTGCCCGTCGGCTGGGCCGGCAAGGCGTGGGCGCTGCAGCAGGGAATCGAGGCGGCGACCTCGGAGTGGATCGTGACGCTGGATGCCGACACGCGACCGGACCCCCGCCTGCCGACCGCGCTCGTTGCCAGAGCGATCGGTGAACGGCTCGATCTGCTGACGGTCGGTGGCCGGTTCGACTGCCCGACCCCTCCGGCCCGCTGGCTGCACGCGGCGATGTTGACGACACTCGTCTACCGGTTCGGCCCACCGGGGGTCGCCGGGCGACCCGACCGGTTGATGGCGAACGGGCAGTGCATGGCGCTCCATCGGGACCGGTTCCTCGACCGGGGCGGGATGGAGGTCGTTCGGGGCGAGGTCGTCGAGGACGTCGCACTGGCGCGCCGAATCGCGGCGGACGGCGGCGCGGTTGCGTTTCTCGACGCGAACGAGCTGCTGACGGTGCGGATGTTCGAGTCGGTCGAGGACACATGGACCGGTTGGGGCCGCTCCCTCGCCCTCCCGGGCGTCGAGGCGCGCCGCCGGCAGTTGCTCGATCTCGCCGTCGTCGTGCTCGCGCAGACGCTCCCGCTGCCGCGGCTGGTGCTGCGGCGCGGCGACGTGCTCGACGTCGTGTTGCTCGCCGCTCGTCTCGGCACGCTCGTCGGCACCCGGTCCGCGTACACGCAGACCGACGGGGCCTACTGGGCGAGCCCACTCGCCGATCCGTCGGCGGCCGCGGCGATCGCGCTCGGCATCCGCCGCGGGTCCGCCCAGGTGTGGCGCGGCCGCACCTACCCCTGACCGCGTGTTACACCGAGGGCTGCCTGCGCGAAGCGGAGGCCGATGAACGTCATCAGCGCGCCGGTCGCGGCCGTGCGGTGCGGACCGTCGACGACGAGCTGCACGAACGGCAACGCCACCATCCCGAAGCGAGCGGCGATTGCGAACGACGAGGTCACGGTGAAGACGACGAGCAGCACGCCGACCGAGAGCGAGACCGCCAGCGGCGCGAACACCGCCGCGCCGCCGACGAACGTGAGGACGCTGCGCCCACCGCGGAACCTGGCGAAGACAGGGAACGCGTGACCGGCCATCGCCGCCCCGGTGGCCACGACCGGGATGCCCCACACGCCGCCGTCGGCAATCGCCAGCCCGACCGCGGCGGCCGCGACACCCTTCGCGACGTCGCCGACGAACACCGGTACGGCCGCCGACACACCCAGCGTCTCGCGAGCGTTCCAGAACCCAGGATTGCGATCACCGACGTCGCGGAGGTCACTGACCCCGCGTCGCCGGGCGACGAGGTTGGCGATCGGGACCGAGCCGATCAGGTAGCCGACGACGACGACGAGCACCACGTCGCCGACGGTCGTGCTGAACGAGCTCATTGCTGACAGCATGGTCGAGCCATGGCCCGGATCGCATCCTTCCACCTCGTCCGCGAGCGCCGCGGGCGAGCCGCGCTCGCGCTGGCGCGACTGGGATTCGACCGGCCGCGCCTCGCCCGAACTGCGGGCCTGGAGTTCTGGCGCCTGCTCGGCACCGGCCGTGGCGACACGACCGGTCCCGGCGCCGACCTCCGGCGCACCGCGCTGTTCGCCGTGTGGCGGGACGAGTCGGACCTCGACGACTTCCTCGCAACCAGCCCGATCCCCCGCCGGTGGAAGCGCGCCGAGGAGTCGTGGCACGTCCGCCTGCGCGGCATCGGCGGCCATGGGTCGTGGCGGGGGGTCGATCCGCTCGACGGGCTCGAGCCGGGCGCAGCGGACGGGCCGGTCGCGGTCGTCACCCGCGCCGACGTGCGGCCGCGGTCGTGGCGGGCGTTCGGCCGGGCGGGGCGCGAAGTCGACGCAGAGCTGCACACCGCCGCCGGTCTGCTGGCAGTCGTCGGCGTCGGTGAGGCGCCGGTGGGACGGCTCGGCACGTTCAGCCTGTGGTCGTCCGCGGACGCCGTCCGCACGTTCGCGTACTCGATGCCCCGGCACCGGCAGGTGGTCGAGGAGACCAGGGCCGGCGACTGGTACGGCGAGGAACTGTTCGCGCGCTTCGAGCCCTCCGCGTCGACCGGCACCTGGGACGGCCGAGATCCCCTCGCCTGACCGCGTCGTGAACGCGCGGGACCATCCTGGTGCCAGACACGCGCTGACACCCGAAGACGATTCGGCGTCGCGCCGATAACATCGCCGGAGCGCCCAGATAGCTCAGTCGGTAGAGCAACGCATTCGTAATGCGTAGGTCGTGGGTTCGATTCCCACTCTGGGCTCCACACCAGCGGCTGCGCGACACGGGCACCGTCGAGCGCGGCATGATGGCCGGATGGCGACGACGACGCTTCGATTCGCAGGCACGGTGATCAACACGCCGGACCCGGACGGTCTGGCCGCCTTCTACGAGCGACTGCTCGATTGGCCACGGCTGATGGACGAGCAGGACTGGATCGCACTCCGGCACCCGGACGGCGGCACGGCGGTCGCGTTTCAACGCGACGCTGCGGCCGTCCGCCCGACCTGGCCGGCGGAGCGGGGTCGCCAGCAGATGCTGCTCCACCTGGACTTCACCACTGACGACCTCGATGCTGCGGTGCAACATGCGATCGACGCCGGGGCCACACTCGCGGCGACTCAGACGTCGGAGACCGAACGCGTCCTCCTGGATCCTGCGGGGAATCCGTTCTGCATCATCGTCACGGGCGCGTGACGCCGCCGGCGAACGGGTCAGTCCGGCACGGGGCCGCTGCCGAGGAAGCGGGTGCAGACCGAGCCCTTCTCGTTGCGAAATTCCGGCGGGCCGTCCGAGAACGTGACGAAGACGCAGCGGTGCGCGCCGAAGAACTCGATCGGGTAGCGAGCGGTCAGCGGCACGCCGTCGCCGACGTGCACCCACCAGTCGGGCCGCACCGACACGAGTGATTCGAACGGGTTGCTGCCGCCGCTCTCGTAGGCGACGAACATCGCGTCGACGTCAGCGATCGTGATCCCCGCCAAGGCCGACTCCAACTCGGCTCGCAGTTCGTTGCGAGCGACGTTGGCGCGGGACTGCACGAACCCGACCCCGATCGCGACGACGAGCGCCAGACCGATGATCGACGCCGCGACGACCCGCCGATCGGCGGGGCGCGTCTCGCCCGGGTGTCGCCGTCGCAGCCAGACCGCGACCGGCGCCGCACCGATCGCCGCACCCGACGCGTTCGCGACGAGGTCACCCGGATCGGGCGCGCCCAGATAGGTGACCGCCTGCACCGTCTCGATCAGGAACGACCCGACGGCCGCTGCGGCCACCACCAAACCCGGCCGACGGACGAGCCACGTCCATGCCGCACCGGCAGGCACGAACAGGATCACGTTCAGCTTCCAGCCCGCGTCGCCGCGGGCGAGGTCAGGAACCTCGTCCCAGCCGCGCGTCCACCACGTCAATCCGTCGGCGACGCTCGCGTCGCGCAGCGTCCCCGGCCGGTCGAACAGCGTGACCGCGAAGATCGGCATCGTCACGAGCAACACCGGAAGCAGACGGCTCCTCGACACGCCGAACCGGCGGGCGCCCGCCGCGGCACCGACGAGCGCGATGACGACCGCCACGATGATCGCGACGAGAAGAGGCCCGTCGGCCAGTTGGGAGATGGCGCGGCTCATCGATGCTCGCGATCACCAGCGGTGTCCTGAGCGCGCGCCTCCGTCACAGCCCCAGCACCGGTGGCAGCCACTCGTCGAGGCGCTCGGTGAGGATGTCGTCGCTCTTGGCGAGCATGTGGCCGTCTCCCGGCAGCATCACGACCTCGCCGGCGCCGGCGATCTCCCGGACGATCAGGCTCGACTCGGGCGGCAGCAACTCGTCGCGCTCGCCGTGGAACAGCAGCAGCGGCCGGCCGTCCAACGCGCCGGCGACCTCGCACCCGGCGGACTGCGTCGCGAACGTGACGACGCCGACGACGGTCCTCGCCATCACGACCGCGGTACGGATCGCAACCGCACCGCCGAAACTGTGCCCCATCAGCACGACACGTTCGGCGCCGGCGTCGCGGGCCCACTCGACGCCACAGGCGAGGTCGTGCGCGCAGAGGTCGATGTTGTTCGGCTCCCGGTAGCTGACCCGGAGCACGCGGACCCCGGCTGCCGCCCAACGTTCGCCCCACGTCTGGTACAGGCCGTGACCCGGGCCGAGCAGGCCACCCATCGCACCGCCGCATGCCACGATCGCCGCCGGCGCGGCGTCGGCGGCCGGCTCGTGCCACAGGACGCTCAGCAGCCCGCGCGTCGTGTACACCTCCCGATGACGCATCGCCGGCGTGATGTCGACCTCCGAGGTCGCGAGCGGGCTCAGCGCCTCCAGCGCCGTCGGGTTCGCCGGGTCGAGCTGCGCCCCCGGATCCTGCACCTCGTCGTCGCTGCCCTGCGTCACCGGCCCATCCTCGCGTGCGGGCGGCGCAACCGCACCCAGCGTGACGACGACCGAGACAAAGTTGTGTCTGACACAACGTTGTCTGTGCCGTCCGTCACGTGATCCGGGCGATCGCGGGGCTACGGTCGAGAGTGATGTCCAGCCCACCGGTCGAGCGCACCGCGTTCGACTTCCGCAACCCGGTCGACCTCGACCACGCCCTGCGCATCGGCCGGGCGTGGATCGAGCTCCGGCGCGGCGCCGGTTCGGCAGCCTTGCGCGACTACTTCTTCGGCAAGAACGATCCGCTCGAACAGGGCCAGATGGACGCCCTCGACCTGCTCGTGCGCCGCGACCGCACGATGAAGGGCATCGCCGAGCGCCTCCACATCGACCCGTCGTCGGCCACCCGAGCGGTGCAGCGGATCGTCAAGGACGGCCTCGCGGAACGGTACGCCTCACCCGAGGACGGCCGGGTCGTGATGGTCCGCGCCACCGCGACCGGCCGGCGCCGGCACGCCGCGGTCGCCCGTCGCCGTGAGATCGCGATCGGCCAGATCATCGGCTCGTTCGAACCCGACGAGCGGGCCCAGCTCGCCGACCTGATGGACCGCCTGATCAGGGCGATCGACGACGTCGTCGCGACGCTGCACGACGATGCCGACAACGGCAACGGGGCCACCGCCGGCGAATCGTCAGCCTGACCGACGTCAAGTAGGGTCCGCCGCAATGGCCGACCAGGCAGTGTTCGCAGAGCAGGCGATGGAGTACGCGCCACAGCTCTACTCGGCCGCGATGCGGATGACCCGCAACCGCGCCGACGCGGAAGACCTCGTCCAGGAGACGTACCTCAAGGGCTTCCGCAGCTTCCACACGTTCACCGAGGGAACGAACCTGCGGGCCTGGCTGTTCCGCATCCTCACGAACACCTACATCAACAAGTACCGCGCGAAGCAGCGGCGCCCCGACGAATCCGACCTCGGCGACATCGAGGATCTCTACCTCTACAAGCGGATCGGCACGCTCGCCGACGCATCGATCGGGCGCTCTGCGGAGGAGTCGCTGATGGAGATGCTCCCCGACGACGAGGTCAAACAGGCGCTCGAGAGCCTTCCGGACAACTTCCGGCTGCCGATCGTGCTCGCCGACGTGGAGGGGTTCGCGTACAAGGAGATCGCCGAGATGCTGGAGATTCCGATCGGCACGGTGATGTCGCGTCTGCATCGGGGAAGAAAGGCGATGCAGAAGGCGTTGCACTCGTATGCACTCGAACGCGGGCTGGCCCGTTCGGGCAGCACGGACTCGGCAACCGCCGCCTCCGGGCAGGAGAACGACTGATGGACGCATGTGACGGACCCGACTGCAACGAGGCGCTGCGCGAGCTCGACCTGTTCCTCGACGCCGAGCTCTCCGACGACGCCCGCGAGGGGATCCGCCACCACCTCGACGGCTGTCCCGATTGCCACAGCGCATTCGACTTCCATGCCGAACTCAAAGTCGTGATCCACCAGAAGTGCCAGGAGAACGAGATGCCCCCCGGCCTGCTCGCGCGGATCGAACGGTGCTTCGACACCGACTTCGGCGGCGACGGCCCCCTCGGCTGAGCCGCATCCGGCCGCGCCGACCGACCGATGCGGTCACCGATGCGGTCGGCATCCACCGTTGCTGGGTAACCTCACGTCCATGCTCGCAGCCGAGATCTGGCATTGGTGGATTGGCGTCGTTCTGACCGGCGCGGGGATACTCGTGACCATCAGCTTGATCGGTGGGTATCTGAAGAGCGTGTCGTCGCAGCGGTACCCGGGCGGCAAGCGTCGCCGCCAGAGCGACCTGTAGGTCGGCAATGACCGAGCCGACCGCGCCCGAGGGCGAGCGGCTCGACACGTTCACCGCTGCCCTCCTCGAACGCTGCACGTTCCCGCCCGCCGGCGAACACGTCGTCTGTGCACTGTCCGGTGGGCCGGACTCGGCCGCGCTCGTCGCGCTCGCAGTCGCCGCCGGGTGCGACGTCACGGCCGTCCACGTCGACCACGGCCTGCGCCCGTCGTCGGCCACCGATGCCGAGATCGCGGCGACGATCGCCGCCCGGCTCGGCGCAACGTTCCGCTGCGAGCGCGTCGAACTCGACGACGGGCCGAACCTGGAGGCGCGCGCCCGGGCGATCCGCCGCCGCGTCCTCGGCACGGCGGCGCTCACCGGCCACACCGCCGACGACCAGGCGGAGACGACGCTGCTGGCACTGTTGCGCGGCAGCGGCGCCACCGGGCTCGGCGGGATGGCACCGGGCGCGTGCAAGCCGATCCTGCGCCTCCGCAGATTCGAGACCCACCGGTTGTGCGACCTGCTCGGGCTCGACGTCGCGACCGATCCGACGAACACCGACCGCCGATTCCGCCGCAACCGCGTCCGCCGTGAGCTGCTGCCGCTCGCCGACGCCATCGCCGAGCGCGATGTCGTACCGCTGATCGCGCGGGCTGCCGACCTGCTGCGGGACGACGACGAGCTGCTCGACGCGCTCGCCGCCGAGCTCGATCCGACCGATGCACAGCAGCTCGCAGCGGCGCCACTGCCACTCAGCCGCCGTGCGCTGCGGAGTTGGCTGGCGGCGGACGGCTACCCCCCGGACGCCGCGGCGATCGAGCGGGTGCTCGACGTCGCGCGGGGCAACGCGGCCGGATGCGAACTGGCCGGCAACGTCACGGTCCGCCGGACGGGTCAACGCCTCCGGCGTGACTCGACACCGCCGCCGAGCCGGTAGGCTCGCAGACCGTAATGAACTCGATCTCGCCGGATTTCCGCTCCAGAAGGGCCGTTTGATGCCGCCCCGCCTTCGTGGGAAGTGGGCCCTCGGCATCACGCCACGCAACTTCACGTGGATTCTCAAGGACAAGCTCGCGATCTGCGAGCGGCCGGGCGGCGTCGGCGACAGCCACCGCCGGGTCCGCCGCCAGGAAGAGATCATCTGGCTGCGGGAGAACGGGTTCGGCTGCGTCATCTCGATCATCGCCGCGCCGAGCAACCTCCACAACTACGACGAGCTCCAGCTCCCGTACCGCCACCGGGCGTTCAACCAGGAGCATCTGGACGCCTACCTCACCGCGCTGTACACGGAGCTGCACGACCTGCTCAACCACGGCCTCAAGGTGCTCGTGCACGCCGAGGAGGTCAGTGACCGGATCGTCGGTGTGATGGGCGGGTACATCCGCTGGGCCGGCCTCGTCGAGGATCCGACACAGGCGATCCAGGTCACCGAGCGGCTGTCGGGACGCCAGCTCGACCCCTTCGCACGCGAAGTGATCATGAACGCGCACAACCTGCGCTGATCACCGATGAGCCCGTACGGCGGGCAGGCGTGGCGTAATCTCGCCGCATGAGCGAAACCCCCGCCAACTGGTATCCCGACCCGAACGAGCGTGCCGAGCTGCGCTACTGGGACGGCACCGCG
Organism: Ilumatobacteraceae bacterium; assembly: GCA_024644465.1. Lineage (GTDB taxonomy): Bacteria > Actinomycetota > Acidimicrobiia > Acidimicrobiales > Ilumatobacteraceae > Ilumatobacter_A. The sequence goes on along the minus strand of JAHEKY010000009.1, from coordinate 33,432 downwards.
TGGACCGAACACGTCAGCACCGGCGGCGTCCAGAGCACCGACCCGGTCAGCCCCGGCGCGAAGCCGAAGGGTCTCGACCGGCTCGACTCGGCGCTGACCGTCGGCGACGAGGGCCGCGCCGACAAGATCCATGAGCAGCTGACCGACCAGGGTTATCGCGGCGCCGGGCTGACCGGCAAGGTCGAGGGCGGCGGTGGCACGATCTTCACCGAGCCAGTGCTCGTCGTGAACCAGAAGGCGAAGCTGATCGAACTCAACAACCAGTACAGCGTGTTCGACCAGGACGGTCAGCAACTGGCGATGGTCAACCAGGTCGGGCAATCGGCGGTCAAGAAGGCGATGCGCCTCGTCAGCCAACTCGACCAGTTCATGACGCACAAGCTGCAGATCACCGACGCCGCCGGCCAGGTCCTGATGCAGCTCACCCGGCCGCGCAAGGTGATCAAGTCGACGGTCATCGTCGAAGACCCCAACGGGCAGGAACTCGGCCGCATCGTCCAGCAGAAGATGGTCGGCAAGATCAACTTCGGCCTCGAATCGGGCGGCCGCACGCTCGGCTCGATCAAAGGCGAGAACTGGCGCGCCTGGAACTTCCGCATCGAGGACGCCAACGGCGTCGAGGTGGCGAGGATCTCCAAGACGTTCGAGGGATTCGCGAAGACGATGTTCACCACCGCCGACAACTACGTCGTGCAGATCCACCAACGGATGCCGGAACCGCTCAACACCTTGATCGTCGCGAGCGCGCTGAGCGTCGACACCGCCCTGAAGCAGGATTCGCGCGGCTTCAACTGATCAGCCGTAGAACGTGCAGTTGGCGGGCCGCACGAGCAGCGGGCGTGGGTCTTTGGCCACGTTCCCGGGCCGGTACTCGAAGTGGAGGTGGTAGTTCGTGTCGCTGTTGGCGCCCGACGTCCCCGTGTTGCCGACCGTGCCGATCACATCGCCGAACTGCACGATGTCGCCCTCCTCGAGCCCGGGCGTGTGCGTCGCCATGTGGAAGTACTTGTAGACGACGTCGTTCTCCTCGTCGTACAACGTCCACCCGTTGCCCGCACCGTAGGTTCGTCCCGGGGTCGCGACGTACTTCGTCGTGAGCCGGCCCGTCGCCACGGCGTAGAGATCCGCACCCTTCGAGCCCATGATGTCGAGGCCTTCGTGCAGGCGCGAGCAGCCCGAGCCCCGGCAGTCGCCGAAGTTGTCCGAGATCCAGCAGTCCGGCTGGGCGTCGATCGGGAACGCGATCTGCCCGGGCGGCGGCGGTGGCAACGTGGTCGTCGTGGTCGGGGGGACCGTCGTCGTGGTCGTCGTCGGGGGGATCCGCTCCGCAGGTTGCAGTTCGCCGTCGACGTCGGCCCCGGCCGACCGCGTGACGATGCCCGGCGGCAACGCATCGGCGACACGCTCGAGCGCCACGATGCCGACGGCGGCACCGAGCATCGCTCGAAGCATCCGGCGGCGGGACATGGTGGTGGGTTCGGTCATCAGGGTCGCTCGTTGGCCGGTCCGCTTCCGCGAGCGGCCGGTATGACTCTTTCGGCAGGTCGGCGGGCGGGCTTGACCGCATTGTATGACAAGTCGGCAACCGAATCGACATCAAACCGTAATATTGGCCCCACCCTGGCCGTTCGCCGCGACACGCCGCCGACGCGCCCCGACCGTCGGGTTTCAGCAGTTCGGCGGACCGACGGTCACGCCGTCGATCGGCAGCGGAAGCCGCGGCATGGGGTCGACGACCTCGCCGCCCTCACGGGTGCTCAGCGCGCCGATCCACACTTCGAAGTGGAGGTGCGGCCAACTCGTGTTGCCGGACGAACCCATGTACCCGATGACGTCGCCACGACGCACCCGGTCTCCCACCCGAACCGATAGCTCGTATGCGTCGAGATGGTGGTATCGATAGAAGTTCCCCACACCGTCGGCGAGGATCCGGACGCGACCGGCGGAGCTGAGCACGCGCTCACCGGCGAGCACCCCGTCGACGCAGGCCAGCAGCGGGCGACCCCGGCCGTCGGAGCACCCGTTGCCGATGTCGACGCCGTTGTGTCCGCCGGAGCCGTGGACCCCGCTGGAACCGCCGAACCCGTTCGGCAGTACGAGGTCACCGCCCGTGACGTCGACCGGGAAGTGCAGGGGACCGTCGAACGCCAGGCGAGCCGCGGGTTGCATCGCGAGCGCCGCGCCCTGGACGGTCGGCCCGAGGCTCAGCACCGACCCACCACCAGCGGCATGCGTGAGGATGCCGCCACCGAACGCGGCCGCGCCGCAGGCGCGCACGACCGATCCGATCATCCGTCGACGGGTCTGGGTAGATTGGAAGGGCATGGCAGGACGGCGGGTGTTCGTGAGCGGCGTGGGCGGCGAACTGGGCACGCTCGTCGCGAGCCTGCTGGAGGACGAGCCGTGGGTCGGTTCGTTGTCGGGCATCGATGTCGATCCACCCCGACGCCGCCTGCAGCGTACGGCCTTTCACCGGATTCATCCAGACGACCACGACCACATCGTCGACACGATCACCGCCTTCAACCCCCACGTGCTCGTCCACGTCGGCGTGTGGGAGCCGAACGCACGCGCCGCGCCGAAGGTCGCCGCAACGCTCACCGACCAGGCCGCGACGTCGGTGATCGGCGCCGCCGCCGAGTGCCGTGCCCTCGACAGCATCGTCCTGCGCAGCGGCATCGAGATCTACGGGCGCGGCGACGGATCACTGACCCGGCCCGACGAGAGCGCGCCGCTGCGGCCGACCAGCGAATGGGGCGAGACGGTCGCCGCCATCGAGCGGACGGCTCGCAGTGTCGGCGAGCGGGTCGGGGTCACGATCGGCGCAGTCCGGCTGGCGTCGGTCGTCGGGCCGCACGTCCCGTCGCCGATCGGGCGGTTGCTGCGCTTGCCCGCCGTGCCGTTCAACGCGCTCACCAACCCGCCGTTCACCGTGGTCGAGGATCGTGACGCGGCGCGGGCGATCGTGGCCGCGGCACGGGTGCAACTCGCCGAGCCGGTGAACGTGGCCGCCTCGGGCGCGATCACCGTGCTCCACGCCGCCCGACGCGGTCGCCGCATCCCGATCCCGCTCGTCGGGCCGCAGTGGTGGCTGGTGCGCCAGTTGACGAACCTCGCCGGCGCGCCGATTCCCGAACACGTCGGCGAGGTCCTGACCCGCGGCCGGCTCGCGGACAACGGCCGGATGCGCGAGTTGCTCGGGATCGCCGCCGAGACGACCACCTCCGAGGTGATCGATCACCTGTATCGCTGGCCGAGTGTCGTCCGCCAGCCCGCGCAGGTGCAGGTGGCGTGATGGCATCGAAGCTCGGCCGAGTCATCCAGTTCCCCGTCCGGGAGGGCGCGCATCTCGCGGGTGGCGCCGTGTCGGGCACCAGCGCTGTGATCCGACGGTTCACCGAGGACCCGAGCGGGCAGGTCGACGACTGGGGCCGCGACGCCGGGATGTTCGGGGTGTGGACGGTGCTCTCCGAGCTGCGCTGGCACGTGACGACCGGCGGCGAACAGCATCTGCCCCGCACGAGCGGTGCGCTGATCGTCGTCAACGCCAATGTCTTCACGCCGTCCCGGATCTTCGCGGCGTTCGCGATCAGCCGCGCCGTCGACCGGCCGGTGCGGTTCGCCGGCCGTCCGGACGGCGGGGCGCTCGGCGCGTTCGCGCAGCGCCTCGGCGGGCTGCTCGACGATCCCGACGAGGTGGCAGGCGCGCTGCGGGCGGGCGAACTCGTCGTCTCCGCGGCCAAGCCCGGCCGCGGGCCGCGCGCGGTCGGCCAGGTCGACCATGCACTCGTCGGCGCCGCGATCGCCACCAAGACACCGGTGTTCCCGGCCGCCACGACGAGCTCGCCGTTCAGTCGCCACGCCCGCGTCGAGATCGGCCCGGCGACGAAGGTCCGCCGCCGCCGCCGGGGCCCGCTCGCCGAGCTCGAGCTGGCCGACGACGTCCGCGACCAGATCCACCTGCTGCTCGACGAGATGGGCGACATCAACACCGGCACACCGCTCGACTGGCTGCCGTTGAGCGGCATGGGCGGCAACTGAGTGACCTACGTCCGCACGAGCGACGGCATCCGCGTCCACTACCGGGTCACCGGTCGCCCCGGCGGGCCGCCGATCCTGTTCATCCAGGGCCTCGGCGTCGACAAGCACGGCTGGGACCTCCAACGGCTCGCGACCGCCCCCTGGTACAACGCGATTGCACTCGACAACCGCGGTGCAGGCCGCAGCGACAAGCCGCACGGTGAGTACACGCTGGAGCAGATGGCCGACGACGCGATCACCGTGCTCGACGACGCCGGCGTCGCCGACGCGCACATCGTCGGCGCGTCGATGGGCGGTGCGATCAGCCAGATCATCGCGGTCAAGTATCCCGAGCGGATGCGCTCGCTGACCCTGGCGTGCACCGCGGGCCGGAACCACCCGTGGCGCGAGGAGTTGCTGGCCAGCTGGCGTGACACGGCGCTCGAACGCGGCATCGGCTCGATGGGCAAGGACGCGGCTCGCTGGATGATCGGGCCGCGCTCGTTCCGCCGGCTCCTCCCCGCGATGGGCTGGCTCGGCCCGCTCGCGCTCGGCCGACCGCGACATGCCTTCGCCGCGCAGTGCGACGCGATCATGAACGCCGACCTGACCCTCGCCGAGGAGGTCGCGACGATCACCGTGCCGACCCTCGTCGTCGTCGGCAACCAGGACATCCTGACGCCGCGCGGCGACAGCGAAGAGCTGGCGGAACGGATCCCGACCGCCGAGCTGACCGTGATCAGCGGTGCCGCGCACGGGCTGATGATCGAACACGCATCGACGTTCAACCGCGTCCTGCTCGACTTCCTCGGACGGGCCGAACGGTCCTACCAGCAACGCCTGGCGGACACGGCCGCCGAGGACACCCCGGACGCCGCCGCGAGCTGAAGCGTGCGCGTCGCGATCGTCGGGGCAGGGCTCGCCGGCCTGGTCGCCGGGCGCGCGCTGAGTTCCGCGGGGGCGACGGTTGCGCTGTTCGACAAGGGGCGCTCACCCGGTGGCCGGCTCGCGACTCGGCGGATCGGCGCCGCGACGCTCGACCACGGCGCGCAGTTCTTCACCGTCCGCACTCCGGCGTTCGCCGCACAGGTCGCCGACTGGGAGCAGCGCGGGCTCGTCGGTGTCTGGAACCACGGTTTCGGCCAGGACGACGGCCATCCGCGGTACGTCGGCACCGCGGGGATGAACAGCCTCGCCAAGGACCTCGCACGCGGCCAGCGGGTGAACTGCTCGACGATGGTCTTCGCGATCCGCCCGGCATCGGACGGGGGGTGGGATGTCGTGATCGACGACGGCGCAACGCACCGGTTCGACGCCGTCGTCGTGACGTGTCCGCTGCCGCAGGCGTTCGCGCTGCTGATCGAATCCGGCGCTGAACTCGACGAGACCGTCTTTCGCATCGACTACGACCGCACGGTCGCGTTGCTCGCCCGGCTCGACCGACCGAGCGCGCTGCCGCCGTCCGGTGGCGTGCAGCATGCCGACGACGTGTTCGGCTTCATCGGGGACAACTCGTCGAAGGGCATCAGCCGCGAACCCGCCGTGACATTCCACGCGACGCCCGAGTGGAGCGAGACGCACTGGGACGACGACCACGCGACACTGCTCGCCACGTTGCGGGCGGCTGCGGAACAGTGGCTCGGCGGGGCGACGATCGTCGAGAGCCAGCTGAAGAAGTGGCGGCTGGCGATGCCCCGCAGGATCTGGCCGGATCCCTGCTGGGTCACCGGGGGTGGACGGATCGTCGTCGCAGGTGATGCGTTCGCCGGGCCCCGCGTCGAGGGTGCGCACAACTCCGGGCTGGCTGCGGCCCACGCCCTGCTCGACTGAGCTGGGCGGGGTGGTGCAGCTCAGCCGGGGACCGTCGTGGCGGGCACCGACGTCGGTGGCCCGACCGGAACGAAGATCGGTCCGACCGTCGTGACCGGCACCTCCTCCTGCACACCGGTACCGGCACAGCGGACCTCGACGACCTGCTGCGTCTCCAGGTCGACCACCGAAGTGCTGCCCGGACCGAACCGGCGGAGGAAGTCGCTGAAGCTCACGATGTCCTCGCCGTCACAGCGCCGCTCGATGACGGGCGGGTACGGAATCTGCCAGCCGTTCTCGAACACCGCATAGCCGCCCTCGAGGTCGAGGATCGGTGGCAACTCGACGGTCTCGCGTGGGGCCTTCGGGAGCACGGCGAACCAGATCACCGCCTCTCCGAGCAGGTCGACCAAGACGACGCACTGGTCGGCTACGGCGAGGCGGTCGCATGCCATCTCACCGGCGGTGCCCGGCGCCGCTCGCATCACCCGCTGTTCGTCGAGCACGAAGTCGATGTAGCCGGTCGTCAGCCCGTCGGCCCCGATCGAAAAGTCCTCCGACACCTGGGCGGACTGCACGGATGCGATCAGGTCGATTCTCCGATCCGGGATCTCCGGTTCGATCACCGCGGTCAGCTCGTCGTCGTCGACGAGGACCACGTTGAGCGCCAGGGCCAGCCCGGCGAGCGCAGCGATGGCCGCGACGAATCGCCAGGTGAACAGCTGCCTCACGGCTGCCAACGTAGCGGTGCGCCGAGCCGGCGGAACGGCACCCCGCGCACGCGCCGACCGATGCGACGGTCATCCCGAGGCAGCGGCGACGGCAGCCCGGTGGGCGGCAGCGGTGATCGCGTCGATCACCGCGTCGTCGTGCGCGAGGCCGACGAAGATCGCCTCGTAGGCGCCCGGCGCCATCGCCACGCCTTCGGCCAGCATCGCCCGGAAGAACGCCGCGTACGCCGCTTCGTCGGTCCGCTTCGCGTCGTCGAAGTCGTGCACCGGCGCCGCGTCGTCGCCGCAGACGATCCCGACGAGCGTCCCGACGACCGGGAAGGAGGCGCGGAAGCCGCCCGCCACGCAGGCATCGCGCAGCCCGGCGGCGAGGTGTCGGGCCCGTGCCATCAGCTCGATGTACACGTCGGGCGTCAGGGTGTCGAGGGCCGCGAGGCCGGCCGCCGTCGCCAGCGGGTTGCCGGACAGCGTTCCGGCGTGGAACACCGGCCCGAGTGGCGAGAGGTGCTCCATGACGTCGGCTCGACCGCCGACGCCGCCGATCGGCAGCCCGCCCCCGATCACCTTGCCGAAGCACGTGATGTCCGGCGTCACGTCGTACTTGGCCTGCGCCCCACCGGTGCCGAGCCGGAATCCGGTGATCACCTCGTCGAAGATCAACAGTGCACCGACGCGATCGCACTCGGCGCGCAGGCCTTCGAGGAACCCCGGCCGCGGGGCGACGACGCCCATGTTCGCCGCGACCGGTTCGACGATCACGGCCGCGACGAGCTCGTCGAGCACCGGGACCGCGTTGTACGGCGCGACCATCGTCTCGGCGACCGCCGCGTTCGGCACGCCCGCCGTTCCCGGCAGACCGAGCGTCGCGACACCACTGCCACCGGCGACGAGCAGCGCGTCGGTCGCGCCGTGGAAGTTCCCGGCGAACGTCACGATGCGATCCCGCCCGGTGACGCCCCGGGCGAGCCGAATCGCCGTACTCGTCGCCTCGGTCCCCGAGTTCATCAGCCGCACGAGATCGCAGCTCGGCACCCGCTCGCGAATCGCCTCGGCGAGCTTCATCTCGCGTGGTGTCGGCGCGCCGTACGACGTTCCGTCGACCGCCGCTCGGGAAACGGCAGCGGTGATCGCCGGGTGGGCATGGCCGAGGATGACCGCCCCGTAGCTCTGGACCAGGTCGTAGTACGTCGTGCCCTCGACGTCGGTGATCGTGGCACCGCTCGCACGAGCGACCACGTACGGCTCACCGCCGACGGCCCGGAACGCGCGGATCGAGGAGTTGACTCCGCCGGGGATCGCTCGCCGCGATCGATCGAACAGCTCGTGGTTCGACGGAACGCCGGCGCCGACGCACACGGTCGGCGTGCACCCCGCCGCGGCGCATCCTGGGCCACAGGCAGGGATCATGGTCTCGGGTGTCGACATGTCAGTCCGTTCGTGTCGGCCGAGCCGTCGTCGTGTCGGACACGGCTACGACTCGGCACCGGATTCGGCGAACCAGCGGGTGAAGTAGGTGAGGATGACGTTCGCACCGGCACGCTTGATCGCGGTGAGATGTTCGAGCGCCACCGCATCGCCGTCGATCCAGCCCCGCTCGGCGGCCGCGTGGATCATCGCGTACTCGCCGCTGACGTGGTACGCCGCGACCGGCAGGTCGACCCTCGCTGCCGCCTCGGCGATCACGTCCAGGTACGCGAGCGCGGGCTTGACCATGATCATGTCCGCCCCTTCGGCGATGTCGAGGTCGATCTCGCGCTGCGCCTCGCGGGCGTTGCGATGGTCCTGCTGGTAGCCCTTCCGATCGCCGCCGCCGACGATCGTGACATCGACCGCGTCGCGGAACGGGCCGTAGAGCCCACTCGCGTACTTCGCGGCGTACGCCAGAATCGCGACGTCGTGGAAGCGCTCGCCATCGAGCGCTTCGCGAATCGCCGCGACCTGGCCGTCCATCATCCCGCTGGGCGCGATCACCTGCGATCCCGCACGGGCCTGGGCGAGCGCGGCCTGGGCGTACAGCTCGACGGTCGCGTCGTTGTCGACGTTGCCGTGCTCGTCCAGGACCCCGCAGTGCCCGTGGTCGGTGTACTCGTCGACGCAGAGGTCGGACATCACGACGATGTCGTCGCCGACGTCGACGCGCAGATCGGCGAGTGCGAGCTGCACGATTCCCTGCGGATCGGCGGCGCCGCTGCCGATGGAGTCCTTCTCGGCGGGAACGCCGAACAGGATGACCGCCTTGACGCCCAGCTCGGCGAGGCCGACCACCTCGGCGCGCAACGACTCCCTGGTGTGTTGCACGACGCCGTGCAACGATTCGATCGGCTGCGGCGACGTGATCGCCTCGCGGACGAACAGCGGCGCGACGAGATCGTCGACGCGGAGATGGGTCTCGGCGACCAGATCCCGCAGCGCAGCGGTGCGGCGGAGGCGACGGGGACGATTGGTCGGCACGTCAGCAGAGCCTACTGAGACGACCCGGACCGGCCCGTGTCGCCGGCCGCTGCGGCCCAGCTCACCGATGGAGGTGACACGCGCCATGCCAGTCCGGACGCAGCACCAGGGGGTAGCGTTTCGCACCGTGTCAGTGCAGACCTGGTTTTCCACCGACGAGATCGAGGCCCGGCCCGGCGTCCAACAGGTGCTGCCACTGTCGATCCAGAACCTCGGTGACTCCACGGAGTCGTACACGATCGTCCCGGCGGGTCTGAGCGCCAGTTGGACCACGGTCCAGCGGGGCAACATCACGCTGTTCGGCGGCTCGCAGGACGTCGTCGACGTCCGCGTGACGCCGCCGCAGCTCTCGACGACGTCGGCCGGGCCGAACGTGATCGCGGTGCGGGTGATCCCCCAGGGCGCTCCCGACGACGCGGTCGTCGCCGAGATGGTGCTGATGGTGCACCCCTTCGACGACCGGCGGATCGTGACGCTCCAGCCGATCCAGCGGGCCCGGCACCGCGCCAACTACGAGTTCATGGTCGAGAACCACGGCAACGGTCTGGCCAGCTGCCGCCTCCGGCTGATCGACCCGTCGAACCGGATCGACGGGTCGTTCGACCCACCCGCCGTCGGCGTCGCGCCGGGCGCGGCGAACCTCGTGCGGCTCAAGGCGCGCGCCCAACGCGGTCTGTTCCGCCGGTCGACGCGCACGCTCGAGTTCGAGGTCGAAGCCGAACAGCAGGGCCACGAGCCGGCGATCGCCTCGCTCGCGCTCGTCCAGCCGCCGACGATTCCGCTGGCCGTGCTCGGCAGAGTGGCCGCGGTGGCCGCACTCGTCGGCGCCGCGATCGCGGCATGGTTCGGCGTCGTCCGCCCCGAGATCAGGGACGCCGCGGATCTTCGCGTCGACGAGCGGATCGCCGAGTTGGCGCCGGCCGACCCGGACCAGGTGCCGACCACGACGATCGCCGAGGACGTCCCGGTCGAGACCACCCCGATCGAGGAGGGCGAGCCGACGTTCTACCGGCTGGCCGTCGATGCCCCGCTCACGCAGACCGCCGACTCGACGCTGTCGATCCCGGAGACCGACGAGTTCGACCTGACCGACGTACGCGTCGAGAATTCGCTGAACGATGCCGGTATCGGGACGTTGCTCGTGAACGGCGAGCCCTACTTCCAGTGGTCGCTGTCGAACATCCGGGGGCAGCTGTTCGAGCCGAACATCACGCCGATCCGGCTGCAACCGGGCGACAACGTGACGTTCGCGGTGCGGTGCGACGCGGTCGGGGCCGAGTCCTCGAAGTCGACCTGCACCACCGCGATCAACATCCGCGGCCTCACCCGCCCCGTCGCCGACTGACCGGGTCGTCAGCCGCCGAGGCCGAAGCCGGGCATGCCGACGTACTGCTGGCTGTCCTCGATCACTTCGATCGGTGCCGTCGCCGCAACGCCGCGGGGAGACTGCACGACGATCTGACGCGCACCGCCACGCTCGTTCGACGCCACCGGCACGATCGCGACGAACCCGCCCGTCGCGTCCGTCGTGACCTTGACCGTGTCGGTCGGCCCGTCACCGAAGACGATCGTCAGCTCCTCGTTCGCGGGATAGTCGACGCCACCGAGGATGAATTCGCGTCCGGCCTGCACTTCGGACGTGAACGTCGCGAGCTCGGGGGCGAACCGGCCGTCGCCGGCGAGGATCACCGACGTCGACTGGCCCCGCGGCGTGAAGACTTCGACGAGTGCGGTTCGCCGACCGCTGTCGCTCGGGGTGAAGAGGATGCCGACCGCACAGCTCGCCCGGGGGTTGAGCGGGCGGTTGTCGCAGTTGTTCGAGCTCAGCGCGAAGTCGCCCGGATGGGCACCGCCGATCACGATGCGGTCGATCGAGGTGGGGAGGAACCCGATGTTGCTGACGTCGAAGAGGAACTCGGTCGCCGTCTCGCCGACGTCGACGCTGCCGAGGTCGGCACCGCCGGGAGAGATCTGCAGGGCGGGTTCGCCGCCGGTTCCGGACAGTTGCGACGCCACCGACACCGCGCCGAAGCCGGCCTCGGCGACCGTCAGCGTCGCGTTGACCGCCGACGACGACGTCGGCCGGAACGTGAACGCGACGTTGCATCGACTGCCGGCCGGCACGAGCGTGCCGACGAGGCACGTGCTGTTCTCCGGGTCGAGCACGAAGCGGGAGTCGCTGATCGTGACCTCGGCCGGTTCGAAGCCGGACGGGCCGTCGTTGACGAGGCCGACGAACCAGCCGGCGCTCTCGACGCCGACGAGCGTCGTTCCGACATCGGCGTCGGCCAGCGACAGGCGCGGCGGCGACGACAGTGCGACGACCTGACGGCCGGCTGGCGCCCCTTCGTCGAGCAGTTGTGACGCCGCGAGGGTGTCGAACACCGTGATCCGGCCGGTGTCACTGAGCTGTGGACGGGCGTGCGCGCCGATCGTCGGGCGGACGCCGTCGGACGACACGGTCACCCGGCGCAGGCCCTCGCGCCCGGTGTCGGCGACGAGCACGTCACCGTCGCTCGGCTCGCCGCCGCCGGGCGCCTGGATCAGCTGGAGGTTCGTCGCCTTCGAGATGAACGCGAGCAACTGGCCGTCGGCGCTCAGCGCGGGCTGTGAGGACGCGCCGGTGCCGGCGACGAGCGCGTCGCTGTGCGGGTCGGCACTGACGAGGTCGAGCGTCGTCGAGCCGACCTCGTCGAAGATCCCGTTGTCGTCGGGGTCGCGATCCAAGCGGTAGATCTGGGTCGGGCACTCGTCGGTGCACTGCGGGAACGTCGCGTCCACGATGCTCGGGTCGGCGGACGTGAAGGCCACGACACGGCCGTCGCGTGACAGCGCCGGCTCGCCGGCACCGACGCGGCTCGGCGCGCCGGACGGAAGCGCCGACACGAGGCGCACCGCGGTGAACGGGTCGGCATCCTGGCGGTCCCACACGAAGACCTGCTGGGTCGCCCGCTCGCCGTCGACGAGCCCGGTGCCCCAGGTCGGCACGGCCTCCGACGACACGGCGTCCGAGCGGTACGCGACGTAGCGGGCGTCGTGGGAGATCGCCGGTTGGTCGATGCCGACGTGGACGAACGTGGTGTTCGGACGATCGATCGGCATCCCGGTGACGATGACGGACCGGGCCGGGTCGGCGACCGGCACGGTCAGGTCGACCAGCGTGATCGTGTTCACGCCGGGGGCGTCGAACAGTCGGTCGTCCGGGTGGACGTACGCGACCTCGGCGCCGCTGCGTGAGACGGCCGGCGACTGGTCGGGCCGGACGTCGTCACGGGCGAGACCGAACCCGTCGTTGCGCGTCGACACGAGTTCCCAGTTGCCGATCGCACCACCGCAGTGGGGCAGCACCGACCGGTAGACGTCCCACCGCTCACCGCCGTCGTCGTCGCGGAACACGTCGAGTGCCATCTCGGTGACCGCCACGACGCTGCAGCCGTCACCGGAGATCACCGGCCGGACCGTGTCGCCGTGACGCAGCCCTGCGGGGATCGGTGACAATTCGACCGTCGTGCCGTCCTCGCGGTTGCTGAGGTAGACCGTGGTGGTGCGCGGGTCGCCCGGCGTCGCTTCGCCGTCGGCCTCCGCGCCGGCCTCCGTGTCGGCCTCCGCACCGGGCGGCACGGGGGGAACCCCCTGGTAGACGACGAACTTGCCGTCACCGGAGATCGATGCATGGGAGCCGAGTGCGTCGCCCACAGGGGATGCGGTGGCTCCGGGCGGTGCTGCCTCGGGTGTCTGCAGATCGACGACCGGGCGCGCGGAGACACCCGTTGCGCTCGCGCTCAGGATCAACCCTGCGCCGAGTACCGTTGCAGATGCCGAAGCCAGTGTCCGGCTTCCGCGTCGTGCAGCCACGTCGCTCCTCACTTGTCGTCTCAGTCGGCGGATGTCAGTGCCATGAGCAGGGGGATCACCATCATGGCACCCTCACCCATGTCGTCTCAATCGGGGAACGTGCCGCGCGAGTTCGGCGACAAGCCCTCCGATTGAATGATCGGCCGCGACGGCGGTGATCTTGAGGCCGAGTTCTTCCGCAACGGCGCTGGTCGTCGGACCGATCGCGACAATCACGGGCGGGCCCACGGGGCCGAACGCGTCGACCCAGCTCCGGGCGGCCGATCCACTCGCCAGCAGGAGCGCGTCGGCGCCGTCGATCCGCGCCGGGTCCGGCTCGACGAGTCGGGTCGCATACGCGGTGACCGGGTGCACGTCGTGGCCCGCGTCGAGCAGGGCGTCGGTCAGCGTCGGGGCGGCCCGATCGGCCTGGGCGACGAGGATGCGCGCCGGCGGGAGGCCCGTCGCGCGGACCAGCTCACGGGCCAGTTCCGTGGCGACCTGACGGGCCGGGGTGATGTCGACGGGGCGCCCCGCCAGCTCTTCGAGGACGCGGCCGGTTGCGGTGCCGACCGCGGCGAGCTTCACGCCACCGTGTTGCCGGGCGGCTGCACCGACGCGCTCCGCCCCGGCGGCCGACGTGACGACGAGCCAGTCGTACCGGTCGAGCCGTCGCAGTGCGTCGCGCAGCGCGGCGCCTCCGTCATCCGGCTCGACAACCCGGATCAACGGGACGTGCACGACGTCGGCGCCGTACTCGGTCAGGAGCGCACCGAGTTCACCGGGCCGCTCGCGCGTGACGATCACGCTCGGGCGGGGCGGCGAGCCGTCGCCGACGCCGGCGTGCGATGTCACGCCAGCGCGCTCCGTGCCGAGCGCGCCGCCGCAGCCGCGACCTCCAGGTCGGCGGCACCACCGCCCAGCTCGATCTCGTCGCCGATCGACACACCGGCGTCTGGGTCAGCGAGGAACGTGTACAGCCGGTCGGCCGTGACGTGACCGCCGACGGGAAGCGAACAACCTGATCCGAGTTCGGCGAGAAAGGCACGCTCCACCTCGACCGCGTGTCGGGTGGCCGGATCGTCGATCGCGGCGAGGGCGTCGCGCGTGGCGGTGTCGTCGGACCGGCACTCGATCGCGACGCAGCCCTGCCCGACGGCCGGGACGAACTGGTCGAGCGGGAGCACCTCGGTGATGCGGTCCGTCATGTCGAGGATCTGCAGCGCAGCGACCGCCATCACGATGGCGCCCCCGGCGGGAATCTTCGACAACCGCGTGTCGATGTTGCCGCGCAGTTCGGCGAAGTGCAGGTCGGGGCGGACGCGGGCGAGCTGCGCGCGCCGGCGCACCGAGCCGGATGCCACCGTCGCACCGTCGGCGAGGTCGGCCAGCGTCGCGCCGATCAGCGCATCACGCGGGTCACGGCGTGCACAGAACGCCGCGATCGTCAACCCCTCCGCCGGCGCGGACGGGAGGTCCTTGGCGGAGTGCGCGGCGAGGTCGGCGCGCCCGTCGAGCACGGCGCGCTGCACTTCCTTGACGAACACCCCGATGCCACCCATCGAGTGGAGCGGGACGTCGGCGCGCAGGTCACCGGTCGTGGCCACTTCGACGAGTTCGACGCCACGGCCGGTCGCTGCCGAGAGCGCTCGTGCGACGGCGGTCGACTGGGCCATCGCCTGTCGAGAGCCACGGGTGGCGATGCGCAGTGGGGCGGGCATGCCGCGGGGTCAGCTCAGGCCGAAGAGGTCGCGCACGGCGGCCGCGTTGCGTTCACCCTGCGGCGTGCCGGCTTCCGACTTCAGCCGGACCGAGGGCTCGTGCAGCAGCTTCGCGACGATCGCCCGGGTCAGGGATTCGACGGCGTCGCGTTCGGCGTCGCCGAGGTGCCCGAGGCGGGCCATGAACCGGTCGAGTTCGCCGGTCCGGACGCGCTCGGCAGCCTCGCGCATCGACGCAACGAGCGGGGCGGCCTGGCGAGCGGTCGCCTCGATGGTGAAGTGCTCGACTTCCTCGCCCACGATCTCGCGGACCCGGGCGGCCTCGGTCGCCCGGTGGGCGAGGCCACGATCCGCCCAGTCGCGCAGGTCGTCGAGGTCGAGCACGGACACGTTGTCGAGATCGGCCACACCGACCTCGACGTCGCGCGGCATCGCGATGTCGACGATGTGCAGCGGCTTGGTGAGCGGGCGGACGTCGGCCATCAGTTCGGTCGTGATGACCGGCGTGCCGGCGCCGGTGCTGGCGACGATCACGTCCGCGGCGGCGACCGCATCGGCGAGCCGGTCGAACCCGACTGCGACGCCTCCGACACGCTCGGCGAGGGTCGTGCCCCGCTCGGGTGTTCGGTTGGCGACGAGGATCTCGGCGCCCCCGGCCCGGCGCAGCGCGACGGTGACGCCCTCGCCCATCGAGCCCGCGCCGACGACGAGCACCCGCTTGCCGCTCAGGTCGCCGACGACCTCGGTGACCATCTCGACGGCGGCGTGACTGATCGAGGCGGTGCCGCGGCCGATCGCGGTTTCGCTGCGCGCCCGCTTGCCCGTGGCGACGGCGCAGCGGAACAGCAGGTTCAGCTCGGACCGGGCCGCGCCCTCCTGGTGGGCGGTGACCCACGCGGCGCGCACCTGCCCGAGGATCTCGCTCTCGCCGAGCACGGCGGAGTCGAGGCCGGCCGCGACTTCGAACAGGTGGGTGACGGCGGCCGAGTCGTGTTGGCTGTACAGGTGCGGCGTCAACTCGTCGACCGACAGATCGCCGACTTCGCACAGGAAGTCACGCACGTCGCCGTACGCGCCGTGGAACAACTCGGTGATGACGTAGACCTCGGTGCGGTTGCACGTCGACAGTACGACCGCTTCGCGGATGTTGTCCTTGACGGCGAGCCCGGCCACCGCCTTGCCGAGGTCCGCGGGCGCGAGCGTCAGGCGTTCCAGCAGCGCCAGCGGGCTGCTGCGATGGTTCACACCAATGACGAGTATCGACATGCTCCCCCCAACCCTAGGCGCTTGCGCCCCGACGCGGTTCTCCCGGAACCGAAACCAATGGAGAACCTTGCGCGGCGTTCGAACGGCGCTGTTCGTGATAGGCGAGGATCTGCAGTTCGACCGCCAGATCGACCTTGCCGACGCTGATGCCGTGCGGCACGTTGATCACCGTCGGCGCGAAGTTCAAGATGCTCGTGACGCCGGCGCCGACGAGCGCATCGGCGGCGTCCTGAGCGGCCGCGCCGGGCGTTGCGATCACCCCGATGGAGATGTTCCGCCCCTGGACGACCTGCTTGAGCTCGGAGAGGTGGCGCACGCGGACACCGCCGACGACCGAGCCGACCTTCGCCTCGTCGACGTCGACGATCCCGCCGACCGGGAACCCGCGGTCGCCGAAGCCGTTGTAGCCGGCGAGCGCCTGGCCGAGGTTGCCGGCGCCGACGATCACGACCGGCCAGTCGTGGGTCAGGCCGAGCTCGCGCCGGATCTGGTAGACGAGGAACTCGACGTCGTAGCCGACGCCGCGGGTGCCGTAGCTGCCGAGATAGCTGAGGTCCTTGCGAACCTTGGCGGCGTTGACCCCGGCGAACTCTGCGAGCTGATCGGACGACATGCCGGTGACGCCTTCGTCGAACTGCTCTCCGAGGATGCGGAGGTACACCGGGAGACGAGCGACGGTCGCCTCCGGTATCCGGCGTCGTGATCGCTGGCTGGCCATGCGACGTCCACGCTAGATCGGTTGTGCACGATTTCACAAAGCCGGTCGCCAGGATGTCTGCGACGTCGGTCAGGTGGGGTCAGGTTCGTCGTCGAGACGGCGACGCACCAGCTTGCCGGTGTCGCTGCGCGGCAGTTCCTCGACGAACACCACCGTCGTCGGGCACTTGTACCTGGCGAGATGGTCGAGACAGTGCTCGATCAGCGTGC
>JAHEKY010000009.1:0-16573 GCA_024644465.1 Ilumatobacteraceae bacterium | reverse complement strand
TCGTCGAGACGGCGACGCACCAGCTTGCCGGTGTCGCTGCGCGGCAGTTCCTCGACGAACACCACCGTCGTCGGGCACTTGTACCTGGCGAGATGGTCGAGACAGTGCTCGATCAGCGTGCCCTCGTCGACATCGGCACCGGGCTGCCGGACGACGTAGGCCTTCACCGCCTCACCCGTGCGATGGTGCTCGACGCCGACGACGCCCGCCTCGGCCACCGCGGGATGCGCGGCCAGCACGTGCTCGACCTCGGCCGGAAAGACGTTGAAGCCGGACACGATCACGAGGTCCTTCGCCCGGTCGACGAGATAGACGAAGCCGTCGTCGTCGGCCGTCGCCATGTCGCCGGTCAGCAGCCAACCGTCGTGGAGGACGGCCGCGCTGGCAGCGGGATCGCCGTAGTAGCCGTGGAACACGTTCGGCCCGCGCACCCAGACCTCGCCGATGTCGCCGACGAGGGCGTCGCCGTCCGCGTTGACGAGCCGGACGTCGACCCCGTCGAGGGCGCGGCCGACCGAGCCGGGCCGGATCGGGTGCCCGAGCGACGTCGTGACCGTGGCCGCCGTCTCGGTCAGCCCGTAGCCCTCGGCGATCTCGACCCCGAACCGTTCGTGGAACCGCCGGAAGACCGTCACCGGAAGCGGCGCCGCACCCGACAGCGCGATTCGCACGTGGGCGAACGATTCGGCAGGAAGCCCCTCGAGATCGGCGAACGCCGTCCACATCGCAGGGACCCCCGGTACGACGGTGACTCCGCCCGTCCGGATCGAGTCGGCGGAGGATCTCGGGTTGAAGCGCTCGACCAACATGACGGTCGCGCCGACGGCGAGGCCGAGCGTCATCACGATGTTCAGGCCGAAGATGTGGAACAGCGGCAGCACGCCGAAGATCACGTCGTCCGCCGTGACGTCGCCCGCCGTCTGCGTCTGGCGAATCGACGCCCGGAGGTTGCCGTGGCTGAGCGCCGCAGCGCGCGGGGCGCCGGCGGTGCCACTGGTGAAGATCAGCACGGCGGGGAAGTCGGCACCGACCTCGGCGATCGGAACGGGCTCGTCGTGCATCACGTCGTCGAACGGCAGCGCATCGTCGCCCGCGGGCGCGCCGTCGACCGCCAAGACGATCTCGACGGTCGGCACGGCGTGGCGATCGACGCCCGACCAGGCTGCCGCGCTCGGTTCCTCGACGACGACCGCCTTCGCGCCGGCGCGCGCCACCTCGGTCTGCAACTCCGGTGCCGGGCTGAGCGGATTCAGCGGCACGGCGACCGCACCGAGGCCGATCACGGCGAAATACGCGGTGACGAAGTGCGTGCTGTTCCCACAGAGGAGCACGACGCGATCGCCGATGTCGATCCCGTGCGACGCCAACCCGCCGCGGAGGCGATCGACCGCACCGGTGAGTTCGCCGTACGAGGTCTCGCGCCCCGCAGCGATCAGCGCGATCGACCCGGGGTCGTGACCATCGAGGACGTGGGCGAGGTTCATCCGCTCAGAGTCGTACGAGCGAGATGATGCCAGCCAGCAGGATGGCGAACATCAGGAGTCCGAGCGCAAGTGTGGTCGCAGGCCGCATCCGGTCAGGCTACGACGTCGCAGGACCCATCGAGTCCCTGAACGGTCGAGTTGCACTCGTGTCCGTCACGGCGACGACTCGTCGGTGACCGTGGCCGGGTCGCAGTTCGACCCGCACACGACGACGACGACCCGCTCCCCCGGCGCGGGCACGTACGCACCGCTGCGGAGCGCCGCGAGGGCGGCGGCGCCGCCCGGCTCGGCGACGAGACGGAACTCCGACCACAGTTCCCGCTGCGCCGCCCGGATCGCATCGTCGTCGACGACCACCGATTCGTCGACGTACTCCCGCACGATCGTCCACGGCACGGCACCGAGACGACGGGCGCCGAGCGAGTCCGCGGCCACGCCGGCGACGTCGACCTCGACCGGTTCGCCGGCGATCCGGGCCGCGCGCAGACACTGCGACGTCTCGGGTTCGACGCTGACGACGCGCACTCGATCCTGGAACCACGCCGCCTGGCCGGCGATGAATCCGCCGCCGCCGACCGCGACGACCACGGTGTCGATGCCGCCGGCGACCTGCTGCTCGAGTTCCTGCGCCATCGTCCCCTGGCCCGCGACGGTCGCGGGGTGGTCGTACGGATGAATCTGCACCGCGCCCGTGACCGCCTGGCGCCGGTCGGCCGCAGCCTGCGCGTCGTCGTAGTACCCGCTGATCACCTCCACCCGCGCGCCGAACCGCTCGATGTTCCGGCGCTTGACGTCGGGCGACGTCGACGGCATGAAGATCTCGACCGAGACACCGAGCGTGTGGCCGACGTACGACAACGCCGCGCCGTGATTGCCGCCGCTCGCCGCGAGCAACCCGCCGGCAGGGACCTCCACCTCGCCGAGCACCCGGTTGAACGCCCCCCGGGTCTTGAACGAACCGGCGTGCTGGAGGAGCTCGAGTTTCAGCACGAGGTCGCCGTGATCGATCACCGGCGTGCGGCGCACGTACCGGCCGATCCGCTTGGTGGCGCGGCGGATGTCGTCGGGGTCGACCGCCGGCTGCGATGTCATGTGCGCGCGGCCCGTCAGCCGCGGTAACCGCTGGTGATCGGGAGGCGGCGATCCTTGCCGAACGCCTTGTTGCTGACGCGCACGCCGGGCGGCGTCTGGCGACGCTTGTACTCGGCGATGTCGACGAGTCGGGTGATCCGGCGGACCATCGCCTCGTCGTGGCCGAGCTCGATGATCTCGCCGGCCGTGCGGTCCTGCTCCACGTACAACTCGAGGATGGGATCGAGCACGTCGTAGGGCGGCAGGCTGTCGTCGTCGCGCTGGTCCGGGCGCAACTCGGCCGACGGAGGCTTCGTGATCACGCTCTCGGGAACGACCTCCCGGCCGGCCGCGGCGTTGACGTACCGGCACAGCTCGTAGATCCGCAGCTTGAGCACGTCCTTGATCACCGCGAAGCCGCCGACCGAGTCGCCGTAGATCGTGAAGTAGCCGACCGCCATCTCGCTCTTGTTGCCGGTCGTCAAGACCATCCAGCCGAACTCGTTCGAGAGCGCCATCAGCAACTGCCCGCGGCATCGGCTCTGGATGTTCTCGTACGTCAAGCCGGGTTCACGCCCCTCGAAGGCCGGCGCCAGCATGTCGAGGTACGCCTGGAACGCCGGCTCGATCGAGATCGTGCGGAAGTCGATGCCGAGGTTCTCCGCCAGTTGCCGGGCGTCGCTCTTGGAATGCTCGCTCGAGTAGCGCGACGGCATCGACACGCCGTGGACGTGTTCGGGCCCGAGCGCGTCCGCGGCGATGCACGCGACGATCGTCGAGTCGATCCCGCCGGACAGCCCGATCACGACATCGGTGAACTGGTTCTTCCGGCAGTAGTCCCGCGTGCCGAGCACGAGCGCGTCGTACAGCTCGCGATCGGCGTCCAGCGGTTCGGTGATCGGCCCGGCGAGCGGTTCGTCGACGCCGGCGCGCGCCGGCGCATCGGTGACGTGGACGGTCGGCAGCGGAGCGTCGGTGACCCTGCCGCGGGGGTCGAGCAGCCGCTTGCGGTACACGGGCGGGACCGGTACGTCGACGATCATCAACGCTTCTGCGAACTGCGGGGCACGGGCGAGCAGCGCTCCTTCGTGGTCGACGACGAAGGACCCGCCGTCGAAGACGAGCTCGTCCTGGCCGCCGACCTGGTTCACGTAGACGACGGCACAGTGAGAGTCGGCCGCGCGCGTCGAGACGAGCTGTTCGCGCACGAGGTCCTTCTCGGCGCGGAACGGCGAACCGTTGATGTTGACGTTCAGCTCCGCGCCCGCCGCAGCCTGCTCGGCGAGCGGGCCGAACGGGCTCCAGATGTCCTCGCAGATCGACACGCCGACCTTGACACCGCCGATCACGTACAACTCGAGTGGGTCGGACTCGAACCCGGGCGTGAAGTACCGCTGCTCGTCGAACACGCTGTTGTTCGGCAACAACCGCTTGTGGTAGCGCCCGACGATCGAACCGTTGACGCAGAGCGCCGCCGCGTTGTAGATGTCGCGATCCTGATCGACGAAGCCGACCACCGCGGCGCACTGGCCGGTCTGCGCGGCGAACTTGTCGAGCACCTCGAGGTTGTCGGCGACGAAGCCGGGCTTCAGGACGAGGTCCTCCGGCGGGTACCCGGTCGTCGCCAACTCGGGGAACGCGACGATGTCGCAGCCCGCCTCGTTGGCCTGCTGGTACACGTCGACCATCCGCTGCAGATTGGCGCCGAGATCACCGACCGTCGGATTGACCTGCGCGAGGGCGACTCGAAGGACCGTCACGGGATCAGGCTACTCGCAGCCACGTGCGGCCGGCGGTGGCGCCCCGACGGCGTCGCCGGTCGGCACACGGACGTACCCGTCGATCTCGCTGCCGATCTGCGACCGTGATCTGGCACTATTGGCCGAGTGCGTTGGAGGTCTGTCGCGGTCGTCGGTGTGATGGTCGCGGCGGCGTGCACCCCCGGTGAGGGCCCCGAGTCGATCCCGCTCCCGACATCGGCCGACACCACGACGACGACCACCACGACCACGACCACGACGACCACCACGACGACCACGACGACTCCGATCGTGCCGTCCAGATACGAGGCCACGATCCGCAGGACGACCGACGGCGTCGCGCACATCATCGCCGACGACGTCGCGAGCGTCGCCTACGGCCAGGGTTGGGTCAGCGGCGCCGACCACGGCTGCACCCTCATCGACCAGATCCTGAAGGTGTACGGCGTGCGCTCGCAGAACCTCGGGCCGGGCGAGACCGGTGAGAACATCGAGAGCGACTTCGCCTGGCGGTCGATCGACATCGCGACGATCGCCGAGCGCGACTACGACTCGGCGTCGCCCGAGGTCGTCGAGCAGTTCGAGGCGTTCGCGGCGGGGTGGAACGCGCACCTCGCCGATGCCGGCAGCGCGGGCCTCGTCGGCTGGTGCAACGAGGCGCCGTGGGTCCGTCCGATCCGGCCGGTCGAGGTCTACGCGTACGCCCGCTCGGTTGCGCTGCTCGCGAGCAGCGCCCGGTTCACCGGCTTCATCGCGTCCGCCCAGCCGCCGGAGCCCGACCCGGACGTCAGCGGCTTCGCGCCGCCGTCGACGAGCGCGCCGAGCCCGGACTTCAGCGTGCTCGCGCCGGTCGACGTCGGCAGCAACGGGTGGGCGGTCGGCAGCCTGCGCACGGAGAGCGGCACCGGCGGACTGCTCGTCGCGAACCCCCACTTCCCGTGGGAGGGCGAGCTGCGGTTCACCGAAGTACAGCTCACGGTGCCCGGGGAAGTCGACATCTACGGCGCGCAACTGCTCGGCCTGCCCGGGATCGGCATCGGGTTCACCGACGGCGTCGCGTGGACGCACACCGTCTCGGCGGGCAAGCGCCTCACCGCCTATCTCCTCTCGCTCGACCCGGACTCACCGACGTCGTACCTCGTCGACGGCGAGTCCGTGCCGATGACCGCGGTCGAGCATTCCGTCGAGATCCTTCGCGCCGACGGCTCGGTCGACACCGAGACCCGGACGCTGTGGCACAGCGAGTACGGCCCGATCGTCGACTTCCCGGGCCTCGGATGGACCGACACCGCGGTGCTGACGTTCCGCGACGCGAACATCGACAACGACGAGTTCATCGAGCAGTACCTCGACATGGTCAGCGTCGCGTCGCTCGACGACCTGATCGCGGTACACGAGGAACATCAGGGCGTGCCGCTGTTCAACACGATCGCGACCGGCGCCGACGGCCGGGTCTGGTACGCCGACACCTCCGCGACGCCCAATCTCTCGGCGGAAGCCGAGCTCGCGTTCGTCGAGAAGCTGTTCACCGACGTCGTGACCCAGGTCGGCTACGACAACGGCGTCGTCGTCCTCGACGGATCCGACAGCCGGTTCCGCTGGGAGACGGTGCCCGGCGCGCGCGACAACGGACTGGTGCCCTTCTCGGAGATGCCCATGGTCGAGCGCGCCGACTACGTGTTCAACGCGAACGACAGCTTCTGGGTGCCGAGCGACGAGTTCACGCTGACCGGCGACTACTCGATCATGCACGGCGAACAGAACACGCCGCTGTCGATGCGCACGCGACAGAACGCCGAGGTGCTGTCGAACCGAGCCGGCCTGGCCGGCGAGGACGGCCTCTTCTCCGGCGTGGAACTGCGCGACGCGGTGTTCGACAACTCGGCCCACACGGCGGTCCTGCTGCGCGAGGCCGTGACATCGGCCTGTCGCGGTCACGGCATCGTCGACGTCACGGAGCTCGCGGCCGACGACGGGACGGTCGTTCTCCCGGCAGAGCCGGTCGACGTCGGCGCGGCGTGCGCCGTGCTGTCGAACTGGGACGGCCGCTACGACCTCGACAGCGTCGGCGCTGTCCTCTGGCGCGAGACGATGAACCAGTTCGACCGCGCCGCCCGGACGACGACCGGCCCGTTGTTCGGCGATCAGTTCGACCCCGCGAAGCCGACGCGCACGCCCGCACTGCTCGCCGACGACGTCGCGCCGGTGCTCGGCGCGCTCGCCCGCGCCGTCCAGACGATGACGAAGGCCGGGTTCGCGATCGACTCCGCACTCGGCGCTGCGCAGTTCACGCAACGCTCCGGCACACGGATCCCGCTCCACGGCGGCACCGGGGTCGAGGGCGTCACGAACATCGTCGAATGGTCGGGCAACGACTCGAGCACTGAGCCGGCGCCGACCCGGGGGGACCCCGTCGCACCCGGGAGCGCGCTCCGCAGCGAGGGGTTCCCGGTCAACTACGGAACGAGCTTCGTGCTCGCGGTCGACTACTCGGGCGACTCGACCCAGGCGTGGGCGATCCTGACCTACGGCGAGACGAGCGACCGTGAATCGCCGCTCTTCGAAGCGCAGACGGTGCGGTTCAGCGAGAAGAACTGGCGGCAGATCGCGTTCACGGAGGCGCAGATCGCGGCGGACCCGAACCTCACCGAGGAGATCGTCACCGGACGCTGACGCGCGGCGCCGACTACGCCGACGTGAAGTAGCCGTACACGTCGACGACCAGCTGTGCCGGACGCAGGCTGAAGATCCGCTCGGATCCGTTCGACAGCATCGTGAACGCCGTGGCACCGCGGACCTGGCCCCCGGCGGTCGTGTTCAGGTTCGACACCAGCGGACGCTGCGGCCCGGGGTGAGCGGTGAAGTAGCCGGCTGCGGTCGACGGTGCGACGGTGAAGTTCTGGGCGACCGCACGAGCCGAGTTCGGCACGGACGCCGGATTGAACGTGATCGTCGTCGCCTCGCCGAACGGCGGCGCGCCGAACCCGATCCGCGTGTCGATCTCGCGGATCGGCTGGATCAGCTGGAACCGGCCCGCGGCCGACGATGGGCGGGACGCGTCGGTGAACCAGCCGACGACGTCGAGCACGATGTCCTCGGTGTTCAGGAGGTCGACATCGACCGTTCCGTCCGTTCCGAGCGGCACCACGACGAGGTTGTTGCGGTGGTCGAGCCCAGGGTTGGTGTTCAGGCTCGCCGTCTCACCGGGGCGCCCACCGGGTGTGACCCGGGCCCACCCCGGCGGATCGGCGTCGCCGTTGAGGCCGGTCGCGATCATCGCGACGGCGCCGACACCCGTCGCGGGCACGCCGACGCGGCCGGCGACCGGCACCGCCAGCCGGCGGAACGGCGACGGCTGCACGGGGTCGGGGTCGCCGACGTCGAGCGTCATCGTGTACTCGTTGCCCGGCCCGCTCGGCTCACGCGTGTCCAGCAGCCGCAGGGGTGCGAGCGGTTCGAACCGGCCGGCCCGCGTGGCGCCCGGCGCATCGACGAAGAAGCCGGACAGGTCGATGACGACGTGACTCGTCGTGCGCAGGTACAGCAGCACACGGCCGGACGCATCGATCGGGACGACCGACGTGTTGCCGACGACCTCACCGTCCAGGGCATTGACGTTCGACGTGAGCGGCCGGTCGGTCCGCGGCTCCCAGACCGTCGCGAAGATCTCCCCGGCCGGCGCGACCATCGTGATGTTCACGAGTGCGGCCCGTGCTCCCGCCGGCGCGCCCAGATCGATCAGGCGGGTCGTGCCGCCCCTGATCGGCGCCGGCGGCGACTGCTCCCGTGAGTCGAAGGCGCGCTGCGGTTCGGCGAGCGGCGCGTATGTCGTCGGCCCGACGGCCGTCGCGGGGGGCGTGTCGAACGTGACCCTGCGGACGACGTTCGAACCGTCGCGTGTGTAGTAGAGCGCGGCTCCGGAGCGTTCGCTCACGAACGCCATGTCGGTGATGCCAAAGGCGCCCTCGATGAACGGGTTCGCCCAGTCGACGACGCCTGCGGCCGTGCGCAGCCACACCCGGCCGGTCCCACCATCGGCGAACAGGTATGCACCGTCGTACGCGGCGGGCCAGACCCCGTCGGGCACGAATGCACCAGCGGTGATGAAGCGGCCGAGGGAGCGGCCGTACGTCTCGATCGGATCGGTGAACTGCGGCGGCGGACCAGCGCACGGCGGGACCTGCCCGCGCGGGCAGTTGCCCTCCCGCGCGTTCCATCCGTAGTTCGCACCGGCGCGCCCGTCGTCGACCTCCTCCTGGGTGTGCTGCCCGACGTCGTTGATGAAGAAGCGGGTGGCGCTCGTGTTCGGATCGAAGGCGAACCGATACGGGTTGCGCAGACCCCACGCGAACAGCTCGCGGCACCACGTCGTCGGCGTCGATGCGGTGTTGCCGCGGCTGCCGCACGCGACCGTGCCCGGCCCCGCCAGCGGGTTCCCGGGTGCCGGAGCGCCGCTGAACCGGTCGAGGCGCAAGATCTTGCCGTTGAGCAGGCTGAGGTCCTGCGCGGCGTCGTTGCTGCCGCCGCTGCCCGAGTTGCCACGGGGGTCGGTGCCGGCATCGCCGGTCGCGATGTAGAGGAACCCGTCGTTGCCGATCTCGATGTCGCCGGCATTGTGGTTGCCGCCCACCGACGAGATGTTGTCGATCAGGATCTGCTCCGAGCCGGCGAGAATCGTGTTGCCGACCATCGTGAACGCGCTGACCCGGTTCACGCAGCCGCCAGGGAAGCCGGGCGCGACGCGGGTGTAGTACACGTACACCCGGCCGGTGCGGCCGAAATCGGTGTCGATCGTGAAGCCGAGCAGGCCCCGCTCGCCATCGGCGCACACCGCCAGATCGAGCGCCGGTGCGGCGTGCAACGTGGCGGAGTCGGAGTCGATGACCCGCACCCGCCCGGTGTTCTTCTCGAGCACGGCGACGCGCCCGTCGAGCAGCGGTTCGACCGCGGTCGGACGGCTGACCGAACCGACGAGACTGTCGGAGAACCCGGGCGGTACCGCATGTGCGACCTGCGGCGCCGGGCCGGTCGCGACGATCACCGTTGCAGCAACGAGGGTGAGCACGGCCGGCCACGGACGACGCATGACCCGAACCTACCGGCCGAGCCCGCGCCGTCCCGGTCAGCGCGGTCGCCGGCCGACCGGCAGAGTTAACGCGCCGTTCACAAACGAGCAACCGCTCGGCAACCGACCGCTGACACGATTCTCGGCGCACCTGGGCCGTGCCGTATTCTTGCCGCGGCCCACCACACGAGAGAGCTGAGGACCATCAGTGCCCATCAAGGCTGAGTACATCTGGATCGACGGCGCCGAGCCGACCAACCATCTCCGATCGAAGACGAAGATCGTCCCCGACGGCACGACGGAATTCCCCATCTGGGGCTTCGATGGCTCGAGCACCAACCAGGCGACAGGCGACAAGAGCGACTGCGTGCTCAAGCCGGTCGCGGCCTACCACGACCCGATTCGCGGCGATGACAACGTCCTCGTCTTGTGCGAGGTGATGCTCGTCGACGGCAAGCCGCACCCGACCAACACCCGCGCCGCCGCCGTCCGCACCGCCAAGAAGTACAAGAAGCACGAGCCGATGTTCGGCATCGAGCAGGAGTTCACCCTGTTCAAGGGCGGCCGCCCGCTCGGCTTCCCGCCGGGCGGCTTCCCAGCGCCCCAGGGCGGCTACTACTGCGGCGTCGGCGACGACGAGATCCACGGCCGCGACATCGTCGAGGACCATCTCGACGCCTGTCTCGAAGCCGGCATCTCGGTGTCCGGCATCAACGCCGAGGTGATGCCCGGCCAGTGGGAGTTCCAGGTCGGCCCGCTCGGTCTGCTCGAAGTGGCCGACCAGCTGTGGGTGGCCCGCTGGCTGCTGTACCGCATCGCGGAGGACTACGGCGTCGTCGCCACCCTCGAACCGAAGCCGGTCAAGGGCGACTGGAACGGCGCCGGGGCGCACACCAACTTCTCCACCAAGGAGATGCGCGAGGACGGCGGCTACAAGTACATCGAGGCCGCCTGCAAGGCGCTCGGCAAGAAGGCCGAGCTGCACATGGCGAACTACGGCGTCGGCGTCGAGGACCGCCTCACCGGTGCCCACGAGACCCAGCGTCACGACCAGTTCAGCTATGGCGTCTCCGACCGCGGTGCCTCGATCCGCATCCCGTGGCAGGTCGCGGTCGACAAGAAGGGCTACCTCGAGGATCGCCGCCCGAACGCGAACATCGACCCCTACATCGTCGCCCGCCTGATGGTCGAAACGGTCTGCGGCGACATGAAGTGACCGAGTCGTCGTGTCAGCAGACACGACGACTCCCAACCGAACACCCGGTCATCAACGATGCTGACGGGGCGGGGGCCACGGCTCCCGCCCCGTCGCTTTTCCCGAGAACGACGAAAGACTGGACGACATGTCGATCGAACAACATCGCGACTACGTGCTCCGCTCGGTGGAAGAACGCGGCGTCCGCCTCGTGCGGCTGTGGTTCACCGACATCCTCGGCAACCTCAAGAGCCTCGCGATCTCCCCGGCGGAGCTCGACAACGCCCTGACCGACGGGATGACCTTCGACGGTTCCTCGATCGACGGGTTCTCGCGCATCCAGGAAGCCGATGTGCTGGCAATCCCGGATCCCGACACGTTCGAGCTGTTGCCGTGGGGCGATCCGAATGCGCCCGAGGCGCGGATCTTCTGCGACATCCACAACCTCGACGGCACGGCGTTCGCCGGCGACCCTCGGCAGGTGCTGCGGCGCCACGTCAAGGCAGCGCACGAATCCGGGCTGTCGTTCTACGTCGCACCGGACATCGAGTTCTTCTACTTCGAGCCGCCGACCCGCGGCGCCGCCCCGGTGCCGATCGACAACGGCGGGTTCTTCGACCTGACGACGCAGGACGTCACCGGCGAACTGCGCAAGCAGACGATCCGTACGCTCGAGACGATGGGCATCCCCGTCGAGTACAGCTTCCACGAGGACGCCCCCGGCCAGCAGGAGATCGATCTCCGGCACACCGACGCCTTGACGATGGCCGACAGCGTGATGACGTTCCGCCTCGCGGTGCGCGAGGTCGCGGCGCGCAACGGCGTGCACGCCACGTTCATGCCCAAGCCGCTCGAGGGCGTGCAGGGGTCGGGGATGCACACTCACCTCTCGCTGTTCCGGGGCGACGACAACGCGTTCTTCGACGCCGACGACCCGTACGACCTCTCGGTGACCGCGAAGGCGTTCATGGCCGGGCTCCTGCGCCACGCTCCGGAGATCACGGCGGTGACGAATCAGACCGTCAACAGCTACAAGCGGCTCGTCCCCGGCTTCGAGGCGCCGGTCCACCTCAGCTGGGCCCGGAACAACCGCAGCGGGTTGATCCGCGTACCGATCGCGAAGCGCAGCAACCCGCTCGCAACCCGGCTCGAGTACCGCTCGCCGGATCCGGCGTGCAACCCCTACCTCGCGTTCAGCCTGATGCTGGCGGCCGGGATGCGCGGCGTCGAGGAGGGCTACGAACTGCCGGACGAAGCCGACGCGAACCTGTTCGAGATCGACGACGACGTGCTCGCCAAGCTCGGGATCGGCCAGCTGCCCCAGTCCCTCAACACCGCACTCGAGATGATGGAGTCGTCGACCCTCGTCCAGGAAGCCCTCGGTGAGCACATCTTCGAGTGGTTCCTCCGCAACAAGCGCAGCGAGTGGCGCGCCTACAAGACCCACGTCAGCGCATTCGAGCGCGACCGGTACCTGACGGCGCTGTGAGTGACGTGATGCTCGTCGTCGTTCCCGATCCGGCAACACCGGAACTGGCACGCACGCTCGACCTGGGCGGCCACGCGTGGAAGGCGGTCGGTTCTGCGGACGGCGCGGCTGAGCACGAGCCGGCCGACGGATGGGCCGGCGCGATCGTCGACGCGACGACCGACCCCGACGGGGCGTGGGCGTTCCTGCGGACGCTGCGCAAACAGCGCGACACGGCGATTCCCGTGCTGCTGCTCGTCGGCGGCGCGCAGCTCGACGAGCTCGAGCACCGCGACGACCTCTTCGACGACTTCTGTCTGTCGCCGTTCCATCCGGCGGAGCTCGAGGCACGGTTGCGCCACCTGCTCGCCGGCGACGCCGTCGCGCCGTCCGCCGACATCGTCGAGTACGGCGTCCTCACGCTCAACCTCGAGACCTATCAAGCGGCGATCGCCGGACGTCCGCTCGACATGACGTACATGGAGTACGAGCTGCTGAAGTTCCTCGCCCAGAATCCGGGCAAGGTGTTCACCCGCGAGATCCTGCTGAGCCGGGTCTGGGGGTACGAGTACTACGGCGGGGCCCGCACGGTCGACGTCCATGTCCGGCGCCTGCGGGCGAAGCTCGGCGAGGAACACGCCGGCCTGATCCAGACCGTGCGCTCCGTGGGCTACCGCTTCGGCCAGTCCCGCTGGGACAGCTGACCCTCACCCCCACCCCCATCACCCCCGGCCGATCCCCTGCGGTGAGAGGTGAGAGCACCTGTCGCCCCTCATTCTCACCGCAACGCCGGGCCCACGGCTTCCGGTGAGAGTCAGGTGGACCTGTGCCTCTCACCTCTCACCGGAGCGGTTGCGGGTGGGTGGTCAGGGGAGGAAGGCGTCGACCGTGTCGCGGACGACGCCGGCGAACGCGAGCGTGCCGTCGTCGCGGGGGTGCACGCCGTCGTCGCGGAGGTTGCCCTCGTCGTCTGCCACCTCACTCCACCGGGCGATCGTGGCGTTTCCCCGCTGACGGAGGCGCGCCGCGACCATGTCGTTGATCTCCCCGGCCCCGTCGGGTCGGTCGCGGAAGTAGGTGTCGACCCAGATGAGCGGCACGTCGGCCGGAACCGCGTCCAGTACTTCGTTGATCGCCGCGACGCGCTCTGACGGGTCGGAGTACTGGTCGATGTCGTTCGTGCCGAGGGCGACGATCCACAGCTCGTCGGTGCGGTCGTCGTCGAGTTGCGCGGTCGCGCCGTCGGCTGGCGTCCCGACGTCGTCGAGGAGCGTGCGGGCGACCGCCGCGCCGCTCGGGTTGTCACCGAAGCTGACGGCTGCGCGTTTGCCCTGCTGGGCGACGATCAGGATCGTCTCGAAACCGAGGCTCTCGAACACGTCCTGCAGTGCCGGGGTCGACGCGACGGTGATCGAGTCGCCGATCATCACGACGGTGTCGATGTCCGCCGACGTCGATGACGACGCCCGCTGTTCGAACACGTCGCCGGTCGCGACACCGTCGCCGGCCGGCGGCGCGCCCGGTACGTCGACGGAGGCGGACGACTGCTGGCTCGAGCATGCCGCCGCGCCGACGACGAGCGCGAACAGCGGGCGACGGATCCAGCGGGGGGTCACGGGCCCCAGTGTTGTCCGATTCGACCGCTCGATGGCGTCATCGGTCGCACGCCGCGCCGGTCGTCGGTCACCGCTCGCTGAGCCGTTGGATCCGAGCCGCGAGCTCGGCGTGGGCCGCGAGCATCTCGGCGAGCCGCGCGCTGACGAGCCGGCCGTCGCGTACGAGCGCTCGACCGCCGACGATCGTGTCGCGCGCCGCGGTCGGCCCGCATCGCAGCCACGCTTCGATCGGGTCGGCGAGCGCACCGGCGAACGCCGGGCCGGTCAGCGACCACACCGCCACGTCACCGACGGCACCGACGTCGATCACGCCGAGTTCCCCCTCGCGGCCGAGGCAGCCCGCCCCGCCGAGCGTCGCGATCTCCAACGCCGCCCGTGCGGTGCCGGCACCGGCCCCGTCGCGCAGCTTCGCCAGCAGCATCGCCTGACGTGCTTCCAGCCACAGCGATGCCGAGTCGGCCGAGGACGAGCCGTCGACACCGAGGCCGACCTTCACGCCCGCGGCGCGCAGGTCGACGACCGGCGCGATGCCCGACGACAGGATCAGGTTGCTCGACGGGCAGTGCGCGACGCCGACACCCGCCGCCCCGAGGCGGACGATCTCGTCCGCGTTGGGCATCACGCAGTGCGCGACCCACGTGCGATCGCTGCACCAGCCGGTCCGTTCCAGGTACTCCATCGGCCGGCACCCGAACGTGGCGATGCTGAACTCGTCGTCCTCCGCGTTCTCGGCGAAGTGCGTGTGCAGCCGGACGTCGAGCCGCTCCGCCAGCTCGGCAGAACGCACCATCAGCTCCTCGGTCACGGAGAACGGCGAACACGGGGCGAGCGCGATCTGCGTCATCGACCCGTGGGCCGGGTCGTGGTGGCGGCGGACTGCAGCCTCGGATGCGGCGAGGATTTCGTCGTCGTCGCCCACGACGTCGTCCGGCGGCAATCCGCCGTCCTTCTCCGACAGCGACATCGACCCCCGCGTCGGGTGAAACCGGATGCCGAGGTCCCGCGCCGCCTCGATCTCGGCGGCCAGCAGGTCGCCGGCGCCGCGCGGGTGGAGGTAGAGGTGGTCGGCCGATGTCGTGCAACCGGAGAGCGCCAACTCGGCGAGCCCGACCCACGCCGACACGTGGACCGACTCGGTGTCGATCGCACGCCAGAGCGGGTACAGCGACTGGAGCCAACCGAACAGCGCCTTGTCGGTCATCGCCGGGTTCGCCCGGGTGAGGTTCTGGTACAGGTGGTGGTGGGTGTTGATCAGCCCCGGCGTCACGAGGCAGTCGGTCGCGTCGATCGTCTCGCGTCCCGCGGGAGCGCTACCGGCCCCGACGGCGCTGACCAGGCCGTCGTCGATCGCCACCCAACCTCCGGCGAGCTCGCGCCGCGCGCCGTCCATCGTCGCGACGCACCGCGCGTTCGCGATGACGAGTTCGTGGGACGCGGGTGCGGTCACCCGTCGCTCAGTCCGGGAGGTCGAGGAGTTCCGAGCCCTCGTGACGGCGCCGACCGTCGCGATACGCGAATTCACCGAGAACCGCTGACGCCATTGCGCCCGTCATCAGCACACCGACGGGAATCAGCAGCACTGCGATCACGATGGCGACACCTCCGAGCATGCGGTCAGGCTAGTGCAGCACCCCGCCGCGGCCGCACTTCGTCGTCAGGCCAGCGCGGCGCACTCGGCGTGGCGGAAACATTCGACGATGTGGTCGTTGACCATGCCGGTCGCCTGCATGAACGCATAGCAGATCGTCGGGCCGACGAACCGGAACCCGAGCTTCTTGAGCGCCTTGCTCATCGCCTGCGACACGGGCGTCTCGGCCGGGACGTCGTCCATCGTCGGCCACGCGTTCTGAATCGTCTCGCCGCCGGTGAAACTCCACACGGTCGCCACCGGGTCGTCGAGATCGAGCCACGCCCGGGCGTTGTCGATCGCGCTCGTGATCTTCAGCCGGTTGCGGACGATGCCGGTGTCCGCCATCAGGCGCTCGACGTCGGCGTCATCGAACCCGGCGACGACGGCAGGGTCGAAGCCGGCAAACGCGGCGCGATAACCGTCGATCTTGTTCAGGATCGTCGACCACGACAGCCCGGCCTGCGCACCTTCGAGGACGAGGAACTCGAACAGGGCGTGCGGGTGGCGCAGTGGTACGCCCCACACATCGTCGTGGTAGTCGAGATACTTCGTGCCGATCGACGCGCCGCCGCTCAGCGACCACCAGCACCGCGTGCGGCCGTCGTCCGGCGCGGCGCTCACTCCGGCTTGTATGCCCAGGCCTCGACCTCAACGACGAAACCGGCGGGGAGCTGGGACACGGCGACGCACGAACGCGACGGCCGGTGCGAGCCGAACGCCGCGGTGTAGACCCGGTTGAACTCGGCGTAGTCCTCCATGTCGGTCAGGAAGCACGTCGTCTTCACGACGTCGTCGAGCGACGCGCCGACCGATTCGAGCAGGCCGGCGATGTTCTTCATCGCCTGCTCGGTCTCGGCGACGAGCCCACCACCGACCTTGACACCGTCGAGCAGGCCGCCCTGCCCGGACACGACGATGAAGTCGCCGGCGCGGACAACAGGGGTGTAGGGACCGAGGGGCTTGCTCATGGCAGGCAATCTAACCCAGCACGCCCGTTGCTCGTCAGTGCGCCGTCGGCCAACGGGCGGGGAACCCCTCCCGCCGCCACGCTGCCGCGAGGACCGCCGAGAAGACCGCGTCGCTGCCGTTGACCGGCTCACCGTCGCCGCCGACGAGCCGCACCTCGATCTCCGGGGTGTCGACGGCGCGCAGGATCCCGAACGAACGGATCGTGAGGTCGAGCGGCGCACCGTCGTCGCCGACCGCCAGCCCCTCGGAGCGGACGAGCCCGAGCGCCATGTGGGCGGCGCCGAGGCAGTACGAACGCAACACGACCTCGTCGAG
>JAHEKY010000074.1:13201-17967 GCA_024644465.1 Ilumatobacteraceae bacterium | reverse complement strand
ACCGGGATGGCGATCTTCCACCCAGCCTCGTGAGCGGGACCGGCCGACCCGATGTCGGATGTGACCCTCTACGCTGGCTCGGGCATCACCGGCCTCTCTAGCTCAACGGTAGAGCAGTGGACTTTTAATCCATTGGTTCAGGGTTCGAGACCCTGGGGAGGCACTGGTGTCGGACACGTGTCCGACACCAGCCGGACGAACTCCTACAGGGCGCGGTCGAGGCGGGCCGCGAGTTCGAACGCTGCGCGCAGGCCGGCGCGGATGAACGCGCGTGTCGCGATCCGCTGGCTCTTGACCGGGGTGAGGCGGACGACGGTGACGTGCAGCGACGGCGACGGCGAGATCCGCAACATCGCGTCGCGCCGGCGCCACGGGCTGGTGCGCAGGGTGGCGTCCCAGGCCAGCTCCGTCTTGTGCGTGCGCAGCGACGTCTCGTCGACGCGCAGCCCCCGCACGTCGCGTCCGAGCACACCGCCCCCGACGACGAGGTCCGCGACGGCACGCGGGTCGGCGTGCAGCGGGACCTGGATGTCCTCGCGGAAGCCGGTCAGCGTCGGGAAGTCGACCGGCGGCGTGACGAACCCGCCGGGTGCGTTGATCTCCCGGGCGTGATCCTGGACCGCGGCGAGCGCCGTGCGCCACGCCTCCAATGCGTCCGCGATCGGATGGTGCGAACCCACCGGCTCGAGCGGCGCCTCGATCACGTACATCTCGACGTCGTGGGCGTCGTGATCCGACCGCTCGTGACGCACCCGGTCGAGGATCTTGGACATCTCACGATCGATCGTAGGTCCACCCGCCGGTCGCCACCGACCGGCCCCGTGAACCCGCAGCGTGCGCTCCGTGCACGACCGCTGGGTCCGCGGGCGCGAGACTTGGAGCATGACGTACGAACACCTCCTGGTCGAGACCGTCGACGGCATCGCGACGATCACGCTCAACCGTCCCGAGAAACGCAATGCGCTCGCCCTCGACGTGATGACCGAGCTGACGGCGGCGCTCCGCGAGATCGGTCGATCGGAAGCACTCGGGGTCGTCCTGGCGGCGAACGGGCCGGTGTTCTCCGCCGGTCACAACTTCGGTGACATGGCGGGCGCCGGGCTGAACGAAGCTCGCGCGCTGTTCCAGGTGTGCACGGAGATGATGGACACGGTGCAGTCGATCCACCAGCCGGTGATCGCACGCGTCCACGCGCTCGCGACTGCGGCCGGTTGCCAGCTCGTCGCGACGTGCGACCTCGCGATCGCGGCGGCGTCGGCGTCGTTTGCGATTCCCGGTGGCAAGGGCGGGCTGTTCTGTCACACCCCGCTCGTCGCGGTCGCCCGGAACATCGGTCGCAAGCGCGCTCTCGAGATGGCGCTGACCGGCGACGCGATCGACGCGGCCACCGCCGCCGAATGGGGCCTCGTCAATCGGGTCGTACCGGACGATGACCTCGACCAGGCGGTCGCCGACCTGATCGGGCGCGCGACGCGGGGCAGCGTGTTGTCGAAGTCGCTCGGCAAGCACGGCTTCTACGCGCAGGTCGATCTCGACCAGCCGAAGGCGTACGACTACGCGATCGAACTGATGGCGTCGGCGGCGATGATCGACGACGCCCAGGAGGGGTTTGCCGCGTTCCTCGAGAAGCGGCGCCCGAAGTTCTCGCAACGCCCCTGACCGCGGGCGACGCGGTCAGGCGGCCCGGGACGGCGTTGATGCCACTGCGAGCCTGACGCGCCGGATCGCCCGATCGCGCCGGTTGCGGATCGTGCGTGGCGTCACGTCGCAGTCGGCGGCGACGCGCTGCGGGGAACCGACGCGTACGAGGTTGGCCAGCAGGTCGATGTCCTCGCGGGGGACGCCGACGCGGCCGGCCTCGCCGAGCGCCGTCGCGATCTCGGTGAGTGGGTCGGACGCGTGTGTCGCGACCAGTTCGTCGAACCGGTGTGGTGCGCACGCTTCCTCCGACGCCGAACGCCGGCGCGCCGGTTGGCGGAACGCCTTGAAGATCGCGTCGGAGATCAGCGACGCCGCGACGTGTCGACACCGCCGGACGTCGTCGTAGGCATGGATCGAGATCCACAGCGAGCCGACCGCCAGCGCCACGGGGTCGTCGTCGCCGGACCATGATCGGTACGGCGCCGAGGCGGAGATCAGCCCCGGGAGCACGCGCTGGACGACGACCCGCCCGGCGAGCTGGTCGCGGCGCGCCAGCCGAACCAGATCGAGCAGGACCCGCTCGCCGCGACCGGACCCGTCCCGCTGTGTCGCGTCGACCAGTTCGTCGAGGTCGGCGAGCGTCGCGAACGCGTTGGCGACGTCGCAATCGACGTGCGGCGACCACGATCTCGCCCGCTCGATCGACCGCCGGTGACGGCGCAGTCGCCGCCATTCCCGGTCGAGTTGGGCGGAGAACAGTCGGTCGCTCATGGCCCCGACGATCCGCGCGCC
Organism: Ilumatobacteraceae bacterium; assembly: GCA_024644465.1. GTDB lineage: Bacteria > Actinomycetota > Acidimicrobiia > Acidimicrobiales > Ilumatobacteraceae > Ilumatobacter_A. The sequence continues at coordinate 15,534 of JAHEKY010000074.1, read as the reverse complement.
GGCTCACCGCGGCGCTCACCACCGGGCATTCACGGCCACGGCGATGAGTGCGGTGTGCCGTTCCGTGAACCGGCGCACGGTTCTCCGGCACGCTCACAGCACCTGGTCAGCGATGCTGTCGTGGCCCGAGGCTGCGCCGGTGCCGGGGGGCTTCCGGTCGCGGCGACGCATCGCCCACTGGACGCGTGTGATGCCCCCACAACCCGTCGAGATCGTCGGCCCGCACGGCCGCGTGACCGTCGTGCCGCACGACCCGAGCGATTCGATCGGCGACCTCGCCGCGGCGCTCGGGCTCCCCCGGGGCGACGGGCTGCGGGTCGATGGTCGCGTCGTACCGCACTACCGATCACTCGTGATGGCGGGCCTGCGCGAGGGATCGGTCGTCACCCCATGCGACACGCGGCGGGAGCCACCGACGGAGTCGGCCGACGTCGACGCGACGCTCGAAGCCGTCGTCGTCACCGGGCCGAGTTGTGGGCGGGCGCGTCCGCTGCGGCGCGGGCGGTCGGTGATCGGTCGATCGCCGACCGCCGATGTGTACATCGATGACCCGACGGTTGAACTGCACCACGGCGCCCTGCACGTCGGCAGCGACGTGGTGTTCCGGCAACTGACCGGCCGCCGCCCGGCGGCCATCGGCGCCGTGGCGGCGGCCGATGCGATGCCGCTGCCGCTCGGCGCAGTGCTGTCACTCGGCTCGAGCGGTCTGGTCGTGCGGCGCCGCGAGCGGGTCGCCGCGAGTTCGTCGGCCGGTCGGCTGGTCCAGACGCCGAACGATCCGTGGCGGCGGATCGTGCAACGGGGCCCCGCCGCGCCGGCGCCGGACGAGCCGCCGGCGATTCCCGTCCCCGCCGGTCACGACGACGAGCCGATGCCGCCCGCGACCGGGCTGATCGCCGCCGCCGTCGCAGTCGTCGCGGCGGGCGGCGTGGCCGTCGTCCTGGGGCAGATGATGTTCGCGCTGTTCGCCGCGATCGGCGCCGTCGCATCGGTCGCCACGTGGGTGGTCGGCGTCGGGGGCACGCTCCGCCGGCGGCGTCGGGGGCGGGCGGCCGCTCGCGCCGACCATGCCCGGTTCCTCCGCGCAGTCGACGCGGCTCGTCGGGCCGCCGGCGAGGCACACGCGCGCGCGAACCCGACGATCGGGGAGACGCTCGACGTGCTGGAGCTGCCCGGCCCGGACGAAGCTGCGACCGATGTCTGGCGGCGCCGCCATGCCCGTGATGGTGTGCCGTTGCGGGCCACGCTCGGACGCGGGACCCGCCGCTGGGCGCCGCGGCTCGACCACGCCGGTTCGACCGGCGACCCCAGTCCGCTCGGCGCGTTCGAGGCCGACCTGGTCGACGTCGCCATCGACGTCGAACTGCGGCCCGGCACGGCAGTCGCACTGCGCGGCGCCGAGGCACCGACGAGCAGCCTCGTCCGGTCGATCGTCGTCCAACTGGCGACGCACGTCGGTCCGGCTGACTGGCGGCTGATCGTCGTCACGCGCACCGCCGACACGTGGCGATGGGCGTCGTGGCTGCCCCACGTCCGTACCGCGACCGGCGTCGTCGGGGTGGTCGATGCCGCCGACACCGAGGCGGTGGCCGCGGCGCTCGACGGGGACACGTCAGCGGGCCGTTCGGTCGTGCTGATCGTCGATGACCTCTCGCTGTTCGCGACGCGGACCGGTGTCCTGCGGCGATTCGTCGACGTCGTCCAGCCCTGCACGATCGCGCTCGCCGGACGCGGCGAACCGGTGCCCGCGATGTGCGAGCGGGTCCTCGACCTGTCCTCGACCGGGTCGGCCCGATGGGAGGGCCTCGGCCGTGATGCCGGCGACGGCCCGTTCTGGCCGAGCGGGATCGACGCGACGACCGCCGAAGAGGCGGCACGCCGGCTCGCCGCGTTGATCGACCCGGAGGATGACGTCGGCGCCGTCGCGGCGGTGCCGGCCGCGGTCACCCTCACGGACCTCGACGACGTGCTCAGCCGCTGCCCCGGCCGGACGGAACCGGCGGACGGCCAGGGCAGGCCGGCCGGCCCGCGCTCCGTTGCCGCGGCGATCGCGCGCCGGTGGGCGGCGGCAGGCCCCGACCCGGCGCCGGCCGTGGCGATCGGAACATCCGCCGATGGCGTCGTCGACGTCGACTTGGTGCACGACGGCCCGCACGCCTTGATCGCGGGAACGACCGGTGCGGGCAAGAGCGAGTTGCTGCGCACGCTCGTCGTCGGGCTCGCGCTGCGGTACGGACCGGACCACGTGACGTTCGTGCTCGTCGACTACAAGGGTGGTTCGACGTTCGATGCCTGTGCCGATCTCGTCCACACGGTCGGTGTCGTCACTGACC
>JAHEKY010000074.1:10798-13191 GCA_024644465.1 Ilumatobacteraceae bacterium | reverse complement strand
GCCGGCCTCGCCGAGCGCGCGCTGACGAGCCTCGACGCCGAGTTGCATCGGCGCGAGCGGCTGCTGCGCGCGGTCGGTGCGACCGACCTGACCGAGTACCGGGCGCGGCCGCACTCGGCGCCGCTGCCGCGGCTCGTCGTCGTGATCGACGAGTTCGCTGCGCTCGCCAAGGACCTCCCCGACTTTCTCGCCGCGCTCGTCGGAGTCGCGCAGCGGGGACGTTCCCTCGGCATCCATCTCGTCCTCGCCACGCAGCGGCCCGCGGGCGTCGTCAACGACGACATCAGAGCGAACACGAATCTGCGGATCGCGTTGCGGCTCACCGACGCGGCCGACGCCCGAGACGTCGTCGACGCGGAGGCGCCCGCCAGTTTCCCGCGGGCGGTGCCCGGCCGTGCCGCGCTGCGCCTCGGCCCAGGCGAACTCGTCACCTTCCAGGCCGCGAGTTGCACCGGCGCGCTCGAGCGGGCGACCGGCCGGCTGCGGGTGATCGGGCCGGCCCTGCCCGACGACGGCCACCTGGCGTCCGCGGCCGCCGGTCGCGACGCTCCGCCGTCCCAGCTCGTCGCCGCCGTCGCCGTCGTCGCCGACGCGGTTCGCGTCGCCGGGCTCGAGCCGCCGCACCGTCCGTGGATCGACCCGCTGCCCGAGTCGTTGACGATGGACGACGTCGCGAAGATGGCTCCCGAGGCGTGCGATGACGTGATCGGTCTCGTCGACGATCCCGCCGCTCAGTGCCGGCGGCCGCTGCGCTGGGACACCGGGCGCGGCAACCTCGCCCTCCTCGGCGCGCTCGGCACGGGGACGACCTCGGCGCTCGTGGCACTGCTCGCAGGGCGTTGCCGGTCGCGACCGCCCGATCGGCTGCACTGCTACGTGATCGACGCACGGGGCGACGCTGCCCTCGACCCGCTCGCCGCGGTCGCGCACTGTGGCGGGGTGATTCGTGTCGGCGACGCCGAGCGGCTGCACCGTCTGCTGTGCCGGCTCGACGCGCAGATCACCGAGCGGGCCGCGGGCCCGGCCGCCGAGAACGCCGACGTGCTGCTCGCGATCGACGGTCTCGGGTCGTTGCGCTCCGCGCTCGCCGCTGCCGATCGCGCGCCGACCCTGACGCTGCTCGACCGCGTGGTGGAGGACGGCCCGGCGGCCGGCGTCGTGTCGTGCTGGTCCGACCATTCGGCGGGCATCGGCGCATCGGCGCATGCCGCGGACACGTGGTCGTTCGGTGACGACGGCACTGCCGCCGCGCCCGGTCGGCTGAGGATCGCCTCGTCGGGGCTCATCGCGCACGTCGCGCGTGATGCCGGATGCGTCGATGGGATCGCCGGTCGTGGCGCGGCACCAGGCCCGCCGGCGATCGAGCGGCTGCCAGCGCGCGTGCGGGCGGCGACGGTCTTGGCCGAGCGGCCTCCGGAGAACGCTGCCTCGAGTGCGACGCTCGAACTGCCGGTCGGCGTCGCCGACGACGGCCTCGACATCGCGAAGTTGCGGGTGCCCGCGTCCGACCATGTGTTCGTCGGGGGCGGCGCGCTGACCGGCAAGACGACGACCCTGTTGCAGCTGAGCCAGGCGTGGCGGCGGCTGCACCCCACCGGCACCGTGCTGTTCGTCGCTCGGCAGGATCCGCTCACCCCCGGGCGGTTGGAGGCGAGCGCCTCCGGGCCGGTGCTCGTCGTGGTCGACGACGCCGATCGCGTCGACGATGTCGGCGGCGTCCTCGCGTCGATCCTCGCGGGGGAGTTCGGCGGCGCGACGATCATCGCCGCGGCTCGGCTGGATGCCGTTCGCGCCGCCTACGGCCACTGGACCCGCGACGTCGCGCGCAGCCGATGCGGCGTGATTCTCACGTCCGCCGGCGAGGTCGACGGCGACCTGCTCGGCGTGATGCTGCCTCGCCGCCCGCTGATCCCGCCGCGTCCCGGCCTCGGCTGGATGATCGACGGCCGCGGCCACCGGCTCGTGCAGGTGGCCCAAGCCGATGTCGAGTTCGTCGGCTCAGCCGGGTGACGGTGGCGTGTCCCCGAGCAGCCAGCGCGGCCCGGCGCCGTGCTGCTCGGCGGTGTCGTCGGGGTTGTAGAGCCGGCACGTGTCGAGCGACAGGCACCCGCACCCGATGCACCCGTCGAGCTTGTCGCGCATCGATTCGAGCAGTGCGATCCGCTCGTCGAGCAGGGGCCTCCATCCGTTCGCGAGCTTCGCCCAATCGGTGCGGTTGGGGGTGCGCCGGTTCGGCAGCGTGTCGAGCGCAGCGCGGATCTCGGCGAGCGTGAGGCCGACGCGTTGCGCCACTTTGATGAAGCTGACCCGGCGCAACACGTCCGGCCGGTACCGCCGATGGCCGCTCGTGTTGCGTTCGCTCGAGATCAAGCCGTTCTCCTCGTAGAACCGCA
>JAHEKY010000074.1:0-10698 GCA_024644465.1 Ilumatobacteraceae bacterium | reverse complement strand
GGCGCCGAGCCGGCCGACCTCGTGCTGCAGGGTGTCGCCCACGGTGCGCCGCGGGCGGAGGACGGGTGGGGGCATTCGATCGCGTCAGCGACCGACTGCCTGGCGATGGTCGAGCTGTACGACGGCGACGAGCGCGCGCTGCCGATCGTGCAGGCGATCGCCGGCATCGCGGAGGTCGAGCGTCACCGCCCGGTCAACGAGCCGCCGGCCCCGGCGAGCGCATCCGAGGCGGACCTCGGGTCGTTCCGTCGGGCGGTCGAGGGAGAAGAGCTGGTCCGGGCCCAAGCGCTCCTGCGGGCTGCGATCGCCCGCGGCGACTCGGCGGAACAGCTGATCCCGTGGTTCTCGGCGGTCGTGTCCGATCACCATCTGTCGTACGGCCACGGCGCGATCTACAGCCAGAAGGCGTTCCAGCTGCTCGCGATGATCGGATGGGCACACGCCGACCTCGTGCTGACGAACCTCGTCCCGACGCTCGTGTACGGCACCCGCGAGGACAAGCTGCCGTACATGCGCCCGTTCGTGAAGGCGCTCGCGGCGCTCGATCTCGACGAGCTGACGGCGATCGAACCCGATCCGAGCTGGGACGGTGCTGCCGACGTCGTCGACGTCCTCCTCGGCGGCGACCGCACCGCGCCGGTCGACGCCGTCGTAGCCGCGCTGCGCGCGGGTGCCGGCGTCGACCGCGTGCTCGACTGCGTCGTCGAGGCCGTCAGCATCCGGATGCTGCGTTACGACACGACGGGCGAGCGGGTCTTCGACGACGACTTCGGATGGCTGGACATCACGCACGGGCTGACCTACGCGAACGCCGCCCGCTGGCACCACCGGCAGGCGGTGGGCGCGGGCGGCGGCACGACCACCGACCTCCTGCGGCTCGTGATGTTCACCGTGTTCCAGGCGAACTGGACCGGCCGCCACGAGTGGCACACGTCGGTCGGTGAGCTCGAACGGCCCGACCCGCTCGACGCGGATCTGACCGTCGCCGGTGAGCGGCTCCAGCGGGAATCGCTGTTGGACGGGACGAGTGCCTTCATCGTCGCGGCTCACGCAGTGAAGACGAGTCGCGCCGCCGCCCACGAGGCCGTGCGGCTCGGATCCTCCCTGCCGCTCGACGCGACGCTGAGGTTCATGCGGGCGCCAAAGCTCGAACGCTTCGTCGCGGCGACCGTCGCCCGGTCGATCGACTTCCTCAACGGCCGCATCCAGCGCGACTGACCGCGACGTCTGTCACATCTGGTGCCAGGCACCAGATGTAACACCGGCGTTCTCAGCGGACGGCCGTGTAGAGGTATCGGGAGAGCAGGCCGTCGCGGATCGCGCGCAGCGTCCGGTGGCGGGTCGCAAGGCGTTCGTCGAAGGCGTCGTCACCCGTTGCGGCTCGGATCGCCGGCTCGTGGCGATCGGTGGCGTCGATCCATCGGCGCTGGGTGGCTTCGTACTCCGTGGTCACGTCGGACGCGGTGATCGCGGCGAAGCCGGCGGTTCCGAGCAGGCTCTCGTAGCTCGTCGGGACGGCGACCGCCGGTGGACCGACGCCGTTCGCCCGACGACGCCGCGCCGGGTCGAGGCCCGGCGTCGGTTGGATCGTCAGGAAGGCGAGGCGCCCACCGGGGTGGAGGATCCGTCGGCACGCTCTCAGCACGGAGAGCTTCTGGCGGACTCAACACAACAGGTCGGTGTGCACGACCGCATCGGCGGAGCCGGCGCGAATCGGCAGTGACCGTGCGTCGGCGCGAACCGTCAACGCCCGGTGGCCGATCCCGTCGGCCGCCGCTCGTTGCCGACCGACGGCGCAACCCTCGGCGACCGGGTCCACACAGACGACCGAGCAGCCGTCTCTCTCCGCGAGGTACAGGCCCGGCCAGCCGCAGCCCGCGCCGACATCGACGAGTAGTCGACCCGGACCCAGGTCGAGCAGGTCGCCGATCAGGTCCGCCTCGGCGAGCGTCGTGTAGCCGTTGCCCTGGTAGTCGGAGCCGAGTGCTTCGCGCTCTGCAGCCAGCAGCGCGTCGGTACCCGACACGGCATACCGCTCCCGGAATCGCTCGATGTCGTCCGAGGCATCTGGTGCCATCGGCCCAGCCTCGCAGGTTCGCTTCGACCCCTCGCCTCAGTCGACGTCCTGACGGGCGAGCCGCCAGCTGCCGATCGCGACCGCGCCGACGGCGACGACGAGTGGGACGACGATGCTGGTCGTCATCGAGAAGTCGGCCAGGTCGAGATCGACCCCGGTCCGATCGACGAGGATCGAGCGGGTGTACTTGCGGATCGCGAAGCGAGCGACACCGGCTCCGCCGAGCGCGATGAACCCCTCCCAGATCAGGATGTACGCGAGCCCCCAGACGATGAACCGTCGCAGCCAGATGCCGAGCAGCGTGAACACGGCGTTGTACGCGAGCAGTGCGACGACGCCGGCGATCAGCGTCGCCGAGACGATGCCACCACCCGTGCCGGTCAGGATCGCAGCCGTCACGAGCGGGATCAGCGTGATCGGTGCGGACAGTGTCAGCGCGGCGAGGTACGCCCCGACGACGAGCGGCCAGCGGTTGACCGGACGCAGCCAGAGGTAGACGAGCGTCTTGTCCTCGCGCAGATCGCCGATCGCCGCCCCGCCGAACACGAGCGCGACGACCGGCACGATCACCGCGAAGCCGAGGCCGGAGATCAGCCGGACCGCCGCATCGAGATCGGCATCGGCCGCGCCGAGCGCGAAGCCGGCGATCGTCGAGACGAGCGCAAGCAGTGTCAGCGCGACGATCCGGCCCACGCTCGTCAGCTGCCGGAGCACGACACGGTAGGCGAGTGCGATCGCACGCCCGTCGGGCACGGTGCGGCGCGTCGGCCGGCTGCTCGGTCGGTCGATCGGTTCGACGGTCGTCATCGACCCTCCACGAGGTAGCGGAACACGGACTCGAGATCGTCGTCGAGCGGGCTGACCTCGGTGAGACGTACACCGAGTTCGATCGCGAGCGGGGCAACCGTCCGCCCGAGCGCGTCGGCGTCGAGCGTGTCGAGCGTCAGCCGTTCCGCCTCGACCGAGACCGCGGTCGCGAGCCCCCGCTCGACGAGCGCGGCGGCCATCCGGCGCGGGTCGGACACCGCGAGCCGGATGCGCAGCGGCCGATCGTCCATCAGCGCGCGGAGGTCGCGGTAGTCGCCGGTGGCGACGAGCCGGCCCTGCGCGATCACGAGGACCCGCGATCCGAGTCGCGCCACCTCGTCGAGGACGTGGCTCGACACGAGCACACAGCGGCCGGCGTCGCCGAGTCGATGGAACAGGGCGATCATTCGCCGTCGCTGGACCGGGTCGAGCCCGGTCAGCGGTTCGTCGAGGATCAGCACGTCGGGGTCGTTGACGAGTGCGCTCGCGACCTTGACGCGCTGGCGCATGCCCTTGGAGAACTTGCCGACCGGCTTGTCGCCGACGTCGGTGAGGTCGACCTGCTCCAGCGCCCAGCGCGCGGTTCCCTCCGGGTCGTCGACGCCGTGGGTCTGCGCCGCGATCAGCACCATCCCGTGCGCGTCGAGGTGGTCGAACAATGCGTCCTGCTGTGGCACGAGCGCGATCCGGCCCCGCACGTCGCGATCGGTCCGCGGGTCGGCGCCGAGTACGCGCACCGTGCCTCGCGACGCCGGTGTCAGCCCGCACATCATCCGGAACAGCGTCGACTTGCCCGCACCGTTCGGCCCGAGCAGCGCCGTGACGCCACCGTCGATCGCGAACCGCACGTCGCTGACCGCGACGACCGACCCGAAGAACTTCGAGACGTCGTTGACCGCGATCATCCCGGTCAGTGCGGGGAGCGCGGACACAGTCGCCGCAGGCGCGAGGACCGGCGGCGGCAGCGGTGAGGCCGTCGGCTGCGGCGGTGGTGGGAGGGCGGTCACCGGGAGATCACGAACCTCGAGTAGCGCCACGCGACGACCGCGAGCCCGCCGGCGGTCCACGCGATGTTCACGGCCAGCACCGCCGTCGTCGAGACCTCCGGGAAGTTGCCGGGCTCGCCGAAGATCCGGAAGACGAGTTCGAACGGCATCGAGAACACGTCGAGCAGCCGCCAGTTGACCGAGAGCTCGGCGCCATCGACGAGCGCCGACGCGAGGATCGGTGACGCGAGCACCAGCAGGACGACGCCGATCGCGGCGAACGCGCGGCGGTCGGTGAGACACGACGCCGCCATCGAGATCGACGTCAGCGCCGCGGAGATCGCGACGCCGCTCACGACGATGCGGACGAGCACGACGAGCCAGTTGCCGAGGCCGTCGGGGCCCGACCCGTCGAACGTGTAGCCGAGGAGCACGAGCACCGGCGGGCCGAGCGTGACGAGCCCGAGCGTGGCACCGACCGCGAGCACCTTCGACGCGAGGTACGTGCCCCGATGGAGTGGCGTCGAGAGGTACAGCGCGAGCATCCCGTTGCGCCGGTCGGACACGAGCACCTCCGGAGCGACGAGTGCCGCGAACAGCACGATCGCGGCGGTGATGAAGCCGTAGTACTCGGCGTAGGTCGGGCCGTCGACGATGCCCGACGGGATCAGGACGGCGATCCCGATGAACACGATCGCGGGGACGTAGGAGATCGCGACCGACATCACTGGGAAGATCTTGTTGCGGCCGGCTCGTCCGATGCCGAGCGTCGCACGGATGCTCTGCCACGCGACGCTGCGGATCGCGCCGGCGACGCCCGACCGCTCGCCGTCGTACCGCTGGAACCCGCGGGCGACGATCGATGCCGCGGCGCGTTCGGGCTGCGGCGGCTCTGCGGACGCGAGGTCGGTCACGACGGATTCCCGTCGATCAGCGCCGCCGATGTCGGTGGGTCGATCGAGGCGGCGGAGCCCGATTCGCCGGTGAACAGGTCGTCGAGCGTGCGCCGGCGCTGGCCGAGCCGACGCAACCGCGCGCCGGCGGCGGCAACCGCGGCGCCGGCGATGTCGAACAGCTCGTCGTCGGGCCGGCCGCCGACTGCGAGCACGAAGCCCGTCCGTTCGACCGTCGCGCCGCTCGCGACGAGTGAACCGATGACCTCGTCGATCGCATGCGGGCGGTCGGCGACGTCGACGAGTTCGAGCTCGATGCCGCCCGACGCACCCGCCAGCTCGATCATCGAGCCCTGCGCGACGAGGCGGCCCTCGTCGAGTGCGACGACGTTGTCGCAGATCCGTTCGACCTCTTCGAGCACGTGCGACGACAGCATCACGTCGATCCCGAAGTTGCGGTTGATCTGCACGATGATGTTGAGCATCTCGTCGCGCTGGACGGGGTCGAGGCCGTCGGTCGGCTCGTCGAGCACGATGAAGCGCGGGTCGGCCGCGATCGCCTGGGCGAGCTTGACGCGCTGGCGTTGGCCGGTCGACATCGTGCCGAGGGCGCGGAACCGCTCCTCACCGAGCCCGACGAGGTAGAGCGAGTCGCTCGCGCGGGTTCGTGCCTCGTCGCGTGGGAGGCCTTTCACCTCGGCGAGGTGGCGGACGAAGTCGTACGCGCGCAGATCGTCCGGGAGCAGGTTGCGCTCCGGTCCGTAACCGATCTGCGCGCGGAGTTGGGGGCCCTGCGCGCCGGGGTCCAGCTCGAGCACCCGGATCGTGCCCGTGGTCGGCTTCAGCAGGCCGAGCGCGAGGGAGATCAGTGTCGTCTTGCCGGCACCGTTGGCACCGACCAACCCGGTGACGCCGGCCGGGATCGTGAGGTCGAGGCGGTCGAGGGCGAGCGTCCCCGGGAACTGCATGACGAGGCCCTGCGTCTGGATGATCGGCGTCACGGCGCAGAGTCTCGCGTGGCCGCGCCCGCTCGTGCGACCGCGTCAGCGCCGACCGGTCGTGTCACATCTGGTGCCAGGCACCAGATGTGACGCTCAGCCGATCATGCCGTACGCGTGCGTCGGGTGCAGGCGGAGCACGAGGCGACCCTCGTCGATCATCGCTCGGCGGTACTCGTCCCAGTCGTCGTGTTCACCGGCGACGGCGCGGTAGTACGCCACGAGCGCCTCGGCGGTCGCATCGTGCGGGTCCGTCGTGACCGGCATCGCCTCGACGTCGGCCTCGATCACGGCGTACGCGTAGAAGTCGTCGCGGTTGACGTGCAGCGACGCCCGTGGATCCCGGCGGAGGTTCCTCGTCTTCGCCCGCGAGTCCGTCACCGAGATCAGGATCACCTCGTCGTCGTCGACTGCGAAGGCGATGTTCGAGGATTGCGGACGGCCGTCGGACTTGAGCGTGACCAGGATGCCCTGCCGACGGCCGCGGACGAAGTCGAGTGCGTCAGAGATCTCCATGGGGGTGACAACCAAGCCGCTCGTGCAATTGTTCCGTCCGCGTTACATCTGGTGCCTGGCACCAGATGTAACAGATGTCGTCACGTGGTCGTGAGGCCGAGGTCGGCGACGGCGTGCTCGCGCATCTCGACCTTGCGGACCTTGCCGGTGACCGTCATCGGGAACTCGTCGACGAGGCGCACGTACCGCGGGATCTTGAAGTGTGCGATCCGCCCCTCGCAGAACGCGCGGATCGACTCGACATCGGGTGAGGCGCCGGGCGTGGCGATGATGCAGGCCATCAACTCCTCGCCGTACTTCTCGTCCGGGACGCCGATCACTTGGACGTCGGCGACCTCGGGATGGCCGGCCAGGAACTCCTCGACCTCGCGCGGGTAGATGTTCTCGCCGCCGCGGATCACCATGTCCTTGATCCGCCCGACGATGTTGACGTAGCCGTCGTCGGCCATCACCCCGATGTCGCCGGTGTGCATCCATCCGTCGGCATCGATCGAGGCCGCCGTCTTCTCCGGCTCGTTCCAGTAGCCGCGCATCACCGAGTAGCCCCTCGTGCAGAACTCGCCGGGAATGCCGCGCGCCAGGGTGTCACCGCTGACGGGATCGGCGATGCGGATCTCGACGTGCGGGTGGGCGCGACCGACCGTTTCGGTCTGGTGTTCGAGCGTGTCGCCGATCAGCGTCTGGGTCGAGACCGGTGACGTCTCGGTCATCCCGTAACAGATCGTGACGTCGCGCATGTGCATCCGGTCGACGCATGCCTTCATCGTGTCGACCGGGCACAGTGACCCCGCCATCACGCCGGTCCGCAGACTCGACAGGTCGAAGTCGTCGAAGTTCTCCAGCCCGAGTTCCGCGATGAACATCGTCGGCACGCCGTACAGCGCGGTGCAGCGCTCCCGTTCGACCGCGGTCAGCACCGCAACCGGGTCGAACGCGTCGCCCGGGATGACCATCGTGGCGCCGGTCGACGTGCAGCCGAGGTTGCCCATCACCATGCCGAAGCAGTGGTAGAAGGGCACCGGGATGCACAGCCGGTCCTCGTGGGTGAAGTTCTGCAGCATCGTCACGAACCGGGCGTTGTTGAGGATGCCGCGATGGGTGAGCGTCGCACCCTTCGGGAAACCGGTCGTGCCCGACGTGTACTGGATGTTGATCGGGTCGTCCGGGTCGAGCGCCGCGACGAGGGCGTCGAAGTCGGCGTCGGTCACCGCGTCGGAGCCGGCCACCAATTCGTTCCAGTCGTCGTCCCAGAAGAAGACCGTGTGTTCGAGCTGGGGGCAGTCCGCGCCGACCTCCGCGACCATCGCCCGGTAGTCGGAGGTCCGGAACGACGGTGCCGCGATCAGCCATCGGCACCCGGACTGGTTGAGCGCGTACGCGAGTTCGTGGGTCCGGTACGACGGGTTGATGTTGACGAGGATCGCGCCGAACTCCGCTGTCGCGAACTGCACGAGCGTCCACTCCGCGTAGTTCGGGCTCCACAGCCCGACCCGGTCGCCGGCCTCGAGGCCGGCGGCGACCATCGCCTTCGCGAGTTGCCGGACGCGCCGTGCGAACTCGTCGTAGGTCCAGCGGATGTCCTGGTGGACGGCGACGAGCGCCTCACGATCGGCGTGGGCGGCGACGGTGCGGGCGAGATTCTGCCCGATCGTCTCGGCGAGCAGCGCGGTGTCCGTCGGCCCGACCTCGATCGCGAGTTTCGATGTTGCTGCCATCTGTTCCTCCTCGAACGGCGTCGTGGCAGTCACGACGTGTCGACAGCTTCGCGCACCAGCCGGGACGCGACGACGCCCGACCGGGCGGCCGGTCGGGCGTCGCGGGCAGCAGCTGCGCTGTCGTCGGGGGGATTGAGCTCAGCCGCTGGTCAGCCGGGCAGGTCAGCTGGCGTCGCTCGAGGACGTCTCGATCGAGTGCTGACGGCCGCTGGCGTTGATCTCGATCTTGCGCGGCTTGGCCTGCTGGGCCACGGGGATCCGCAGTGTCAGCACGCCGTCGTGATAGTCCGCTTCGATCGACTCGGCATCGAGGCCGTCACCGAGGCTCACTTGGCGGCGGAACGTGCCGCGATGGCGCTCGTTGAGGTACAGCCGGTCACCGTCCTCGCGCTGCATCGAGCGCTCGGCGGTCACGGTGAGCACGCTGCGCTCGACCGAGATGTCGATGCTGTCGGCGGCGACACCGGGCAGGTCGATGTGGACCCACACGTTGTCCTCGCGCCGGTACGCGTCCATCGGCATCGGACGGCCGCTCGTGCGGCCCGACCCGAGGTCGAACCACGCGTCGAGGTCACGGAAGGGGGAGTTCTGCAGAAGCATTGGGGAAGATACCTCCATCAATCGGGGTGGGATTGGATGTGAACGATGTTCAGATTACCGAATCCGGCCGATCTTGACAACTATCGACTCAAGAAATTGATGAAGTTCCCATCAGATGAGGTGCCAACGGCGAGCGCATGATGTGCGGTCTGCTCACCCGGCCGCGAGGCGCCCCCGCATCGCCGCGCTCGCGAGCCCGAAGCTCACCACCGTCAGTGCGAGCGTCGCGCCGAACCCTTTCGCCAGCGTGTCCCATTCCCAGCCCTCGGTGATCAGGCTGCGCAATCCGTCGAGCACGTAGGTCACGGGGTTGTACGTCGCGATCGTCGACAGCCAGCCGGTGAGCGCCTCCTTCGGCAGGAACGACGTCGTGAGGAACGCGAACGGGAAGAACAGGATGAAACTCGAGTTGACCGCCGCAGGGTTCCCGGTCTTGAGCGCGATCGCGTAGGGGAAGCCGGCGAACGCGAGGCCCCACGCCGCGCCGTAGAACAGGAACACGATCATCCCGGCGATGCCGGTCGTGAAGCTGACGCCGAGCGCGAGCCCGAGCAGCAGCACCGGGATTGCGAGCAGCATCACCGACATCAGGTCCGCGGCCATCAGCCCGAGCAGCAACGCGAAGCGGCGGATCGGGGTCAGCAGCAGCCGGTCGAAGTAGCCGCCCTGGATGTCGGTCACGAGCGCGCTCGCCCGTGACACGCCGGTCACCGCGAAGATGATCGACACCGGCAGCTGGAACGCCTTGAAGTCGCCGACCACCCCGGAGCGCTCGGCAAAGTCCTGCAGCGCGCCGATGTTGACGACGAAGAAGAACACCGGGACGATCAGCGCCGGGATGAAGAACTCGGGTTCGCGGAACACGCCGCGGCAGGCGCGGCCGGCGACGGTCGCGAGGTCGTGTGCGACGCTCGATCGGCGCGCGAGCGGCTGGTCGGTCAGTGCGGCCGGTTGGTCGGTTGCGATCGTCATGCGTGTGCCCCTTCGGGTTCGGTCGTCGAGCTGTCGTCGTCGGGCCCGTCGCGGTGGCTCTCGGCGAGGTGGGATCCGGTCACTTGCAGGAAGACGTCGTCGAGTGTCGGCGTGCGCAGGGTCAGTGACCGCACGGGAACGCCACAGCCGTTGAGCGCGACGGCGACCTCGGCGATGACGGCGGCGCCGTCGGCACTCGCCAGCGAGAGTTCGCTGCCGTGCACGTCGATCTCCTCGATCGCGGGGATCGCCCGGAGGGCCGACTCGGCGAGCGCGGCGTCGCCGTCGACCTCGGCGACGATCAGATCCTTGCCGATCGCCTTCTTCAGTTCGGTCGGCCGGCCTTCGGCCTCCAGGCGGCCGGCGGCGATGATGCCGACGCGGTGCGCGAGCTCGTCGGCCTCCTCGAGGTACTGCGTCGTCAGGAAGATCGTCATCCCGGCTGCGCGGTTGAGGCGGCGCACCTCATCCCACACCGCGGTGCGGCTGGCCGGGTCGAGCCCGGTGGTCGGCTCGTCGAGGAACAGGATCTGCGGTCGGTGGATCAGCGCCATCGCGAGGTCGAGCCGCCGCTTCATGCCGCCGGAGTACGACTCGACCCGGGCGTCGATCGCCGTGCCGATGTCGACGAGGCCGACCACGTCGTCCATCCGGGCCGTGATGTCCGCCTTCGACAGGCCGTACAGCTGGCCCTGGAGCCGCAGCATCTCACGACCGGTCTGCTTGCCGTCGATCGACGAGTCCTGGAGTGCGACGCCGATCCGCAGCCGGATCTCTCCCGGCTGAGTGGCGACGTCGAACCCGGCGACCGACGCCGACCCCGACGTCGGGTTGAGGAGCGTGCAGAGCATCTTCACCATCGTCGACTTGCCCGCGCCGTTCGGCCCGAGGAACCCGTAGATCTCACCGGGTTGGACGTCGAGGTCGACGCCGGCGACGGCCTCGTTGGAGCCGAACACGCGGCGCAGTTCGCGCGCCTGGATCGCTGCGGTCATCTCAATCTCCCCTGGGACGGTGGCGTTCGGAAACCGGTCAGGCTAGGAGCGGTGGTGGCGAACGTCGAGTGCCACGCCGTGTAACACCAGATGTAGCGCGTTCGCTCGCGGGCGAGTTCGGTGTCGCCGGTGGCGTCGT
>JAHEKY010000073.1 GCA_024644465.1 Ilumatobacteraceae bacterium | reverse complement strand
ACGGGTGGCTGCCGCGCGACGAGGTGATCGAGCGGCTGCAGGCGGCGCGCGCGTTCGTCTTCCCGTCGGCATGGTACGAGCCGTTCGGCATGGTGCTGCTGGAGGCGTTGGCCGCCGGCCTGCCGATCATCGTGACCGCGGCCAGCGAGGCCCCGGTGATCACGGGGGCTCCTCCGGCGCTCGTCGTGCCGATCGGCGACGAGCACGCACTCGCCGCCGCGATCTCCTCGCTGACCGACGCGCTCGTCGACGAGATCGGCGCGTCGAACCGGGCCCGATTCGAGACCGACTTCACGCCCGAGGTCGGCCTCCGCAACCTCGAAGCGCTGTACGACGGCGTGATCGCCGACGTCGCAGCCGGGACCTCGCCGTGACGGAGCACCCCGCGCCCGCGATGGTCCGCTTCCCGGGGTCGCAGCGCGTGCTGCTGCACCGCGCCGCCGGCCGCCGCGCCCGCACCGTGCGCACGCTGACCGGTTCGTCGGACTGGCGACGCGACGCGGCCGAGCGCGTCGGCGGGATGCTCGTCGCACTCGCGGGCACACGGTGGCTGCCCGCGGCCGACTGGGCGTGGCCGTCGCGCTCCGCCGATGCGCTCGCCGCCGACCTGCGCCGTTCGATGCCGGGGTTGCGCATCGTCGGGGCCGTCACGCCCCGTCAGGAGGGGCGGCGCCGGCTCTCGCTGCTGTGCAGGTACGCCGGCAACCCGGTCATCGTCAAGCTCGGCGCCGACGAACCGGGCGGCTCGATGTCGACCGAAGCCGACGTGCTGCGGCTGTTGACGGACCGCCCGCTGCCCGGCATCGACACGCCGATCGTCATCGCCGCCGGAGCGCTCGACATCGACGGCGCCACCGTCGACTTCCTCGCGACGTCGGCGGTCGGGCTCGGCGCCCAGCGCCCCGCGCTCGATGCACCTCTCCGGACGTTCGAGTCCGACCTGACCCAGCGGCTCTCGTCGCTGGCACCGACCGGGCGCGCGACGGGAGCCGACGCGATGGTCGCGGTGCACGGCGACCTGACGCCGTGGAACCTGCGCCGGACCCGGCGCGGGCTCGCGCTCTTCGACTGGGAGGCCGCGGGGTGGGGGCCGGCCGGCTCGGATCTCGATCACTACCGTGCCAGCTGCGACGCCGTTCGCCCGTGGTGGCATCGACGGCGGAACGGCGCAGCGCGATGAGAGCGCTCGTGATCCACAACTTCTACCGGTCGGAGAACGCGTCCGGTGAGAACCTGTCGGTGCTCGACGAGATCACTGCGCTCCGCGAGCGGGGCTGGGACGTCGAGGTGGTCAGCGCCGACAGCGACACGATCGCGCACGGTGCCGTGTCCGTCCCGAGCATCGCGCTGCGCCCGATCTACTCGACCCGCAGCGTCCGCCGCACCACCGAGGCCATCGAGCGCTTCCGACCCCACGTCGCGCTCGTCGAGAACCTCTTCCCGATGCACTCGCCGTGGGTGATCCGGACGCTGCACGCCGCCGGCATCCCGGTCGCGGCCGGCGTGCGCAGCTACCGGATGTGGTGCGCGGCGTCCACGATGTTCCGCGACGGCAAGCCGTGCAACGAGTGCGTCGGCAGCATCGCGAACCTGCCGGCGGTCCGTCACGCGTGCTACCAGCATTCACCGCTGCGGTCGATCCCGATGGCGGCGAGCCTCGCGCTGCACCGTTCGACGTTCCGCAACGTCGAAGCGTTCCTCGCGGTGACGCAGCACGTCGCCGACGAGTTGGTCGCGGCCGGCATCCCGGCCGAGCGAATCACCGTGCGGCCGAATTTCGTGCCCGACCCGGGGCCCCCGGACGCGCATCCGCCCGGCGAGGGGTTCCTGTTCGCCGGACGCCTCACGAGCGAGAAGGGCGTCGACCTGATGGTCGACGCATGGCGGGCGTCGGACGTCTGGCGCACGTCGTCTCTGCGGATCGCCGGTTCCGGCGAGCTGCGGGACGCGGTCGACCGCCTCGACCCGGCACTCAACGTCGAACCGCTCGGGCTCGTCGAACACGAGGCGCTGATGGACGTGATCCGCTCGGCGGCGGTGATGGTCGTCCCCTCGGTGTGGCCCGAGCCGTTCGGCCGCGGCGTGATCGAGGCCGCCGCGGTCGGCCGGCCGTCACTCGTCGCGGACTCCGGTGGACTGCCGAGCCTCGTCGTCGACGACGTCACCGGCTGGATCGCCGCGCCGAACGTCGACGATTTCGCCGTCGGTTTCCGGCGCGCCGCCGACGTCGGCGCCCAACTCGATGCGGGGCGCGCCGCCCGCGAGCGGTTCCTGGAGTGCTACACGAGCGAGGTCAGCGTCGGCATTCTCGACATGACGCTGACCTCGCTCGCGGAACGCGGTGTCGATCTCGCTCGGTGAGCATCAGATCGTCACCAGTGCCGACGGCGTGCGGTAGGAACTGTTCCCCGCCGCGTCGAACGCCTGCACCTGGATGTAGTGGTCGCCGGGGCCGAGCCCGGTGATCACGGCGGTCGTCTCCGTGCCCGGCACGATCGCGACTTCGGCGAGGTTCCGGGTCACGCGGTAGTGGTCGACGCCGACGTTGTCGGTCGACGCCGTCCACGTCGCGATGACCGATCCGTCCGGCTGTGCGGTCGCGGTCAGATCGCGTGGCGTGCGCGGGTTCTCGGTGTCCGGCCCCTCGATCACGACCATCGCCGAGGGCGTCTTGTAGGACTGGTTGCCGGCCGCGTCGACGGCCCGGACCTGGATGTAGTGCGTGCCCGCACCGAGGTCGACGATGTTGACCGTGGTCTCGTCGCCGGGCACCTGGAGGATCTCCACGCTGTTGCGGTACACGATGTAGTGGTCGACCCCGACGTTGTCGGTCGACGCGGTCCACGCGGCATCGACGGAACCGTCGGGCAGTGCGATCACCGTCAGGTCGCGCGGGGTGCGCGGGTTCTCGATGTCCGGGCCGACCTCGATGAACACCGGCAGCGTCTTCCACGACTCGTTGCCGGCGAGGTCGTACGCCCGCACCTGCAGGTAGTGGCCACCCGGGCCCAGGTCGAGATCGACCGACAGCGTGTCGCCGTCGACGTCGGCGACATCGGTCAGGTTGCGGCGCACGATGTATCCCTCGACGCCGGTGTCGTCCACCGAGGCGGTCCAGCTGAACGTGATCAGCTCGGTGGCCTCGTCGTACGTCGCGGTCGGGTTGCCGGGGATCGACGGCTTCTGGATGTCGGGACCCTCGATGTCGACCCGGACCGACGGCGTCTTGTAGGACTCGTTGCCGGCGGCGTCGACCGCGCGGACCTGCAACCAGTGTGAGCCGGCGCCGAGGCCGACGATGTTGACCGTCGTCTCGTCGCCGGGGACCTGGAGGATCTCGACGCCGTTGCGGAACACGAGGTAGTGGTCGACACCGACGTTGTCGGTCGATGCGGTCCAGCTGAGATCGACCGAATCGTCGGGCAGCAACGTCGCCGCGAGGTCACGGGGAGTACGGGGCGGGCTGGTGTCGCCGGCGACGTCGGCGGTCAGCACCGACGTGCTCGCAGAGCGGTTGCCGGCGGGGTCGACCGCACGAACGAAGTAGCGGTCCTCGGTCGTGCCCGCGGGGTCGACGTGGTTCGACCCGTAGACGAGCGGGCTGATCACGCGGTCGTTGCGCAGCACCTCGTAGCCGATGAAGCCGGGGAAGTCGTCGGTCGACTGGCTCCAGCTGACCTTCACACCGCCGCCGGCGTCGACGTCGGCCGACGCGTTCGTCGGCACCGTCGGCGCCTGGATGTCGCGCTGGCAGAACCTGCTGAACCCTTCGAGGTACTGCCGCTGCCCGCCGACGTACGGTCCACCGACGAAGTCGCCGCCGAACCAGGTGCACCCGGCGTCGTCGGTGTGCATCGCCCACGTGCCCTCGCTGTACCCGGAGTCGAGCGACGGGACCCAGTTGCGGTCGTATTCACGCGTGCTCGTGTCGAACGCACCGAGCCACTTGTAGTCGTCGGCGCGGGTGTAGTTGTCCAGCCCCGGCCACCTCGTCGCGTCGTGGTAGATCCAGGCGTTGGCGTGGCTGCCCTGGTACACGACGCCGTCGTTCTCCGCGAACGCCTGCGTGTCGCCACCACGGTTCGACGTGACGTACCCCTTCAGGTACTGGTAGGCGGCCGAGCCGTACGCGTGGACGTTGTGCTCCGAACCGCCCTGCCAGATCTCCCCGTCGACCGCGACGACCGCCTGCTGGTACTGCCGCGACGCGTTGCCCGCGGTCTGGACCGGGGCGTTCATGCCGGGCACGATGGCGCCGTTCGTCCAGTCGACGACGCCGACGCCGTTGAAGCCACCCTGGTTGATGCCGAAGATCTTGCCGACGACGTACACCCGGCCGTCGGCGGCGTCGATGTCATAGGGCACGCCGTCGACGTTCGGCAGGAACGTGTTGTTCGACGAGCCGGTCGATGCACTCAGCCTCGCGAGCCGACCGCGGGAGCGGACGATCGACGCGCTCTGGCGGACGGCGCTGAAGTTGCCGCCGACATAGATCGAATCGCCCTCGACGTCGATCGTCCGGGCGAGCGGCCGTTGCGAGGACCCGCCGAGTTCGAGCGACGCGGTCCACCCCGGCACGACGGTGCCCGAGATCGGGTCGAGCGCGGCGAGGCCGGCAGTCAGCGGTGCCCCGTCGACATTGGTGAACTGGCCGGCGACGATCAACTTGCCGTCGGCGATCGCGAGGTCCCACACCGTGCCGTCGAGGTCGGGGTCGAACGAGCTGATCCACGCGCCGGTCGCCCGGTCGAACGCGGCGAGATACGGGTGGTCGACGAGGTTGCCGGACGCCGTGTCGCGGACCTGGGCGAACTTGCCGCCGACGTACACCCGGTCTCCCGATGTCGTGATCGCCAGGACCGGTGCGTCGACGTCGGGCTCGGAGTCGCCCACCTTGAGCACCCCGGCGACACCGCCGGCGATCTCGTGGGGTCGATCGTCGAGCAGCGGCGATTGGGTGTGCGCGGCGACGCCACCGTCGGGAATCGACGGCAGGTTCGGCGTCGACAGCTGCGGGCGGACGAAGACCTGCGTGAACGGGATCCCGTGGTTCTCGTTGCCGTACTCCCAGATGTAGCTGGTGGCATTGTTCTCGCCACCGACGTTGCCGGAGAACGAGAAGCCGGCCTGGCCACCATGGCTCCCCCACGGGTAGGTGAACCAGGCGTTGCGGTCGTCGGCGCCGCGGTTGCCCGAGCCGACTTCGCCGAACACCCTGATCTTGGAGTCCTTCGTGTTCGAGCCGGTCCCCGTCGAACCGTCGATCGAGAACGACGCGAGGCGGTGGCCACCGCCGACCGACCACGACCAGTTCGTGAGGTCGAGCAACTGCCAGCGCACCTCCTGCCAGCTCGTCCCACTCGTGTTCTTCGAGCGGCGCAGCCGGATGCCGTCCGGCAGGTCCTTGACGGCGCCGCCGTCGAGGAGACCGTCGATCGTGGTCGACGACAGTGCGCCGGGCGAGAACGCAGCGGGCCCGGTCGGCGCCGTGCGGATGTTCTGCGGCGTCGACTGGCCGTAGTCCCGGAACGTCCAGCCCTCGCGGCCACGGGCGATCAGCACCCAGCCGCCGCCGCCGGTGGTCATGTCGCAGTAGAACTGCTCCGGCCGTTCCAGCGTCTCGGTCCGCAACCAGTACACGCCGTCCGGGCTCGACGGGTGGAGTTGCTTGATCTCCCAGCACGAACTCGCAGCATCGTGCGCCTCGAGCCCGTTGAGCGTGGGCACGGTCGGCGCGGCCCCCGCCGACCCACCGGTCGAGCCGACCGCCGCCGATCCTGCGAGCAACGATGCCACCGCACCGCGTGCGACGAGACGACGCAGCGTGGTGCGACCGGGCCGTCGGGCCGTCCCGCGGTGCTCGATGGTGTTGATCATGTCCGCCTCATGTCGTTTCCTGGTCCCCCCGCATCGGCGGCCTGAGACGAGATCTTGAGACATGCTCGGACTCTTCACCGCCGCCACGGAGAAGCTCGTTGTGCAGGTTCAGAATACGACGGCGGACGTCCGGTATCTGCCGACGACCGGTCAAGATTGTGCGGAGTCGTGCGCACTGTGTGGAGTCGTCCTCACGCTGCGTGGCGAGGCGGGCTCGAATCCTCAACGTATCCTCAAGCTCGATCCGCGATCTGCCGAAACATCCAGCGTGGACACCGTCAACTCGCGCACGCGCCGCCGCCGGAGGAACCAGTCATGAACACGTTTGCGACGGCGACGCCGATCGGCCCGGTCGAGGCCTTCTGGCGCTTCCGGTCGTGGACCGTTCCGGTCACGATCGTCGTCGGTGTGCTGGCCGGCATCGCGGCGTTGGCGACGTCGGGGACGTCGACGGCAACGACGACCCTGTACCTCACCGACCCGCGAGGGACACCTGTCTTCCGCGAGGGTTCGACGAACCCGACCGACCTCGACCGGTTCGCGCGGCAGCGGGCGGCGTTCGCCGAGTCGGTCGCCGTCCGCACCGCCGTCGTCGAGGAGATCGAGGCGATGCGCGCCCAGAACCCCGATGACGCCCCGGCCGCCGAGAACGTCGAGGATCTCGAGCACGTCATCGCAGCATCGGCCACGCCGAGTTCCGACGTGAGGGTCACGTGCACCGCATCCGACGAGGCACGGGCCCTGCTGGTGTGCGACCTCGTGAAGAATTCGTACGTCCGCCTGACGATCGAGGACACGAACGAGCGTGCCGAAGCGGCCGTCAGCGCATATCTCGCCGACCGGGACCGGCTGATCGCCGACGAGGACGTCAACCCCGGTGCGAGCGCGATCGACGAGATCGACCTGAAGATCGCCGAGGTCCGCTCCGCCGCCGCGCTGTACGGCAGCGGCGTGGAATTCATCGACGCGCCGGAGGTCGACGAGGACTCGCGGATCATCCCTGCGCTGCAGTTCTCGATCGCCGGGTTGCTGTTCGCCGCGTTCGCGGCTGCTGCGATCGCCTGGTTCCGAGCGGGCCGGCGACCGGTCATCGCCGACAGCGCCGATGCCACCGCGGCGCTGCGGGCGCCGCTGCTGGGCGAGATCACCGGCCCACCCGGCGCACCGTTCGACGCGGTCACTCCCCCCGGCGCGGCGTACCAGTTGCTCGCGACCAGTCTCAGCGCAGTTCACCCGGAAGGCGGCGTCGTCCTCGCCGGCACCGCACTGCCCAGCGTCGGCGCCGCCGAGACGATCGCACGCGTCGCCGCCGCATCGGCCCGTGAGGGCCGGCGTGTCCTCGTCGTCGACGGCAACCTGCGCGATCGCACGCTGAGCAAGCTCTTCGGCGTCGAACAGTCCGCCGGCGGCCTGACCGAGCTGCTGGCCGGGCTGACGACCTACGAGGAGACCCGCCGCGCGATCGGCGTCGGCGGCGCGGCATCGCTGGACCTCGTCACCGGGGGTCGCCCGATCGACGACCCGTCCAGCCTGTTCCGCTCCCAGGTCGCCCGGTCGACGTTGGCCACGCTGCGCGAGCGATACGACCTCGTGCTCGTCCACGTGCCACCGCTGCTGTCGGTCGCCGACGGGTCCGCGCTGGCCGGCGAGGCCGATGGCGTCGTCCTGCTCGTCGACCGCGGCACGGAGGCACATGACCTCGACACGGTCCGCCAGCGCCTCGACGTGCTGCGCGCGCCGCTGCTCGGCGTCGTGTTCGACCACCGCTCGCGCGACCACGGTCGCTGATCGGCGAGCGGATGGCCGGCGGACACGACGCGACGATGGTGGCCAACCAGCTCGGCCGCCCACTCGGCGCGCTCGTGTCGCAGGGCATCGTCGCGGCGTCGAGCCTCGCGCTCCAGCTGATCGCACTCAACAAGCTGGGCGCCGCCGGGCTCGGTTCGTTCAGCCTCCTGTTCGGCATCCTGATCACGGTCAACTCGGTTCAGAGCGGGTGGATCGGCGACTCGCTGACCGTCCTGGACCGCTTCGAGCCGGGAATGCGCCGCGCCCTCATCGAATCGCAGTTCGTCGTCGTCGTGCTCGTCGGGCTGGTCACGACGTTGCTCGCGCTGCCGGTCGGCGGCGTCGACGGGACGTCCGCCGCGCTGTTCGGGATCGCGTCGGTCCTCTGGGTCGTGGAGGAGACGCTGCGCCGGTTGCTGATCGCACGGCGCGAGTTCTGGAAGTTGGTCGTCAACGACGGTTCGTTCGCGCTCGGCTCGCTCGGCATGGTCGCGTTCACGGCGATGACCGGCAACGAGTTCACGCTCGAGTCGCTGATCCTGGCGTTGATCGCCGGCGCCGTCGTCGCGATCGGTGTCGCCGTCGTCCAGTTGCCGTCCGTCGAGCTGTCGCGGGGCCTGCTCGCCGCGTCGCGCCTGCGTGAGCTGTCCTCGTTCGCGTTCTGGCGGGCGGCTCAGGTCGGACTCCGGCCCGGAAGCCAGGCGATCGTGCGAGCGGTGGTCGCGACCGCCGCCTCCCTCGAAGCGCTCGGCCAGCTGGAGACCGCGCGGCTGCTGCTCGCCCCGATCCTCACGGCGGTCAACGGCGCGGGCGTGTACCTGCTGCCGACGTACTCGGCACAGGCCAAGCGTGGCGACCGGTTCCGTCCCTCGGTACCGATGGCGATGGCCGCGGTCGGGGCGATGGCCGCGGCGTACGGCGCGGCCGCGCTCGCGCTGCGCGGGCCGCTGCTCGACCTGCTGAACGACGGGTCGACCGTGATCAGCGCCACGGCGCTGTTCGCCTGGGCCCTGTACTCCGTCGGGTTCGGTGCGGGGGTCCCGGCGGGCAATGCCGTCATCTCGACGGGCCGCTCGCGTGTCGCGTTCGAGTTGCGCTGCGTCGACGCTGCACTCGGCATCGGCGCGGCATCATTGTTCGCGATCGCGGGGTGGATCGACATCGTTCCCGCAGGGCTCGCCCTCGGTACCGCAGTCGGCGCCGCGCTGCTACTGCGCGAGCTCCGGCGTCGTCCGACCGAACCGCCCCAGCCGACCGAGCAGACCGGGCCCACCAGCGCCCCGACCGCCCGAGCCGACCCCGACTCGCCCACCCCCGTCGCGAGCGCCGAATTCGAGCCGCCGTGGCTGTGGGCCCCGACGGGCGCGCCACAGCGGGCGGTACCACCGGCGCCCCCCGCACCGCCGGGCAACCAGGCGGTGATGACGCGGCCGCGCGCCTTCCTGCCCGCCGTCGACGTCACCGTCGACCCCGGGACGACACCGGCCCGCAGCCGCCAGACACTGCAGGCGCGCCTCCTCTGGCTCGCGCCGCTGATCATGATCGTCGCGACCGAGTACAAGCTCCGACGGCGCAGCATCGACGACGCGCTCAGCGGGGCGGTCGACCCGTTGATCGCGGCGGAGTTGTTGATCTACGGGCTGGTCGGTGCGTGGGCGATCTGGCGGCTCGCCCCGCTGCGCGCCCGGCTGACCCCGCTGACGGTCGTGATGTGGGCCTACGTGTTGACGACCGCCGCGAGCGCGCTCTACTCGAGCTTCCCCCTGCTCGGCCTGGCCCGGGCGGTGCAGCTCGTCGTCATCGGCGCGGTGATCCACCTGATCAGTGTCGAGGGCACGCTCGAGACGATCGACCGGCTGGTCCACGGGTGGGTCGTACTGATGACGGTCTCGATCGTCGCCGGGTTGCTCTACGTGGCGCCGACGACGGGGCCGCAGGTCGGGCGGTTCACGTGGCTGTCGGTGCACAGTGTCAGCGCAGGTTCGATGTTGGCGATCTCGGCGGTGGTCGTGTTCGGGTTGTGGCTGTCGGCGGGGTCGCGGCGCTTGCGTTGGAAGCGCAGCCTGTACGGCACGCTGCTCGTGGTGCAGGTGGTGTTCCTGCTGCTGACCCGTACCCGCGGTTCGATCGGAGGTGCGTTCGTCGCGATGGCGCTGATGGCATGGGTCTGGTCCGGCACCCGGATGAAGCCGCAACTGCTGCTGGGCAGCCTCGTCGCCGGCGGTGCCGTGGTGCTCGCGTTCGGGGGTGTGATCGTCGACTTCCTCACCCGCGGCGAGTCGACGGAGTCGATCGGCACGTTCAACCGCAGGACCGAGATCTGGACGCTCGCCTGGGACGCGTTCATGGAGCGGCCGCTGCACGGATTCGGTTTCACGTCGGCCAAGGGTGTGTTCTTCGACGACACCGGTCTCGGCGGCGCGCACAACGCGCTCGTCAACGTGATGGTCGACGTGGGTCTCGTCGGGCTCGTCTGGTGGATCGGGTTGATCGCGATCGTCATCGGGACGCTCGTCGCACAGCGCCGCCGCCGGCTGGTGACGCCCGGCCTCGTCGGCGGGGCCGGCCTGGCACGGGCGGACCACGTGATCGTGATGGGGATCTTGGTCGCGAGCCTGATCAACGGCATCACGACCGAGGGCCTCGGGGCGGGGGTGAACGTGTCGGCGCTCTGGCTGTTCCTCGTGGTCGCGTGGCTCGGTGTGCTCGACCGACGGTCGCACACCTGACGCGGGCGATCAGCCGACGCCGATTTCTGCCGCAAAGTGCGGAATCGTCTGTGCGAGCCCCTCGCGCAGCTGGATCGAGGGTTGCCAGCCGAGCAACTCCCGGGCGAGGGTGATGTCGGGCCGGCGCTGCTTCGGGTCGTCGACGGGCAGGTCGTGGTGCACGATCGTGCTGGACGACCCGGTCAGCTCGATGACGAGATCGGCGAGTTCGAGCATCGTGAACTCGCCGGGGTTGCCGATGTTGATCGGCCCGATCTGGTCGCTGTCGAGGAGCGCGAGAAACCCGCGCACCTCGTCGGACACGTAGCAGAAGCTGCGCGTCTGGCGGCCGTCGCCGTAGACGGTCAGCGGCTCGTTGCGCAGTGCCTGGACGATGAAGTTCGACACGACCCGTCCGTCGTCGGCCTGCATCCGTGGGCCGTACGTGTTGAAGATCCGGACGATCCTGACGTCGACGTCGTGCGTGCGGTGGTACGCCATCGTGAGCGCCTCGGAGAACCGCTTCGCCTCGTCGTACATGCTGCGCTCGCCGATCGGGTTGACGTGACCCCAGTACGACTCGGGCTGCGGATGCACGAGCGGGTCGCCGTACACCTCGCTCGTCGAGGCCATGAAGAAGCGGGCGTCGTCGCGCCGCGCCAGTTCGAGGAGGTTGCGGGTCCCGAGGCTGCCGACATCCAGCGTCTCGATCGGCTTGGCGAAGTAGTCCTTGGGTGAGGCCGGGCTGGCGAGGTTCATCACCGCGTCGAAGTGGCCCGTCAGCGCGCCGTGCAGTCGCTCGCTGTCGACGACGTCGACGTCGACGAGTTCGAAGCCGTCGTCGCCGGCGAGATGTGCGACGTTCGCTGCGCGGCCGGTGAGGTAGTTGTCGACGCAGACGACCCGGTCACCGCGGGCGAGCAGCGCATCGCACAGATGTGACCCGAGAAAGCCGGCGCCTCCCGCGACGAGGACGCGCATCAGGCGCGTCCGACGCCGTCGTAACCGAGGCCGGCGCGCTTGACCTCCGCCGGGTCGAACAGGTTGCGCATGTCGACGATCGTCGTGCCCGGTCGGGCGCGGCGGGCCACCTCGTCGAGGTCGACCTTGGTGAACTCGGGCCACTCGGTGAACACGCAGATCACATCGGCATCGTCCGCGATGTCGATCAGCTCGTCGACCAACTCGACACTGGACAACGCGACGGCCCGTTGGGACGTCTGCGGGCCGCACGTCGTCGGGTCGAACGCCTTGACGGTCGCGCCGGCGCGACGCAGCTGACCGATGATCGCCATCGCGGGCGACTCACGCAGGTCGTCGGTGCCGGCCTTGAACGTCAAACCCATCGCGCCAACTGTGACGCCGGTCAGGTTGGAGTGGTGCCGACCGACGGCGCGGGCGACCTTGTCGACCATCCGCATGCGCTGCTCGTCGTTGACCTCGACGACGCCCTTCATCATCGAGAAGTTGTAGCCGTGCTCTTCGGCGATCTTGACGAGCGCCCGGGAGTCTTTCGGGAAGCATGAGCCACCCCAGCCCGGGCCCGGGTTCAGGAACTGGCGCCCGATCCGCTTGTCGGAGCCGATTCCATCCACGACCGCGGCGACATCGGCGCCGACCGCCTCGCACATCGCAGCGACGGCGTTCACGAAGCTGATCTTCATCGCGAGGAAGCCGTTCGCGGCGTACTTGATCGTCTCCGCAGAAGCCGGATTGGTGATGATGACGGGCGTGTCGATGCTCGCGTACAGCTCGCCGACGCGTTCGGCTGCTTCGCGGCTCGAGCTGCCGATGACGACTCGGTCCGGGAGCAGGAAATCCCGGACGGCGGTTCCCTCGCGCAGGAACTCGGGGTTCGAGACGACCGAGACGTCGTCGCGCTGCAGGACCGCTTCGACGACGAGCGTCGAGCCGACCGGCACGGTCGACTTGTTGACGACGACCGCGCCGGGCTTCAACACCGGTGCGATCTCACGGGCCGCCGCCTCGATGTAGGACAGGTCCGCGCTGCCGTCTTCTGCCTGCGGTGTCGGGACACAGAGGAACACGATGTCGGCGCCTTCGGCAGCGACGGCGGCGCCGAGCACGAACTCCAGCCGCCCGAGCTGGCGGGCGTCGAGCACGATCTGTTCGAGACCGTCTTCCACGATCGGGATGTGACCGTCGTTCAGCAGGTCGATCTTCTCCGGGTCGATGTCCGCACACACCACGTGGTGACCGAGATGGGCGAAACAGGCGCCCGTGGTCAGGCCGACGTACCCCGTCCCGACGACTCCAAGACGGCTCGACGTCGACGGCATGGGGGTCAATCCTTCGGAGATGTTGTCGGACACGGAGCCCGCCTTCGATGTCGTGTGGCCAATGGGTGTCAGTCCGCAACGACAATCGTGCCGGGACCCACAAACATATCGGCAACTGCAGACGAATTCTTGACTTCGCGAACGCACGTTCGCAGGCGGTCACCCCCCAGACGCTGCGGTGGCGAGTTCGAGCCACCCGACCGACGCGATCCGTGCCGCCGGCGCCGGCGCCGCGACGACGAGCCCTCCGGCGGCGGACTCCACCACGGTCTGCGGCACGGCGACCGGTGCCAAACGCACGGCCGGGAGGGCGGGACGAACGTGGGACGGCGGGGGTGCGGCGACCGCGACGGTGGCGCCGACGGCAGGCGTCGACGGTGCGGTCGTCGACGGCGCGGGCGGCGGAGACACGGCGGCGGGAGTCGCGGCGCCGGCACGCGCCGGCGTCAGTGGGCCGGCGGGATGGGATGTTCCGGTCATGCGATCGGCAGCCGCCGCGACCGCGGCGGTCAGCGGGCGGCCGACCGGTGCGTCGTCGCGCTGGCGGTAGTCGCCGCTCGCAGGGTCCCGCGCGAACGGGTTCGCCGTGGCGTCGCTGAGGTCGGCGTCGAGATCGAGCCCTGCCGCTGCGTGGTGCTCCTCGATCGTCGCCGAGAGCGCCAGCGGCTCCGGCCAGTGCGCGAACCGCGAGATGTACGGGGTGGGCGACCCGACCGGTTGCCAATAGCGGTTGCCGGCCATCGTGAGGTTCATCTCCGCGGTCGAGCGGTCCTTCGTCCAGTCGTCGACGCTGACGATCGACTGCGCGCCGGCCGCTCCCCCGCCGAAGGTGTTGTTGACGACATCGACGGCGAACACGTCCGCGCGGGGACCGTCGAGGATCCAGAGGTCGCGGAAGTTGTCGAACGCACCGTTGTGCCAGACGCGGACGTCGCTGCTCTCGAGGACCCAGATTCCGGTCTCGGTGTTCGAGGTGACCACGTTGTCGACGATCGTCGCCGCCGTCGACAACTCGATCATGATGCCGTGCCGGCTGTTGCCCTGCACGAGGTTGCGGGCGACGACGATGTTCGTCGTCGACAGGTCGGTCCAGATCGCCGGCCCACCGTTGCGCGAGACGGTCGAGTCGGTGACGACGACACCGTCCGATTCCGTGACCTTGAAGCCGCCGGCCGCGTGGTGGAAGTTGAAGACGTGGGCGTTGTTGTCGACGATCGTCGAGTCGGTGATCGACAACGTCGAGCTGCGGTGGGCGTGCGCGCCGAGATGACCGTTGCGGCGAGCGGTCAGCCGATCGATCGCGATCCGTGCCCCGATCGCCGACACCCCCATGTAGGCGTTGTCCTCGACGATGACGTCGCGCAGCGCGAGATCGTTCGAGTACGCCCGGATGGCGGCCATGTTCGTGTACGGCGTCGCGTAGCGCCGCACGGTGACGCCTTCGAGCGACGACCCGTCCGCATGGTTGAGATACAGCCCCCAGGCGAGATCCGACCCCTCGACGAGGTGGCCGTCGGGATCGTCGCCGATCCACACCCGGCCCGCACCGACGTCGTAGAAGAACGTCCCGGGCACGACGGCCGCCCGGCTCGTCACCTCGGCGAGCGGCGCGCCGTCGAAGAAGAACTGCTCGGGCCAGCCGGCTTCCGGGACCTCGGGCAACGTGTGCGGCTCGCCGGCGCGGGCGAAGCCGGTCGTCCACGGCGCCGACCAGTCACCGGCAGCTGCGCTCCAACCCGTCACCCGGCGAGCACCGTCGAAGACGACGGTCGCACCGGGTGCCGCCGCGAGGTGTACGGCCTTGCCGTACACCTGCACCTGTTCGTGGTACGTCCCGGCAGCGATGACGATGCGATCGCCGGACTTCGCCAGCTTGACCGCCCTCGCGACCGTGCGGAGGGGTGCGTCGGCGGCCCCGGAGGCATCGTCTGCGCCGGAGGGGTCGACGTGCAGCACGGTCGCGGCGTGTGCGGTGTCGTCGACGTGCATGGCGACCGCACTCGACGCGAGCAGCGCCAATGCGCAAGCCGCCACCGCGATGCGCCGCCTCGATCCGCGCTGCGGGCCGGCGGTGGCCGGGGCGGGATTCCGGTGAGGCGAGACGACGAGTGCAGACATGGGCCGGGGTCGGCCGCCGGCGTGCGCCGGGCGGACACCACAGATGTCGGCACGGGCGCGGTCGCGCTCGATTCATGGTTGTCACAAGGAACCGTCCGGCCGCGCTCAAGGCACGAGCGGCGATCCCGCAGTGGGCGGCGGCGCGACCACCCACGGTCGAGATTGCGGGACGCTCGCTGTCATCCGCGACCGGCCGGGACGGGTCCGCTCAGTTGCGTGGGACCTCGTTCCACGGGACGACCTTGTCGACCCGCGGTTCACCCGGCAGCCCGAGGACCTGTTCGCCGAGGATGTTGCGCATGATCTCCGACGTGCCACCTTCGATCGAGTTCGCGCGGACGCGCAGGAACGCGTAGCGCAGACCGTGGGCGGTGCCGGTCACGTCGAGTTCCCCGGGGCGGCGGAAGGTGTAGTCGTACCCGACCAGGGCATCCGCTCCGAGCAGGTCCATGCAGAACTCGTAGAGCGCCATGTTCAGTTCGGAGTAGGCGAGCTTGGCGATCGACATCTCCGGGCCGGGATTGCCCGACTTCGCGTTCTGTCCGGCGCGCATGTTCGTCAGCCGTCCGACCTCGGCCTGGACCCACAGTTGCATCAGGCGGTCCTTCTCGACCGGGTTCCGGCGTGACTCGTCGATCGCCTGCCACACCTCGACGGCATCGTTGGCAGCACCGCCACGGCGGACGGCGCCACCACCGCCACCGCCGCCACCGATCGCGTTGCGTTCATTCATCAGCGTCGTCAGGCTCGCCCGCCACCCTTCGCCGACGTCACCGATGCGATGGGCGTCGGGGACGCGCGCATCGGTCATGTAGACCTCGTTGAACTCGGCTTCCCCGGTGATCTGGCGCAGCGGCCTGACCTCGACGCCGGGTGCGTGCATGTCGAGGGCGAAGTAGGTCATCCCCTTGTGCTTCGGCGCCTCGGGATCGGTGCGGGTCACCAACATCCCGAAATCGGCGAGGTGGGCAAGCGTGTTCCAGACCTTCTGACCGTTGACGATCCATTCGTCGCCGTCGCGTTCGGCGCGGGTCGCCAGCCCGGCGAAATCCGATCCTGCGCCGGGCTCGGAGAAGAGTTGGCACCACGTCTCCTCGCCGGTGAACATCGGGCGCAGGAAACGCTGCTTCACCTCGTCACTGCCGTGCGTCGCGATCGTCGGCCCGGCCAGGTTCATGAAGAAGGTGCGCGGGTCGGTCGGTTTCGCCCCGGCCGCCCTGAGGCGCCGCTCGACGACCCGGTTGAGGTCGGGTCGAACGCCGAGCCCGCCGGCGCCCTCCGGGAAGTGCACCCACGCGAGGCCGGCGTCGAACCGTGCGCCGCGGAACTCGATGTCGTCCATCGCCGAGGGGTCGTTGTCGGCCAGGAGGGCATCGAGCGCATCGTTGACGCGCGCTGTCTCCGGATCGGCCGACGTGTCGGTCGGTTGGTCCTGGGCGAGGTCGGTCGTCGTCATGCCCGAGAGTGTCGCAGACCGGTTTCGGTCGGATCGAAGTCGGGGCTGCAGCCGGACCGACGGCACAGCCGGAGCATCCCCCGCCACTGCGGATCCGACTCGGTACGTTCGTCGTGTGCCACCTCTGTTCGCCACACCGTCCGACCTCGCCGATGCGTGCGGGGATTCGCCGCGCTTCCTGTGCGAGCGGGTCTTCGACGCGACCGGCGGCAACGAGGCGCTCGCGTCGACGGTGGACTGGTTCGTCGACCGTCCGCTGAAGGTGCTGCTGATCGTTCTCGTCGCGTGGATCATCACGCGCATCGCCCGGCGATACGTCAAGCGGTTCGTGCGCCAGTTGGTCGCCCCCGACCGTGCCGCAACCGCTCGCCGGCTACAGCGCGTCGGCATCGACGACCCGACGCTGCTGCTGAGCGAGGAGGTCGACCCACGTCGCGAATCGAGGGCATCGTCGATCTCTGCGGTCGTCGGCAGCACGATCACCGTGTTGATCTGGGTGATCGCGCTGATCATGGTCGTCGGCGAACTGGGCATCGAACTCGGCCCGCTCGTCGCCGGCGCCGGGATCGCCGGTGTCGCGCTCGGCTTCGGCGCGCAGAGCCTCGTCAAGGACTGCATCGCAGGGCTGTTCATGCTGATCGAGGACCAGTACGGCATCGGCGACGTCGTCGATCTCGGCGAGGCGACCGGTGTCGTCGAGGAGGTCACGTTGCGGACAACGGTGCTCCGCGGCCTCGACGGCACGGTGTGGCACGTGCCCAACGGTGAGGTGCAGCGCGTCGGAAACAAGTCGCAGCTCTGGTCCGTTGCCGTGGTCGACGTCGACGTCGCGTACGACAGCGACCTCGAAGAGGCCCGCAGGGTGATGCTCGAGACCGCCCAGGAGGTGTGCTCGTCGGAGGAGTGGTCCGAACTCGTGCTCGAGGAGCCGACCGTGCTCGGCGTCGAGGCGCTCGCAGCGGACGGCATCACGATGCGGATGACCGTGAAGACGACGCCGGGGACGCAGTGGGCGTTGCAGCGAGCGCTGCGCGAGGCGCTGAAACGGTCGATGGATCGCGTCGGCATCGAGATCCCGTTCCCGCAGCGAACGGTCTGGATGCGGTCGGAATCGAGCTGATCGCGTGTTTCAAGGCCTCGTCAATTTCTTGAAACTCTGAGCCCTCGGACGTGTCCGGTGGCACAATGAGGTGATGCTGATCGGGTTGGTGGGCGTCGGATGGGACTTCTTCGCTCCCGCGCCGTCCACCGGTCCACTCGTCATTTCCATCATCTTGCTCGTCGCGGCGGGCGCCACGCTGCGGTTCGCGGAGTATCGGGTCGCACCCGCGCGGCCCGAACCCGACGACTCGACGGAGACGACCCGCAAGGAGAGCCCTGCGGTCGTCAACGTGCTGTGCAACGACGCAACGCTGACCGCCGCCGGTTTCCGCGCGACCATCATCGACCTCGCCGCGCGGGGCTGGCTGCGGTTGCTGCCCCCCGGTGACGACGACGACGAACTCGGCCGGGTGCGCCCGGCGTCGACGGCATACGAGGGCGACGCATTGCTCCCCCACGAGCGGCTCGTACTGCAGCACGTGATGGCGCGCTTCACCACCGATCGTGCGATCCCCGCGCGCTTCCTCGCGGTCGACATCAAGGGTTCGTGGTGGCGACGGTTCCGGACGCTGGTGATCGACGACGCGCATCGCGCCGGCCTCGTTCGCCGCCGATGGTCGCTGATCGATCTCGCCCCCCCGGCCGCGCTGACGGTTCTCGCTGGGGCGTTCTGGTGGCGGGCGCGGCAGAACG
>JAHEKY010000154.1 GCA_024644465.1 Ilumatobacteraceae bacterium | reverse complement strand
ACCCGGCTTGCGCATCTGGTCCTCGGGTCGCAGGATCGTGTTGACCCCCAGTTCGGTCGAGCCGTACACCTCGAACAGCGAGTCGGCCGGGAACGACTCGACGTACGCCTGCTTGAGCGCGAAGCTCCACGGCGCGGCATTGGCGATCATGATCCGCATCGACGAGCGGTCGAATCGTTCGCGCACCTCCGGCGGCAGATTGCAGATCATCCGGATCGGGGTCGGCGCCGCGAACGTTGACGTGCAGCGATAGGTCTCGAGCAGACGCAACCAGTCGACGGGGTCGAACTTGTGCTGCAACACGATCGTCTGACCCATCGCCAACGCGATGCCCATGAACCCGCCAGGACCCGAGTGGTACAGCGGCCCGGTCGTCAGGTACACGTCGTCGGGCCGGTACCCGATGAAGCCCAACATCGCCACCGTCTGCTCTGGGTCGGTCGGGCGCCGGCGATACGCGCCCTTGGGTTTGCCGGTCGTCCCCGATGTGTAGATCATCGTCGCGCCGTTCGCGTCCTCGTCGGCGAGCGGCGGCGGTGGTGCTGCGTCGGCACCGGCCAGCAACGCGTCGCAGCCGATCATCCCGGCCGCCGCGTCGCCGTCGAAGACCAGCACGTGCTCGACCTTCGGCACGTCGCTGCGGATACGTTCGAACAGCGGCGCATAACTCGCATCGACGTAGACCAAGGCCGCGTCCGAGTGATCGGTCACGTATGCCGCCTCTTCGTCGGAGAGCCGATAGTTGAGCGGCACGGCGGTGGCGCCGATCTTGCGGGACGCGTTGACCATCTCGACGATCCCCATCGAGTTCTGTCCGCACCACACCACCTTGTCGCCGGGCATCACGCCGTGGGCGCGCAGGACCCGGGCGAGCTGGTTGGATCGGGCTTCGAGTTCGGCGTAGGTCGCGCGGCGGACCGTTTCGCCCGGCCGGTCGTCGACGACAGCGAGTTTGTCGGGAGCGTTGGCGGCGTGGGCGGACAACAGATCGGTCATCGTCGTATTCGTATCACTCCGAACCCGGATGGCATGCTGGCGGACATGTCCCCACGCACGATCAACGGCGCCGACGAACTCAAGAGCCTCGTCGGTGAACATCTCGGTTACAGCCCCTACGTCGACATCACCCAGGACCAGGTCAACCTGTTCGCCGACGCCACCGGCGACCACCAGTGGATCCACGTCGATGTCGAGAAGGCGAAGACCGGCCCGTTCGGCGGGCCAATCGCACACGGCTACCTGACGCTGTCGCTGGGGCCGACGCTGTACCCACAGGTCGTGACGATCACCGGGTTCTCGATGGGCGTCAACTACGGCGCCAACAAGGTGCGGTTCCCGTCGCCCGTCATGGTCGGCTCACGGCTGCGCCTCGGCGTCAAGCTGCTCGAGGTGACCGACATCGCCGGGGGCGTCCAGACCGTGCTCGAGTTCACGTTCGAATGCGAGGGCGCCCCCAAGCCGAGCTGCGTCGCCGAAGTCATCTATCGCAGCTACGAGTGAGCCGAGCGCGCCCGCTCACGCTGCCAGGAGCCGCCTGACCTCACCGAGCAACTCGATCGTCTCGAGGTCGACCGCCGGATCGACGCCCATCGTCCGAGCGACGATCTGGTCGACACCGAGGTCACCGAAGGTGCGCAAACGGTCGGCGACCGCGGCTGGGTCGCCGACGACGACTTGTTCGCCGCTCATGCCCCGATAGCCACGAGCGATCGCCGCGTCTGCCAGCTCGCGGGCGCGCCGGCCATCGCGCAGCACGAGCACATCGCGGCGCAGCATGACACCGGGCGAGGTGCCGTTCTGCTCGCACGCCGACCGGTAGCGCTCGTCGAGCGCCCGGATCTCGTCGACGTCGGCGCCCGGCGCCGCGTACCACGCGGCCCCGAACTTCGCCGCGCGATCGACGCCGGCCGCGTTCATCGTGCCCATCCACCACTCGACGCGGCGTTCGGGTACGAACCCGAGCGAGACGCCCTCGAGCCCGAACATCTCGCTGTCGACCGCGTCGCCGGTCAGCAGCCGATCGACGACTCGAACACACTCGTTGAAGCGGGCGACGCGACGCTCGGTACTCGCGCCGAGCGCCGCATAGGCGGCGGGCGACCCACCGATACCGGTCTGCACGATGAACTGGCCGTCGTGCATCGCCGCGAGCGTGCCGACCTGCTCGGCGACGAGGACCGGCGGCCACATCGGGAGCAGGAAGAGGCACCCGGCCGGCCGATCGCGCCACTCGGCGAGCAGGCGGCCCAGCGCCGGAACGTTCTGCATGTAGCCGACGTCGGCGTGCGCGTGTCCATCGCCGATCGACAACGTCGCGAGTTCGGCGCCGGCGGCCGCTCGCGCCCGCGCGACGAGGTGGCGGGCCCCGTCGGAGGGTCGCATCCGGGTCGTCGACGAGAGCGAGATGCCGATCTCCATGATGCGACGGTAGCCGCGACCGTCGTTCAGCCGCCGCGGCGGCGGCGTTGGCGGCGACCCCGGCGGTCTTCGAGCCACAGCCTGGCGACGAGTGAGAACGCCTCCCCGATGATGCGCTTCGACATCTTCGACGTGCCGGACGCCCGCTCACGAAACGTGATCGGGAATTCGACGATCCGGCCGCCGGCCCGCACGAGACGGTGGGTCATCTCGACCTGGAAGCCGTATCCCTCGGCGCCGACCGTGTCGAACCTCATGCGCCCGAGCGCCTCTACCGAGTAGGCGCGAAGACCTGCCGTCGCATCGTTGACCGCCAGACCGAGCACGCCTGCGGCGTAGCGGTTGCCCCAGCGCGACAGCGCCCGACGCGCCCACGGCCAGTCGACGGTCAGGCCGCCGGGGACATACCTGCTTCCGATCGCGAGATCGGCGCCGTGCTCGATGTTCGCGACGAGCGCCGGGAGGACCGCCGGGTCGTGCGACAGGTCGGCATCGATCTGGATGCAGATGTCGGCACCGCGTGCGATGGCCTCGGCGAATCCGGCGCGGTACGCCGCTCCCAGCCCGGTCTTCCCCGACCGTTCGAGCACGGTGATCCGCCCCAGGCGGTCGGCGGCTGCCCTGGCGACATCGGCGGTGCCGTCGGGGCTGCCGTCGTCGACGACGATCGTCTCCGCGTCCGGGAGGTGGGCGCGGATCTGCTCGCACACGGCTGTGATGTTGCTCGCCTCATCGAACGTGGGCACCACGACGAAGACCTGCACGGCGGTGCACTCTACGTCGTCCGTTCGCGATCGCACTTCCTCCCCCACTTCTCGCAGTTCCCCGACCGCCGGCCCGCCGATACGCTCACCGGCGTGTCCGAGCCTCGACCGCTGTCGGCGATTCCGCCCGTGCGAGCGCGTGCGATCGCGTTCGTCGTGATCCTGCTCGGCGGGCTCGCCGGCGGTCTGATCGGCTTCGCCCTCGTCGAACTTCAGTGCGACGGCGACTGCGCGGTTCCCAAAGGCCTCGGCTTGCTCGCGGGAGCGGTCCTGAGCGCGGGCGGGATGGCGATCGTGTCGGTCCTCGCGCTGCGCGCCATGGGCGAGTGGCGCGAGATCAGCGACCGTGAGCGGGCCGGGCACGCACCCCGATGAGCCCTCTCGCCGAGGGATCGGGCGCGTCAGGCTCTTCCGACGCTGACGACCCGATCGTGTTGCGGGACCTCGCGATCGAGCTCGCGCGCGGAGCGGGGCAGATCGCCCTCGACGGTCGTCGCGGCGCCGCCGCCGGGTTCGGCGGATCGACGAAGTCGTCGAGCACCGACATCGTGACCGAGTTCGACCGCGCCGCCGAGGCGCACATCGTCGCGACGCTGCGCCGCCTGCGCCCCGACGACGCGATCATCGGCGAGGAGGGCACGTCGGACACCGGGACCAGCGGGTTCTCATGGTTCGTCGACCCCATCGACGGCACGACCAACTTCGTGTTCGACCAACCGGCATGGTCGTGCTCGGTCGCCGTCGGCCGCGACGACGAGATGATCGCGGGCGCCGTGTTCGTCCCGCCGATGGACGAGATGTTCGCGGCGGCGAAGGGCGCCGGCGCCACCAGGGACGGCGCACCGATCCACGCCAGCGACGCTGACGATCTGGCACTCGCGTTGGTCGGCACCGGTTTCGGGTATCGCCCCGCGACCCGGCGCGAGCAGGCGCTCGTCCTCGCCGACCTGATCACGCAGGTGCGCGACGTCCGCCGTCTCGGCTCGGCCGCGGTCGACCTCTGCATGGTCGCGTGCGGCCGCCTCGATGCGTACTACGAGCGTCACCTCAACTCGTGGGACGCGGCCGCGGGCGAGCTCATCGCCCGCGAAGCGGGCGCGATCAGCTCCGACTTCGACGGTGGCGCGGCCCGCCCGGAGGAGATGCTGGTCGCCGCTCCGGGCGTTCATCGGGCCCTGCTCGACGCACTGCGTGGCATCAGACCTGCGCATTGATCACGTTTCGGCGCCGATTTGCGGCATCATGGTGGCCGTGGGAACCCGCATCCTGGCCGTGGAAGACGACGAGCGC
>JAHEKY010000072.1 GCA_024644465.1 Ilumatobacteraceae bacterium | reverse complement strand
CCGGCGTGCTGAACGGCGCCGCACACGATGTGCCCCGACCCGGACG
Organism: Ilumatobacteraceae bacterium; assembly: GCA_024644465.1. Classification (GTDB taxonomy): domain Bacteria; phylum Actinomycetota; class Acidimicrobiia; order Acidimicrobiales; family Ilumatobacteraceae; genus Ilumatobacter_A. Next base: position 18,199 of record JAHEKY010000072.1, on the reverse strand, counting down.
ACTACGTTGTCGTTCCACCGCCCGATCACCACAGCCAGCTCCCGAGAGGCGCACTTCATGAGCAAACCGTCGACGTCCAGCATCCTCAGCCAGATCGAGATCTTCAAGGGCCTCTCCAAGAAGGAGATCGCACTGATCAGCAAGCTGATGACCGCGATCACGATCAAGTCCGGCAAGGAGTTCATCACGGAGGGTGCGTCCGGCCGCGAGGCCTTCATCATCATCTCCGGCACCGCCTCCGTGTGGCGACACGGCAAGCTGATCACGTCGGTCGGGCCGGGCGCGGTGATCGGTGAGATGGCGGTCATCACGAACTCACCGCGGACGGCATCCGTCCGAGCGGAGACCGAGATGGTCGTGGAGGTCCTCAACCGTGGCGCGTTCCTCCAGCTGCTCGACGAGAGCCCCGCGCTCACCCGCAAGCTGCTGACGGCGACGATCCAACGGCTGCAGCAGTTGGAACCCGCGCTGCTGTCCTGAGCTGCACCGGCATCCGATGATCGCAGTCATCCCGGTGCGCGATGGCGTGCTGCCGGCGGGTGCCGACGAAGCGATCGCCGAGTGCGACGGACGCGCCGTCGTCGCCGGCTCCGAGACGGCCGCGGTCGAGTTGACCGGCATCGCCCGCGAGGCGCTGCTCGTCGAACTCGGCGACGTCGCGTTCGGGCGGTGGGCCGCCGCGCTGTGTGCGGGCGTCGCGGAACTGGGCACCGCGGACGTGATCCTGTGCCCGCACTCGCCCGACGGTCGAGACCTCGCGCCGCGACTCGCGTTCACACTCGACCGCCCCCTGTACGCCGGCGCGACACGGGTCACCCCGGCGGTGGTGCAACTCGCCCGCGCCGGCGGCCGCGAGCTCCACGAGGTGCATCCGGCCGGCGCCTTCGTCGCCACGCTGCAGCCCGGCGTGCGGGGGGTGGAGTCGTTCGGCGAGCCGCCGGCCGTCCGCACGATCGACGCGTCCGATGTCGAGCCGGTCGCTGCCGACGCAACCGTCGTCGACGTGCTGCCGCCCGACGCGCGGACGATGGATCTGGCGGAGGCCCGGCGGATCGTCGGCGGCGGCGCCGGCCTCGACGCGCCGGTGCGCTTCGAGATGCTCGCGGCGTTCGCGGCCGAGATCGACGCCACGATCGGCGCGACCCGCGTGATCACCGACCGCTCGTGGGTGCATCACGACAAGCAGATCGGCACGACCGGTGTCGTCGTCGACCCGGAGCTGTATCTCGCGTTCGGCATCAGTGGCGCCGTGCAGCACACCGCCGGTCTCGGATCGCCGGATCACATCGTCAGCGTCAACACCGACCCGCACTGTCCGATGATGGCGATGGCCGATCTCGCCATCGTCAGCGACGCCAACGCCACGCTCGACGAACTGCTCCGTCGCCTCGGCGGACTCGTGGAGCGGCCCGGTGGCTGACGTCGATGTCGTCGTCGTCGGCGCCGGGCCGGCGGGCTCGACTGCCGCGACCGTGCTCGCTCGCGCCGGCCACTCCGTGATCCTGCTCGAGCGGGGCCCGTTCCCCGGGTCGAAGAACATGTACGGCGGCGTCGTCTACCCACGCATCCTCGACCAGCTCCATCCAGAGTGGTGGGAGGACGCACCGATCCAGCGGTGGGTGACCCGCCGATCGACGATGGTGCTCACCGACGACCAGGCGCTGACGGTCGACTTCCGGTCCGAGAAGTGGGGCCGACCGCCTTACAACGGCGCGACGGCGTTCCGCCCCGACTGGGACAGTTGGCTGGCGTCGAAGGCGCAGGCGGCCGGTGCCACGCTCGTGTGCTCGACGACCGCGACCGGGCTGCTGCGCGAGCGGGGCCGGGTCGTGGGCGTCACCACCGACCGGCCGGAAGGCGACCTGCGGGCCGACGTCGTCATCGCGTGCGACGGCGTCAACAGCTTCCTCGCCAAGGACGCGGGGCTGTACGGCGAGGTCGACGCGGCGAACTACACGGTCGGGGTGAAGGAAACGCTCGGGTTGCCGAAGGAGGTGATCGACGAGCGCTTCGCAGTGCGCGGCCGCGAGGGCGTCGACATCGAGATCCTCGGCGGCACCGGCGGCGTGAACGGCGGGGCGTTCCTCTACACGAACTTCGACACGCTCGCCGTGGGGTGCGTCCTCAAGCTCCCCGCGCTGGCCGCGCAGGAGCTCCGCCCGGAAGCGATCATCGCCGGGCTCAAGCGCCATCCCGCCATCGCCCCGCTCGTGGAGGGCGGCGACGTCGCGGAGTACTCGGCCCACGTCATCCCGGAGGCTGGTCTGGCGATGATGCCGAAGATGACCGGCGACGGCATCCTCGTTGCCGGCGACGCTGCCGCGATGTGCCTCGCTGCCGGCATCTGGCTCGAAGGCGTCAATTTCGCGATGGCGAGCGGGATCTACGCCGGCGAAGCCGCCGCGGAGGCGCTGGCCGCCGGCGACCCGTCGGCCGCAGGGCTCGCGGGTTACGAGCGGCGGTTGGAGGACACGTTCGTCCTGCGCGACCACCGCAAGCTGCGCCGGGCGCCGGGCCTCGTGCTGTCCGATCGTGTCCAGCATCTGTATCCGGAGATGATCGCGAACACGGTCGAGCGGATGTTCCGCGTCGACAATCCCGCGCCGAAGCCCGGGCTGCGCGCGATCTTCAACAGCGAGCGCAAGCGCGCGGGGATCAAGCTGGCCGACCTCGCGCGGGACGCGCGCGACGGTCTGAGGAGTTTCGGATGACGTGGAAGGACGTCGTCGAGACGACCCGCGAAACCGAGCAGTGGCCGGAACGGTCGTTCGAGGATCTGATCGGATCGACCCGGTTCGACGTGCACGAGCGCGCCCACATCGTCGTCGACGACACCGTGTGCCGAGACTGCCCAAGCCGCGAGTGCATCGTCGCGTGCCCGGCGAAGCTGTTCGTGCCGACGAGCGACGGCGGCATCCTGTTCAACTACGAGCAGTGCTTCGAGTGCGGCACGTGCTACCTCGTCTGCAACAACGAGGGTGCGATCACCTGGACGTACCCGGAGGGCGGCCACGGCGTCGTCTTCAAGCTGACGTGATCCGAGGCCGGCGATGAGGATCACCGTCTGCTGGAAATGGGTCGCCGTGGACGGCGCCGATCCCGACGACCGCTGGGCGGGCGTCTCGCCGGCGGACGAAGCCGCACTGGAGACCGCGCTCACCCTTGCCGGCAACGGCGGCGAGGTCACGGTCGTCACGGTCGGCGCGACCGGCAGTGACGCTGGTCTCCGCCGGGCGACCGCGGTCGGCGCAACCCATGTGATCCGCGTCGACGGGGAGGGGCTGGGGGCTCGCGACGTGGCACGGGCGATCGCGCCGATCGCCCGGGGCAGCGACTACGTCCTGTGCGGCGACTACTCACTCGACCGCGGCACCGGCGCCGTCCCGGCGTACCTCGCCGCCGAACTCGGAGCGGCGCAGGCGCTCGGCCTCGTCGGGGTCGACAGGACCCGGGTGCCGCTACGCGTGGTCCGTCGGCTCGACGGCGGTCGGCGCGAGATCCTCGACGTGCCGACGCCCGCCGTCCTGTCGGTCGAGGGCGCCGTCGCCCGTCTGCGTCGCGCCGGGCTCGCAGAGACGCTCTCGGCGTCGACGGCCACGATCGAGGTCGTTGCCGGGCCGAGACCGGCCGAGCACGACGTCGTCGTGACGCCGTACCGGCCGCGGGCGCGCATGTTGCCGCCACCGTCCGGCGGCACGCTGGCGCGGGTGCGCGACATCCTCGACATCGGCGCTGCGCCCGCGCACGGCGACGCGGTGACACTCGACCCGCCGGAGGCCGCGCAGCGGATCATCGACCAACTTCGCGAGTGGCGCTATCTCCCGCGCGACACGGCATGATGACGAGATGCGGCTGGGCGATGCAACGTGGAACGAGGTCGGCACGCTCGTCGACAACGGCATCGCAGCCGACGGTGTGCGCACGCCGATCGTCCTCGTTCCGGTCGGGTCGACCGAACAGCACGGCCCGCACCTCCCGATCGCAACCGACACGCTGATCGCCGAGGAGATCGTCGAGCGGGCGATCCACCGCACCGACGGGTTGATGGTCGGCCCGACGATCGCGATCAGCGCATCCGGCGAGCACGGGGATTTCCCGGGCACGCTGTCGATCGGCGCAGCGGTGATGGCCGATGTCGTGCTCGAACTCGGGCGCAGCGCCGATTGGGCGGCGGGAGTGGTCTTCGTCAACGGCCACGGCGGCAACTACTCGCCGGTGTCGAAGGCGGTCGCGATGCTGTGCGAGGAGGGCCGCAACGTGATGGCGTGGTGGCCGAAGTGGCCGACGCGCAGGGACGGTGGTCCCGCTGACCTCCACGCCGGCCGGATCGAGACCTCGTTGCTGCTCGCGATCGACCCCGGGCTCGTCCGGCTCGAACTGGCCGCGCCGGGGGCCGACACAGACATCGCCACGCTGCGCGCCGCCGGGGTGAAGGCGGTCAGCCCGAGCGGGGTGCTCGGCGACCCGTCCGGGGCGTCCGGCCGGGAGGGCGAGCGGTTCATCGCGTCGTTCGTCGACGACCTCGTCAACGACATCGAGGCATGGCGGCCCATCGACCCGACTCCGGTCGGCTGATCGGCCGTGCACTTCGACTGCGACGCGTCGTGGCAGCGCTTCGACAGCGTCGTGATCGCCGGTTCGCCACTCACCATCTTCCGCACGACCACACGGGCAGCGCCGATCCTCGATGCCCTCGAGGCGGGCGAGGAGGTCGCCCCGTCCGGGCTCGTCGATCGGCTGCTCGACGCCGGCGCGATCCACCCTCGCTCGCGCGACGCCGAGCACACGTTCGGCCCCGACGACGTGACGATCGTGACACCCCAGTACGGGGGCCGCGCGACCGTCGACGGGCGGACGACCGTCGACGACGGATCGCGGCCACCGCTCGCCGGCGCGACGGTTCGACTCGACGTCAACCGGGGCCCGGCGGCGGCCCGCAACGCCGGGCGGAGGGTCGTCACGACACCGCTCATCGCGTTCGTCGACGCGGACGTCGACCTCCTCGGCGTCACCGGTGTCGAGTCGTGGCTCGATCCGCTCCTGGCCCACTTCGACGACGCTCGCGTCGGGTTGGTCGCGCCGCGGGTCGCCGGAGAGGCGGGCTCGTCGATCGACCTCGGTGAGGATCCCGCCCGAATCCGGTCGGGCACGCGGGTGAGCTACGTACCGGCCGCGGCGATCCTCGTGCGGACCGCTGCATTCGACGACGTCGGTGGGTTCGACGAACAGCTGCGCTTCGGTGAGGACGTCGACTTCGTGTGGCGGCTCGACGAAGCGGGGTGGCGGTGCCGCTACGAACCCGACTCGCTGGTGTGGCACGAGCCGCGCCCGACGCTCGCGGGCCGGCTCCGGCAGAACGCCGCCTACGGCACGTCGGCAGCGCCGCTCGCGCTCCGGCACCCGCGGGCGCTCGCCCCGCTGCGGACGAACGGATGGACGGCGGCGGCATGGTCGAGCATCGCGTGCGGCCACCCGGTCGTCGGTCTCGCGACCGCGGCCGTCAGCGCGGCCGCACTCCCCTCCCGATTGCCGGACATCCCGCGGCGCGCCGCACTCACGCTCGCCCTGTCCGGCCACGTGCGGGCCGCGCAGCAGATCGCCGCCGCGATCCGCCGGGTGTGGTGGCCGATCGCCGTCGCCGTCTCGCTGTTCTCGCGACGCGCGCGCCTCGCTGCCGTTGTCGCCGTCGCGTTGGACGTCGCCGCGACGCCGAACGACATCGCCTACGGCTGGGGTGTCTGGCGCGGGATGCGCGCCCACAGGTGCTGGCGGCCGATCGTGCCGCGGATCACCCCGTGGCCGACCAGGCGCCGGTGACGAGAGATCAGGCCGAAGCCCGCTGCGCGTGGGCGATCGCCGCGCGCAACCGTTCGCCGATGTCGTCACAGTCCTCGCAGTTCCAGATCGCGCTGTAGGCGATGCAGCCGAGGCAGAGCGCGAACACCGCTTCGAGCGTCGCCGCGACCGTGAGGGCGAAGACCAGCGTCAGCGCGACGCCGGGATACCCGGCGAGCCAGGCGATCGACGCGCCGGCGGTGAACCCGAGGCCGATCGCCTGGGCGAAGCGCTTCGGCGGGCCCGGGACGCGACGCGACGGCAGCGGGCGGAGGCGTTCGAGCCTCGGTGTCGCGAATCGCGTCGCGAACTGACCGAGCGGGGAGAGCGTCGGCCCGGTGAGGACGCGGGCGAGGAACCCGTAGACGAGCGGGATCAGGATCCACCCCTCGCGGACGACGAGGAACGCGATCGCCTGGGCGACGACGCCGGCAGCGACGATCCGAGCGGAGGTCTCGTTGACGGGGTCGGGGAAGGTGAAGGTCGATGTCACGTCTGGCACAACCGCGAGCGTATCCCCGACATTCCCGATCAACTAACTCGGGTTTACGGAAATCTGGGTATGGCGATGGGGCTCGGCCGCTCCGCGTCCGCCACCGATTACGTTCGGACCCGTGACCGTGCGACTGACGATCCGTACCGCGGTGTGGCGCAGCCATGTTGCGCACGTCGCGTCGTCGGTCACCGGGTTGGTGCCGGTCGTCAAGGGCAATGGCTACGGATTCGGTCGGCAGTGGCTGGCGGGCGTCGCTGCCGAGCTCAGCGACACGATCGCGGTCGGCAACGTGCACGAACTCGACGCCGTCCCGTCATCGGTGACCGCAGTCGTCCTCACCCCGACGCTCGCAGCTCCTTCGTCGTCCGACCCGATCCTGACCGTCGGCGACCCCGCGCACGTCGACCCGCTCTCCGGCTGGGGCGGGCGCGTCGTCGTCAAACTGGTCTCGGACATGCGCCGTTACGGGGGCGACATCGACCTCGTCGGCACGGCGCGGACAGCCGGCCTCGACGTCGTCGGCGTCAGCATCCACCCCCCACTCGCCGGTTCGCCGACCGGGCACCGGGACTCGATCATCAGCATGCTCGGCGACATCGACCCTGCGCTTCCGGTGTGGGTCAGTCACCTCGACGCAGACGCCTACGCCGCCCTGCCGTCCACTCACTCCTACCGGCTTCGGCTCGGCACGTCGCTCTGGCACGGAGACAAGTCCGCGCTCCAGCTGTCCGCGGACGTCCTGGCCCTGCGCGCGGTCGAGGCAGGCGATCTCGCGGGCTACCGCCTCGGCGCGGTCCCGGGCGACGGCCACCTCGTGATGATCGGCGCGGGAACGGCGAACGGCGTCGCTCCGCTCGACGGCGGGCTCAGCCCCTTTCACTACCGCCGGACGCGGATGGACCTGCACGAGCCGCCGCACATGCACACCTCGATGGGTTTCGTCGCGGCAGGCACGCCGTGCCCGGAGATCGGCGAGCACGTCGACCTGCAGCGGCCGCTGCACATGACGGCGGTCGACGAGTTCACATGGCTCTGAACACGTCGACGCGGACGTCGGTCGCCGCCGGCTCGGCGCGCCGTCTCGCCGGCCCCGACGTCGTGCGCGCGGTCGCGATGATCGGCGTCGTCGTGATGAACTACCGCGGCTACCTGATCCTCCGCGGCGGCGATCGCGGCGCCGGATGGGCGGCCGACCTGTTCGACCCGTGGGAGGGTCCGCTGTCGACGCGGTTCGCCGCGACGTTCGTGCTGGTCGCGGGCGTCGGCGTCACGCTGCTGACCCGCCGCGCCCGATCCCGGCCGGATCGCACGACGGAGATGCGCTGGCGGCTCGTGCGCCGCGGCGCGCTGCTGTACGTCGCCGGGCTGTTCCTCGACGAGATCTGGCGCGGCACGATCATCCCCTACTACGGCGCGATGTTCGTCATCGCCGCCGCGCTCTTCACGCTCGGCTCCCGATCGATTCTCGGCATCGGCGCTGCGGCGGTCGGCGCGGGGGCACTGATCCGGATGTGGGTCTTCTGGCAGATCGAGGACGGCGCCGATCCGTCGTGGCTCACCGCGCCGCCCGACGGTTCGCTGCGCGGGTACGTCTTCGACGTGTTCGTCAACGGGACCCATCCGCTCCTGCCGTGGCTCGGGTTCTTCTGCTGCGGCATCGTGCTGGGACGTGCGCTGTCTCGGCCGTGGTGGCGCGCGGCAGCGCTGGCCGTCGGCGGCGCGCTGACCGTCGCGGCGTCGCTCGTGTCGACGTTCGCCGCGTCGCCGTTCGAGCGGGTCGTGCTGGCGACGACGCCCAACAGCCGAGGCGCCGTCTACGTCGCGAGTGCGCTGGGCACGGCACTCGTCGCGTACGCGTCGTTCGACTGGTTGGCCGAACGCTTCCCGGCTCCGACCGAGCCCTTCCGTCGCGCCGGCCAGTTGGCATTGTCGCTGTACCTCGCGCACATCCTCGTGTTCAACTTCGTCGTCGACTGGATGGGATGGGTCCGGCCAGCTGGTCTGGCGACCGCACTGATGTTCGCGCTCGCGTTCTGGGTCGTCGGCATCGTCCTCGCGACCTGGTGGCACCGTCGCCTCGGTCGGGGCCCGGCAGAACGCGTCTACCGCGCGATCGGCGGCTGATCCGATGGTGTGGGCGGCCCGGTGGGAGCCGCCGTCACGGAGGCCCGACCGGCCCGCTTGCCGCTGAGCATCGCGTGGTCAGCGGTGTCGACCAGCTCGACGAGGTGGTCGAGGCCCGACGCGAGCCCCGCAGTGGCGGTGACCCGTACGGGCCCGATGTCGCTCGGCAGCGGTTGGGCGATGCGGTCGAGGATTCGCTGGCCGACTCGTTCGGCGTTCTCGTCGTCCGCCCCGGGCAGCAGGACGGCGAACTCGTCCCCGCCGAATCGGGCGATCACGTCGGTCGGTCGGCACACCGACGCGATCCGGCGGCCGGTCTCGACGAGCACGGCGTCACCGGCCGCGTGGCCGTAGTTGTCGTTGACCGCCTTGAAGTTGTCGAGGTCGATGAACACGAGCGAGACGCACTCGGCACCACCGTCGTGGTCGTCGAGGGCGCGTTCGAACGCGGCTCGGTTGAGCAGGCCGGTGAGGTGGTCGGTCTCGGCCGCGACTCGCAGGATCCGCTCGACCCGGGCGCGACGCGCGGCTGCCTCGATCATCTCGACCGCCTTGCCGTGGATCACCCTGGTGCTGCCGTCGAACGCGCTCGCGTGGCTCCCGAACGTGACGGTGGCGATCTCGACGACGCCGTCCACGACGACGATGCCGAGCTCGCAGACGCGATGGCCGAGCGCCTCGGCGGCCGCTGCGAGCTCAGGCGGCAGCGAGTCGAGTTCGGCAGGGCCGTTCGTCGTGGCCCTCGCCGAGTTCCACGGCGCGTCGCGTTCGGCGATACACGACCGCATCGCCGTCAGCAACCCGGAATCGGCGTCGCCCGCGACGACATCGGTCAGAACGCCGCCGACGTTCGCATGGAGCACGAACGCGTCGGTGACCACACCGTCGGGCCACAACCGGCTGCCCCGCCGGGCGACACCGGTCGCCACTTCGAGCGGTCCGGCGCCGCCGAGATAGAGGTCGAGAGCATGGTAGGTGGAGAACTGCAGCTCACTCGTCGTCAGGGTGAGCACCCAGTGGTCACCGTCGACGCGTGCGGGCAGGCACTCGACCGTGTCGATCGACCCGTCGGCCGCAACGACCCGCAACGGGAACGGCGTCGGCGCAGCCGACAGGATCCAGTCGCCACCGCCGGCGAAGACGCTCGCGACGTGGGCCTGGTCGTCCGCTGCGACGTACTCGACGGCGTTGCGACCCGCGAGGTCGGACGTGGTGTAGCCGAGAAACCCGTCGCGCGCGCCATCCGCTCGCAGGATCGTGCCCCAGCGATCGACGACCAGCACGAGCGCTCGCAGTTGAGCGAGAACGGCGGCGGATTCCATGCCTTTTCATCGGCATCGGCACTGCCAACTTGAGGGTCAGAGCGAGTCGATCTCGCCGAACGTGTCGCACCGATTGGGGTCGCCCGTCTCGAACCCGCGTCGGAACCACTGCTGGCGCTGGGCAGAGGATCCGTGCGTCCAGCTCTCCTTGTCGACGCGCCCCTGCGTCTGCTGCTGGATGCGGTCGTCACCGACCGCCGCGGCCGCATCGAGCGCCTCGTTCAGCTCGCTCGGGTCGTCGAACTGGTTGCGCCGATCGGCATCGGCCGCCCACACGCCTGCGAGACAGTCGGCCTGGAGTTCGAGCGCCACGGAGTACGTGTTGGCGTTGCGCGGGTCGCGCTGCTGCAGCTGGCGCATCTGGGCGTTGATTCCGAGCACGTTCTGGATGTGATGGCCGTACTCGTGGGCGACGATGTACTGCGCGGCGAGGTCCCCAGGGGCATTGAACTGCTGTTGGAGCTCGGCGAGGAAGTCGAGGTCGAAGTACACGAGGTTGTCCGCCGGGCAGTAGAACGGCCCGGTTTGCGCCGACGCCTGGCCGCAACCGGTGTTCGTGAAACCGGAGAAGAACACCGTCGACGTGATCTCGTATTCCTGGTTGAACGAACGCGGGAACTCCTCCAGCCAGAACTCCTGCACGTCGATCGTCGCTCCGCACAGGATCTGCTCCGCTTCCGAGCTGCACGTTTCGGTGTCACCTCCGGTCGTCGCGCTCGACGCGGCGGTCGAACCGCCGCCGAGGCCGGTGGCACCACCGGTGGCGCCGCCGAGCAGCTTCGGCAGGAACAGCGTCGCGAGCAAGACGAGGATGCCGATCACACCCCCGCCGGCCTTGAGCCCGCCGCCACGGCCCCGACCGCCCCCGAGCGCGCCGCCGAGCACGTCGCCGAGGCCCCCGCCACGCCGGCCGCGCCCGCCGCCGAGCATCCCCCCGAGCCCGCCCCCCGAACCACCGCCGCGGCGGTCCTGGATCATGCGGGAGTCGCGGGACCTGATCTTCGTCATGGCACGAGTCTCTCACCCACCCGGTGTTTCCAAACCTGGTCGGGACTCATGTCGCGCCTCGGGCGGCGCGCCGGAGCCCCCGCCAACCGACGGCGCCGGCCCCGATCAGCGGCCCCGAGTCCGCCAGCCGGGAGGGGGTGATGCGCGCCCCGCGGCTGTACGCGAGCCTCGCGTTCTCGTCGAGTGAGGCCTGCGCGGAGTGGAAGAACGTTGCTGCGAACCCGAGTGCGACGGCGCCGCCGACAACGACGAGGGAGATGTCGAGGGCGTTGCAGATCGATGCGGCGGCGCGTCCGACGAGCGTGCCCGTGCGCTGCATGATCTCGTACGTCGGCTCGGTCGGCGGTCGGCCGGTGATCGCCTCGATCGCCAGGCCGGACGCTTCGGCCTCCAGGCAGCCCTGGGCGCCGCATCCGCAGCGCCGACCGCCCGGTTCCACGATGATGTGCCCGATGTGACCGGCATTACCGGACTCACCGTCGAGCAGTTCACCGTCGAGCACGATGCCGCCGCCGATGCCGGTCGACACCGTCATCACGCAGAAGTTGGGGTGGCCCTGGGCCGCGCCGAGCCAGCCTTCGGCGAGTGCCAGGGCCTTCGCATCCAGATCGCCGTAGACGTCGAGACCGGTCAGCTCGACGAGCCGGGAGCGGAGCGGGAAGTCCCGCCATGCGCCGATGTTGACGGGTGAGACCGACTCGAGGTGCCGAGTCACGGGACCGGCGGCACCGACACCGACCGCGCGGACGCGGACGTCCTGATCCTCGGCCTGGGCCTGCATGTCGGACACGAGTGCCGCCAGCGAGGTGTAGTGCGACTCGGGGCCGACGTCGCGCTCGACGTCGACGCGGGAACGGGCGATCAACTCGCCGCGTGCCGTCACCAGGCCGGCGGCGAACTTCGTGCCGCCGATGTCGACGGCGAGCATCACGTCCCGGTGCCGTGGCCGGACGGTGTCGTCGTGGTCCGGCGCCGGCTCGGCGTCCTCGTCGGCGGTCGGGTCCATGGAAGGCCGAACGTAGCCCGCACCGAGTTCGCGCTCCACTTCGCCCCTCAACCGACCGATACGTTGTTGACCACGCTGAGCTTCCGCCCGTCGTGGATCACGATCACATGAAGCACCTCGCTCGCCTCCAACCGTTGCGCCGACGCCCGCCGTCGGCACGCACGATCGCGGTCGCACTGCTCTGCGTCGCCCCGCTGGCGGGCGCGGCCGGGGTGCATGCCGCCGAGAGCGAGGAGCCGCCGGCGTCGACGACGACCGCCCCGAAACCCACGACCACGCCGAAGCCCAGCACGACGCCGCCCCCGAAGACGACCACGACGACGACGGCGCCGACGACCACCTCGACCGTGCCGGCGGCGACGTCCACCTCGACGAGCACGACCTCGACCAGCACGACCAGCACGACGAGCACCACCAGCACGACGACGACCACCAGCAGCACGACGACGACCGTGCCGCACCGTCCGGTCATCTACCCGGGGCCGATCGAGGACATCCTCGCCACGATCCGCTATCTCGAGTCGCGTGGTCGCTACGACGTGCCGCCCAATCGTGGCAACGCATCGGGTGCGTATCAGTTCATCGCATCGACGTGGCAGAACTACGGCGGCTACCCCCACGCCTACCTCGCCCCGCCCTACATCCAGGACGAGCGCGCCGCGGCCGACGTCACGAAGTTCCTGAAGCAGTGGGGTGGCGACGTCACGATGGTCCCGCTGATGTGGTACTACCCGCGCGCGGCGACCGACCCGTCACTGCTCGACGTCGTCCCCCTGCCGTCAGCGGGCAACGTCCTGACGATCCGCGAGTACCAGCAGCGTTGGCTCGGCATCCTCTCCACGATCTCCGGTCAGCCGGTCCCGAAGCTGCAGACGGCGAGCGACGCCGCCGCTCACCTCGGGGTGCCACCGGACCCGCCCGATCGCGACGACGACCTGCCGAGCCTCGCGTTCCCCGTGCTCGGGCCGTCGCGGCTCGCGGTGCCCGACTGCGACGAGGCGACGCTGCTGACCGGCGACGGCGCCGAGGAGATCTCCCGGGCCGAACTCGACGCCGCCGGCCTGTGCGCCGACACCCCGCCGAGCATCGTGTTCGGGGTCAAGCTGCAGCCCGTCCTGGCGGCCACCGACGGTGTCGTCACCGACGTGCGGAACGAACCGGACGCCCCGATCTCGGTGACGATCACCGACACCCGCGGGCGCAGCTACCACTACGCGGGCTTCAACGACGACACCCCGGGCACGAACGACGGCGCAGCCCCCGACCATCTCCGCCTGACCGCGCTCGCGACGATCGGAACGACCGTGCGTGCCGGTCAGATCATCGGCTTCATGGGCGACACCGACCCGCTTCCGGTCGGTGTCCGCACGGATGTTCCGACCGACGCGACGGTCGTGATCGACGCCGACGCCACCGCACCACATCTGCGGCTGACCATTCTCGATCTCGACGGGACGCCGATCGAGGCGTTCGGCCCGGTGCTGGACGCGCAGTGGAACTCGACGTGCCGTGTCGGGATCGGACCCTGGTCGGTGCCGGCCCGCAGCACGACCGCCGGTGCGACGACGATCGAGACGACCGACGACGATCGCCGGATCGACTCCGAGTGGATCATCACGGCGTCGGGCCAGGTGACTGCGAGCGGATGGGCGGCGATGATCAACCCTCACGACGAGTGCGACTGGACCCCTGCGATCCGGTTCGGCGCGGGTGCGGCAGGCTCGGACCAGGTGCCCAGTCGATGGTCCGACGACATCGACCTCGAGACCGGGATCTGGCTGGAGCTCGCGCTGGCGAAGGACGCCTCGGCGCCCCGGCCGCTGCTCAGGCCGTGATCGTCAGCTCTTGACGCGTCGGGCGGTCTCGATCAGGTTGATCTCGTAGAGCACTTCGTCGAGTGCGTTGGCCGCGGACAGCGCGGAGAAGCGCTGCGGGTTCTCGGGAGTGCAACACGACGGCACCGGTGAGAGGATCGTCCACGGCCGCGGGTGGCAGAACTGCACGACGCTGTACCGCTCACCGGTGTAGCCGGGCGCCGCCACGACGCGATGCCAGCCGATCGGGATGATCCCGTTGGTCAACCGTTCCAGCATGATGCCGGTGTTGATGATCACGCCGTTGTCGGGGGCGACCGCGTCGACCCACTCGTCGTTGACCTTCACCTGCAGGCCTGGCGCCGTGGCGCGCGGCAGGGCGGTGATCAGGTTGATGTCGCCGTGTTCGGCGGCCCACACGTGGCCCTCGTCCGGCAGTTCGCCCATCGACGGGTAACGGATCGCGCGGGTCAACGTCGGGCCGTCGGCGACCATGTCGTCGAAGAACGTCTCGTGGCAGCCGATGCCCTCCGCGATGATGTGCAGGAACCGCCGCTGCAGGTCGGCGATCGAGTCGTGGAAGCGGTACAGCACCTCGCTGATGCCGGGGACCGCTGCTTCCGGGAGCACCTGGTCGGGATAGGCCTTGGGGAACGACGCCTTCAGCGGATGCCCGGGGTCGATGTCGGTCGACCAGTTCAGCATCTCCTTCCAGTCCGGTTTGTCGCTGGACGCGGCGGTCTCGACGAGGAGGCCCGTGTAGCCGGTCTGCCCGCTGGCGCCGACGACCGTGCTCTGCTGCTTGACCTCCGGCGATTTCTCGAAGAACTCGCGCAACATGCCGTAGGCGGTGTCGAGCAGGTCCTCCGAGAGGTCGTGGCTCGTGTACACGAACCCGGTCGCCAGACTGCGGACGACGCCGTCGACGACCGCGCGCCGCTGGGCGGAGTTGCCGTTTTCGAATGCGAGGAGGTCGACGTCCAGGATCTGATCGTTCATCTGCGCCAGGCTAACTCTCGCTCGGCGCCGTCCGGGCCGGGACTTCTGGTCCTCAGGCCGGCACGCCGTTCGCGGCGAACAGCGCCGGCCAGCCGCCGGTGTGGACGAACACGACGTCCGCTCCCGGGTCGAATCGGCCCTCCGCCGCGAGGCCGAGGACCCCGGAGAGCCCCTTGCCCGAATACGTCCGGTCCATCAGCCACCCACCCCGCTCGGCCGCCCAGCGAACGGCGTCGTCGCCGGCGGTCGTCGGGATCGCGTAGTCCTCGCCGATCCAGCGCGTGTCGACTTCGACGTCGTCGGGGTCGATGCGCGTGTCCGGCAGGTTCATCAGGTCGAGCACGTCGTTGCCGAGTTCGGCGACATCGGGCAACCCGACGTTGACGCCCTTCGCCACGCCGATCGCGATCACGTCGGGAACGGCCGAACCGAGCGCGGCGAGCGCCGCTCGCCCGGCGAGCAGCCCGGCGTGGGTGCCGCCGCTCGACGAGGTGAAGACGACCGCCGTCGGCGTGATGCGCTGCTCGTCGCACTGCTCGAGCAGCTCGACGAACGCGAGCGCGTAGCCGAGCGCGCCGACGGCGGTGCTCCCCCCGATCGGGATCGAGTACGGCGCGAGCCCTTCCGCGTCCAGCTCGGACGTCAACGCCTCGCGGGCGATCTCGAGCTCGCCCCAGTGGCTCTCCGCCGCTCCGGTGAAGTGCAGTTGCGCGCCGAACAGAGCTGCGAGCAGCTGATTCCCCTCCGCCCGGGTGGGCTCGTCACCGGACAACACGAGATGGACTTCGAGGCCGAGTTGCGCGCCCGCTGCCGCGGTGATCCGGCAGTGGTTCGACTGCGCCGCGCCGACGGTCACGAGCGCCCGCGCCCCCCGCGCGAGTGCATCTCCGCACAGGAACTCGAGCTTGCGGGCCTTGTTGCCGCCGCCGCCGAGGCCGGTCAGGTCGTCGCGCTTGACCCACAGCCGGGTGCCGCCATCGATCACCGGGCCGGCTTCGAGCGCGGTCGGCGTCGTGGCCAGACGGGCCCGCTCGAGATGATCGAACATGGTTCGCATGCTAGGCACACATGTCGATGACGACCGATTGGAACCCGTTGCTGCGCGGCGAGTTCGACAAGCCGTACTGGAAGGACCTCCAGCAGTTCGTCGCGGAGGAGCGCCACACGCACGCCGTCTACCCACCGCACGACGAGGTGTTCGCCGCGCTGCACCTCACGCCGTACGCCGCCACCAAGGTGATGCTGCTCGGCCAGGACCCGTACCACGGGCCGGGCCAGGCCCACGGCTTGTGCTTCTCGGTCCCGCCCGGCATTCGCGTCCCACCTTCGCTGCAGAACATCCACAAGGAACTGCACGACGACCTCGGCCTGACGGTCCCCGACCACGGCAACCTCGAGGCCTGGGCCCACCGGGGCGTGCTCCTGCTCAACACGACACTGACCGTGCGCGCCGGGCAGGCCGGATCGCATCAGCAGCGAGGCTGGGAGACGTTCACCGACGAGGTGATCAGGACCGTGAACGCAAAGGCGGATCCGGTCGTGTTCATCCTGTGGGGCAACGCGGCACGCCGCAAGTCGGAGTTGATCGACCGCGATCGGCACACGATCATCGAGTCCCCGCACCCGTCGCCGTTCAGCGCGCGCAACGGGTTCTTCGGCAGCCGGCCGTTCAGCCGTGCGAACGAGGCGCTGGTCGCGGCGGGGCGGACCCCGATCGATTGGGACGTCACCGGTGCGGCGGCGAACGGCGACATCGGCCAGGATGAACGCTGATGGCGTGGACGACGAGCAAGCGGGTGATGCGGCTCCGTGCGAAGTCGGGCACGATCGACATCATCGTGGAGACGCTCGACGGGTGGCGGCGCCATCTCTCGGGCCGCAACGCGTCGTTGCTCGCGTTCTTCACGTTCCTCTCGATCTTCCCGTTGATGCTCGCCGCGACGACGATCCTCGGACTCCTGCTGCAGAACGACGAGGACCTCCAACGCCGCATCGTCAACGGTGCGATCAGCGAGATCCCGGTCCTCGGAAGTCAGTTGCGAGAAGACGCGGATTCGCTGAACGGGTCGGTCTGGGTGCTCGTCGCGGGTCTGCTCGGCGCGATCTGGTCGTCGACCAAGGCGTTCGTCGGGCTGCAGGGTGCGCTCGACGACGTGTGGGAGGTCGACATCGACGATCGCGCCGGGATGCCGATCCAGCGCGGGCGGGCGATCGTCGGCATCCTGATCCTCGGCGCTGCCCAGATCGGCAACATCGTCATCGCCACCGCAGTCAACGCCACGGGGCTCCCCGGCATCAGCCAGTTCCTGATCGCCCTCCCGACGGTGCTGCTCAACATCGTGGTGCTGGCGGCGATGTTCCGCTTCCTCACCTCGGCAGAACCCACGTGGCGTGACGTCTGGCCCGGCTCGATCGTCGCAGGCATCGCATTCTCGATCCTGCAGCAGTTCGGCCCCCGCATCGTGGAGCGGGTCACCGAGAACGCAAGCGACACGTACGGCACGTTCGCGGTCGTGCTCGGGTTGATCACGTGGCTGAGCCTCGTGTCGATCTCGGCGCTGATGGCAGCCGAGCTCAATGCCGCGCTCGTCCGCCGCCGCGATGCGGGCGACCCGCCGCTCGGCGCGGAGTTCGATCTGCAGGTTCGCCCGGACGGGGCGCGAGCGTGACGCCGCTCAGGGCGCCAACGTCGTGACGATCACACTGGCCGATTCGAGCGTGCGGTGCACGGGACAGCGGTCGGCGATCGCGAGCAGCCGATCCCGGTCGTCGTCGGTCAGCTGATCCCCGTCGAGCCGGACGACGCGCTCGAACCGGTCGATCATCCCCGTACGACCCGTCAACACGTCGTTCTCCGTGCACTCGACGCAGTCGTCGGCGTGCACTTTGCCATGGCTCACCTCGACCGTCACGCGGTCGAGCGGTAGTTGCTTGCGATTGGCGTACATCCGCAGCGTCATCGACGTGCACGCGCCCAGGGCGGCGCCGAGGAAGTCGTACGGGGCGGGCCCGGCGTCGAACCCGCCGATCGACTCCGGCTCGTCTGCCAGGAGGCGGTGCGATCCGACGACGACATGGTTGAGGAACGGCCCCTGCGTCGTCTCGGCGACGACGACCGGTGCGGTCGCCCGCGGTGCGTCGAGCGCGCCGCTCTCGTCGCGGACGTACCGGTCGGCGAACGCCGCGATCATCGACGCCGCGAACGCCGCGTCGGTCGGGTCGCCGAGCAGGTGGTCGGCGCCATCGAGGGAGACGAAGCTCTTCGGGTGCTTCGCGGCGCGATAGATGTCCGCCGCGTTCTCGATGCCGACCGTGTTGTCGATCGGGGAATGCAGCACCATCAGCGCACGGTGCAGGTCGGCCACTCGGTCGACGACGACGTGGTTCGTGAGGTCGTCGAGGAACTGGCGGGTGATCGTGAACGATCGCCCGGCGAGTTGCACGGCCGCCTCGCCGGACCGCTCGATCTCGTCGATCGACGACGAGAACACGCCCGTCACGTGTTGCGGATCGGCGGGCGCGCCGATCGTCGCGACGGCGCGGACTTCCGGGATGTCCCCGGCGATCGCCAGGACCGCGGCGCCGCCGAGGGAGT
>JAHEKY010000071.1 GCA_024644465.1 Ilumatobacteraceae bacterium | reverse complement strand
GCACTCGGCGTCGACTACTTCAACGCCCAGACCGGCGGCACGGTCGAGGTGCTCGGGTGGGATGTCGACACACAGAGCGGTCTGTTCAGCTTCGACTTCGGGAACCCCGCGTTGGGGTTCGCGATCGCCAACGACCTGTTCGACCAAGGAGCCGACACCGTCTTCCCCGTTGCGGGAGCGACCGGGCTCGGCACGTATTTCGCCGCCGTTGAACGCAAGGCGGCAGGGGAAGAGGTCCGCGTCGTGTACCCGGACTTCGACCCCTTCGATCTCTTCGACCGCGACCGGGCGAAGGTGTTACTGACGAGCGCAGTCAAGAACTTCGACGTCGCGACCTATCGTCAGATCCAGGCACTGGTCGACGACTCATGGACGAGTGGATTGATCTTCGAGAGTCTCGCGACGGGCGGCACCGACCTGGCCCCGTTCCACCGGACCAACAACCAGGTTCCTGGCTTCGTTCGGCCCGCCCTCCGGGACATCCGAGCTGGCATCGTGAATGGCACCATTCCGACGCTGCCATAGGCGCCCGACCCACGGTGTTCAGGATCACGTCAGATCAGAACGCGCTCGCTGGCCGCAGGTTGACCCGATCGAGCCGCCGCTACGCGTCCGCGAGGGTGCACCGGCTGTTGAGGAAACCGAGGTAGTCGTTCGGCGGACGAAGCTCGAGGGCGGTGTAGGCGTCGAGCATCGCCACGACCGCAGGGTCCACCAGCACGCTTCGGAGCGTGCCGTCGCTGCGGTCGCCTTGGCTCACCGGTAGGAACGGACCGCTGTAGGCGTCAGCGTGGTCCGCGATGAATTGCTCCCACGCCCGCAGCGCCGGCTCGAAGTTCGGTGGGATCGCTGCGTCGACGGCTTGCAGGCTGGCGAGCGCTCCCGTCGCGTCGATGTCGCCGCGCGCTGCGCCGAACGAAGCGAGGTCGGTCACGGCCTGGGTGCACACCGCTTCGGCGTAGTTGATGTCGCCGCCGAGAGCATCGGGGTAGAAGGGGTCGTAGACGATCCCCTGGTTGACGTACAGGTCGAGGTAGGTGGTGTCGGACGCCGCGGTCGCCGACGATTCCGGAGCGGCCGTGGTCGCCTCGCTCGGGGCATCCGTGCCCGAGGGCACGACCGATTCGGCGGTGGCGTCACTGCCGGTCGAATCGGGGGGCGGCTCCGACGATTCGACGGGAGTGGTCGGAAGTGTGCCACTCCTATCGCGATCCGAGGAGCACGCGACAGCGAGTGTCATCGTTGCGCAGGCGATGATGATCGGGAGGCTGGATGCGCGGAGCTGTGCGAGTCGCGGCGACGACACTTGGCGGTTCCTTCAGCGGGTGGGGGGCGATGCGTGCGTCGAATGCCTCGACACACGAGGGATCGTTGCACATTTGGAGGCTGGCACCATTCGTATCTGCTCCCGACTCGTTTACGTCGGGACGCAGACAAGAACTCGGTCGATGGGGTCAGTTCGTCAGGTCGACGGTGATCTCGGGAACGAAGCCCGACCCCGGTCCTGCGGCGATCAGCGCGACAACGTCGATCCTGCCGACATCGGCCGCGGACACATGGAACGGACGGCTGTAGACCTTGGTGGTCTCGCGGCCGGCGATTCTGTTGCGCTCCTCCCGTGTGAGCCACCGTGTGAACGGCCGTCCGAACGGGATCGAATTGCCGTCGGGGCCTGTCCGGCGTCAGGCCGGATCGCGTTGGATCGCGAGGATCGCGAGATCGTCCTTGCTCGCGCTCGCGTCGAATTCGGTCACCGCTTCGAGCACGGCGACCACCACCGCCTCGGCGCCGCCGACGGAGGACGATGACAGGACGTGACCCAACCGTTCCGCGCCGAACATCTCGCCATCGCGCCGCGCTTCGATCACCCCGTCGGTGTAGACCACGATCGTCTCGCCCGGTTCGAGCCGCGCCTCGGTCTGCGTGAACGTCGCGTCGTCGAGCACGCCGAGCAGCGGCGCGCCGGCATCGATCGGAGTCACCGCGCCGTCGGAGCGCACGACGAGCGGTGCGGGGTGCCCCGCCACGCCGACCTCGATCAGCGCGCTGCCGTCCGGCGCCTCGGAGAACAGCCCGCACACCGCGGTGCAGAACCGGCCGTCGTTGTCGCTGCGCAACAACGCGTGGTTCAGCGCCGCGAGGGCCTCGGCCGGGCCGTGACCGAGCATCAACGCGAGCCGCAGGCTGTGACGTGCCAGCGCCGTCAACCGGGCCGCTTCCGAACCCCGGCCGCAGATGTCGCCGATCAGGAAGGCCCACCGGTTCCCGCCGACGAGGAGCACGTCGAAGAAGTCGCCACCGACCTCCTCGACGCCGGCCCGGTAGCGCGCGTGAACCGCGAAGCCGGGGACCTCGGGCAGCGAACGGGGCACGAGGCTGGCCTGCAGCACCTCGGCGACATGGGCCCGGTCGCGCAGTGCGTGCTCCAACGTGGCGGCGTTGCGGTGGGACTCCCCGTACAACGCCATCACCTCCTCCGCGGTGCGCGCCTGCTCCACGCCGATCGCCACGGTGTCGGCGGCGGCGGCGAGCGCGCGCAGCGTGCTCTCCGGCAGTTCCTCGCGGGCGAACATCGCGAGCACACCGACGCAGCGATCACCGATCATGAGCGGATAGCCGGCGAACGCCTTCATCGCCTCCTCGCGCGCCCACGCCGGGTTCGAGATCTGCGGGTCGTTCTCGACGTCGTTCGTGAGGTGTGGTTCGACGGTCGCGGCGATCCGCCCGATCTTGAACTCGCCGATCCGGATGCGCGAGTGGCCGCCGTCGAGGTGGGTGTACAGGCCGGAGCTGGCGCGCAGGACGAGCGTCGCTGACCCGGCGTCCACCGTCCAAACACGCGCGAATGCAGCTCGGAGGTGCTCGACGATCGCGTCGGTCGTGCGCTGCAGCTTGGCGGCCAGCGGCTCGTCGCGCACGAAGGCCTGCCCCACGTCGGCGGACAGCGCTGCGAAGCGGGCCTGCTCCTCGAGCGCCTGGCGGGCGGCGACCTCGGCGGTCACGTCGTAACAGACCCCGGCGATCTCGCGGATCGCTCCGTCGACACCGAGTACGGGGACACCCGAACCCTCGAGCCACCGGAGCTCACCGTCCGGGCGGCGAATCCGGTAGCGGAACTGGAACGGCTCCCGCCGCTCGATCGCGGCTCGGGCGACCTCGCGCGTCCGGACCCGATCCTCCGAAACGATCAGATCGGCGTAGCGGGCGAAGTGGCCGGCGTGATCGTCCGGCGGCAGGCCGTACAGCTCGGCCAGGCGGTCGTCACCGGTCATCACGCCGGTCGGGAACCGATACCCCCAGGTCGCGACACCCCGCGATTCGAGCGCCAGTTCGACCCGTCGGCGGTCTGCGGCCTCCATGTCCTCGCGGATCCGCGTCGCGATCAGCCGGCCGAGCTCGTCGCCGAAGAACGCGAGCGCCTCCTGGCCGTCGAGCGAGAGGTCGTGCCCGGTCGGGTGGATCAGCTCGATGACGCCGACAGATTCATCGCCGGCGGTGAGCGCGATGTACGACGCGGCGCGGTGACGCTCCCCCGCCCACGCCGTGATCCCCTGCTCCGACGTGGTCAGATCGTCGACCCATGTCGAACGGCCGTCGGCGAAGGCGGCCCTCAGGTGCGGCGTCGCATCGACGAAGTCGGGGTCGGTACGCCGCGCCACGTAGGCCTTGTTCGTGCCGGGCTCGGCCTCCCACGTCGCGAGCGGACGGAGTTGCGCGACCCACGGATCGTGCACCCAGACCGCACCGAGCTCGGCCTCGAGTTCTTCGCCGAGGAGTTGCACCCCGAGCTGCAGCGTCTCGTCGAGCGTCGCGTGCCGCTCCATCGCGTCCCGCAGTTCCTCTGCCACCCTGAAGTGCGACGGGGCCCGACGGTCGGCGAGCCGGCGCACGACCCCGATCACCGCTGCCGGATCGGATCGCGACGGCATCGACAGCGTCAGCTCGATCTCCTCTTCGTCGCCGTCGCCGCGCCGGATCGGGACGACGAGCGGCCGGCCGACGAGGACGAGATTCCCGGTCTCCACGAACCGCCGGAAGCCCTCCGTGTGGCGGCGCCGGAACCGGCGCGGCATGAGCTCGACGAGCGGCCGCCCGACCACGTCTCCGGCCGGCCACCCAAGCCACGCTTCGATCTCGTTGCCGACGTGGAGCACGATCCCGGCCGCGTCGACGCCGACGACGACCAGTTCCGGCGTCGACGGCTCGGCCGTCACATGCTGTCCGCGAGGGTCCGTCGTGCGCGGTACCGGTGGACGACGGGGGCGATCTCCGGCGGTGGTTCGCGGAGCCAGATGACGACGCGGCACTCCTGGTCTCCAACGGCGATCCGTTCCTCGAGATGCACCGCGATCTCGCTGTCGGTGCTGCGCGCACCGATCCCCCCGAACACGCTGCTCGTCATGCGACACAAGCTCGGCGCCTGCTTGACGGCGTCGCCGAACGGGCAACGGCGGTTGCCGAGCACGATCTTGTCGTCGTCGACGCTGACGATGTAGAAGTCGCCGCCGATCGCCGACTTCAGCCCGACATAGAGCCCGGCGACCTGTTCTGGCGTGAGGTCGCCGGTGACGCCGGTGTCCGCCCGGTACGCCTGCTCCATCTGGTGGCCGACCTTGGCACCGACCTCTGCGATCGCGGCCTCCGCGACGGCCGGCCCCTGGCTGCGGTCGACCGACTCGGCGAGTTCGACGACGAGCGCTCGAAGGAACGGCTCGCGCGGGAAATAGCCGTCGACCGCCTCGACGGCGAGCGGCAGCCTCGCCCGCCCGACCGGTGCATCGATGTCCTCGGACGCCGACCGCTGAACGTTGAGCACCGCCGACACCCGGTTACCGATCTCGCGCGCCGCGACGGCGAGCTCCAGCGACAGGTGCGACGCGATCATCAACCCCCGACCGCGGGGCGACTCGACGGGCACCTCGCCGGACGGCAGTTCGAAGTTCGGCCCGAGGTCGTGGATCGTGACGACCGGGTTGACCGACATCCAGTCGAGTGACACCCAGACCGAGTTGCTGCTGTGTTCGATCGCGTTCGTGATCAACTCCGAGAACGCGAGTTCGGCGCCGTCGACGTCGGACTCCGGCGAGCTGTGACGGTCGAGGTAGGCACGCACCTCGTGGCGGAGTTCGCTGGCAGCGGCCGTGTCGGCCGGTAAGTACCAATCCATCGATGCCTTCCCTGTGACGTCCCTGCGCCCACGATAGCGACGCGGGGGCCGCGGCCACGTACGCCGCGCGCACGGCCGCTGATCCGCCGGGCGATCCGTCCGCTGAGGCTCGGGAGCCCGGGCGGTCAACCGATCTGCTCGTCGATCGGATCGAGCTTGGTGACGACAGCACCGCCGTGCATGATCGTCACCGGCCCGGCGTCCGAGACGACGATGACGACACAGTCGCGGTCGTCGAACGAATAGCGAATCGCGGACGTGTGGCGCATTCCGCTCAGTGCACCGACGCTCGACTGCGCATCAGCGGACGGCGCGAGGCGCAGGCCGATCGACCGCAACCCGCCCGATCCGTCGAAGATCGCGGCGCCGTCGGTCTGCGCCAGCGCATGCGCGATCGCCGCCGCCTCGCCGGGCCGCCCCAGACAGAGCAGCGGCACGTTGTGGACGAGACGCTCGACGCGGCCGTGCGGGGGATCCGGATCGAGCGGCCGCCAGATCAGCGTCGATCCGATCCGGCGCCCGCCGAGTTCGTGAACGGCGAACCGCAGGACGGCGCGCATCTCCTCGATCGGCAGATGTGGAGCAACCGTGGCGAGCCGTGCGAGCCACGAGTCGAGCGGCGGGTCGTGATGCCAGCTGATGCCGTCCCAGCGCACGACACCGGCCGGGCCGAAGACGCGCACCTGCCCGCCCTGGTGACGCTGGATCACGAGGCCGCCGAGCGCCGTCTGCAGGCCGACGAGGTCGTACTCCGCCGACATGTCGCGACCGAAGCAGGCGACGTGGCTGATCCCGTCGTGCATCCTCACGGCGAACGTCGTCATCCCGTCGGCGAACCGACGGGCGAACCGTAGATCGAGCCCACCGACGGGGATCAGGTTGGCGTCGGTGCCCGACGCAAAGACCGGGTTTCCGAGCACCGTCGCCGACGGCGCGACGAACGCGCCGTATGTCGGGACGCGGCCTTCGTGGACGTGAGGCCGCAGCGCGTAGCTCAGCTCGACGAGTGCGCCGACACCTGCCGGCGCCCCCTCGATCGCGGGCACGCCTTCGTCACGGAGTTCGCCGAGTAGACGTTCGAGACGACCGGGGAGCACGGCGTCCGTGATCGATCCCACCGTCGGTTCGGACGTTTCTCCGGCGGTGTCCTCTCGATCCACGGCGCGACGTTAGGCCACGTGTCGCCGCGTCGGGGCGTCGGCTTACTGGCCGGGCGACGGCGACGCTGCGCTGATCTTGCCGAGCGCGGACTCGCGGTCGAGCGCGGTCGCCAGGTCGCCGAGCGACACGATGCCGACCGGCGAGCCGTTGTCGAGCACCGGGACGCGGCGCAGCGCCCGCTGTTCCATCGTCTGCACCACGTCGCGGACGTCGTCGTCGACGTCGACGGTGCAGAGGTCGTCGGAGCAGACGTCGCCGGCGACGGCGGCCGACAGGTCGTCGCGCTCGGCGAGCCCGCGGACGACGATGTCGCGGTCGGTCACGATGCCGCACAACGACTGCTCGTCGCCGACGAGCACATCGCCGATGTCCTCATCGCGCATCAGCTTCGCGACGTCGGTGAGTTTCGTGTCGGCCGAACACGTGATCGGGTTGCGGGTCATCAGCTCGCGGATGTTCATCGGTCGTCTCCTCTCGGTCGGGGTTCTTGGCGTGGTTTCGGGTGACCGATACCCGCCCCGCCGGATGCCGAAACGGCGTTGGGCGAACGGCGTTTCGGCGCCGTGACTTCGGAGGGCGGCCACGTTCGGCGGGACGAAGGTCACTCGACACGTCCGCAGCGGATGTGATCCCATGGAGGTGTCCATCGTGACCCCGAGGAGGCGGCGATGAAGGCAATCCGGTCCGTGACGGCGCTGCTCGCGGGAGCCGCGCTCCTGATCTCGTGCGGCACCGACGACCGGCTCGTCGATGCGACGCCGGACGCCGATGCCGTCGCTGGCGCGGAGCGGGCCACGCCTGTGGCACCCGCTGCGCCGCCCGTCGAGGCGGTGCCCGCCGACGCGACCCCGACCGCACGGGTGCAGGTCACGCTCGGCCAGCCGGCGATCTGGCCGGCGCCCGACGTCGTCTTCGCGACGCCCGAGGAGGCGGCGGAGGACTTCGTGTCCAACGTGCTGGGTGTCCCCCCGGTACTCGGCGCGTTCCAGCAGGGCGACACCCGAAGTGGCGAGATCGAGGTGATCTCCCCCGGGGAGGATGGGGGTGGCACCGCACTCGTTCGCGGCGTGCTCTTCCTGCGTCAGCTGGAGCCGACCGACGGCTGGTACGTGATCGGCGCAGGCAGCGACGGCGTGTCGATCACCTCGCCCGCCACGCTCGCCGAGGTGTCGGCCACGCAACTCGCCGTCAGCGGCGACGGGCGCGGGTTCGAGGGCACGCTCAATGTCATCGCCTTCCTCGCCGGTGACGCCGACGACCGGTTCGACCTCGTGATCGCGCAGGGCGGCGCCATGGAGGAAACGCTGCCGTACACCTCCACCGTCGACCTGTCCGACGCTGCGCCAGGTGACCACGTCGCACTGCTGGTCCGCGGCGACACCGGCCTCGACACCGACCCCGGCGAGTTCGCCGCGATCGTGGTCGTGGTCGCCGATGTGCTCCCGGCCTCGCGCTGAACGGCCGCCGCGCTGAACGGCCGACGTCGTCAGTCGTCGCCGTGCGTACGCTCGAGCCGGTCGACCATCTGCGGCGGCAGCGCCTGATAGCCGTGGTGGTCGACCTCGAACGACGCGGTCCCACCGGTCAGTGAGCGGAGGTCGATCGCGTACCGCACGATCTCCGACGTCGGAACGAGGGCTCGAATCGTCGTCAGGTCATCGTTGTCGTTCTCGGTTCCGAGCACCTGGGCGCGACGGGAGTTCAGGTCGCCGAGCACGTCACCATGGTGCCGATTCGGCACCTTGACGGCGATCTCGCTGACGGGTTCCAGGACGTCCACGCCGACCTTCTCGATCGCCTGCCGCAGCGCGAGCGACCCCGCCATCTTGAAGCTCATCTCCGACGAGTCGACCGAGTGGTGCTTGCCGTCCGTGCAGACGGCGCGGACGTCGACGATCGGAAAGCCGTACACCCCGCCGCGGCGCATCGACTCCTCGATCCCGGCACCCACCGCGGGGATCAGGTTCCGGGGGATCGCCCCGCCGGTGACCTCGCTGTCGAACTCGAACCCGGCGCCGACCGGCAGCGGCTCGAAGCGCACGCTCGCCACGCCGAACTGGCCGTGGCCCCCGGTCTGCTTCTTGTAGCGGCCTTCGACCTCGACCGAGCCGGCGAGCGTTTCGCGATACGCAACCCGGACGTCGGCGGTCTCGACGTCGACGCCGGCGCGCTCGATTCGCGAGAGCGCCACCCGCAGGTGCGTCTCGCCGCGCCCGCCCAGCACGGTCTGGTGGGTGTCGTCGTCGTGGCGCACGGCGAGCGTCGGATCCTCGTCGACGAGGCGCCGCAGGATCATCGCCAGCCGATCCTCCTCCGAGCGCTTCTTGGCCGCGATCGCGATGCCGTAGACGGACCGCGGCAGCTCGGGCCGCGGCACGACGACGGGCGTTCCCTCCGGCGCGAGCGTGTCACCGGTGTGGACGTCGCCGAGCTTGGCGACCGCGGCGATGTCGCCGGCGGTGATCTCGCTGACCGGAGCCGCCGCGCCGCCCGTCAACGCCAGCAACTGGTGCAACCGCTCCTTGTTCCGCGCCCGCGAACCCACGAGCACGTCGTCGGTGCGGATCGAACCGGACACGACCTTCATCAGCGAGAGCTGACCGAGGAACTCGTTGTTGATCGTCTTGAAGACGAACGCGAGCGGCTGCCCGTTCGGATCGGGCATCACCTCGACCGGTTCGTCCCCCGCTTCGACGAGCAGCGGGCCGCGATCGCCGGGCGCCGGCCCGACCTGGCAGATGAAGTCGGTCAGGTAGTCGGCACCGATCGGCGTCGTCGCCGAGCCGCAGAGCACGGGGAAGACCTTCGCTTCGTCGACGGCATCGTGGAGCAGCCGCTCGAGCTTCTCGGGCGAGGGCTCGCTTCCTTCGAGGTACTGCTCGAGCAGTTCGTCGTCCATCTCGATCACCTCTTCGACGAGATGTTCGTGTTCGGTCCGCTCGGCCTCCGCCAACTCCTCGGGGATCGGCGCCGGCTCCGCATGCCCTGAGTCGTAGAGGAACGCCCGGTCGGTCAGCACGTCGACGACGCCGTGGAAACCGAGCTGTTCGCCGATCGGCAGTTCCACCGGGTCGAGGTGCGATCCGAACGCCCGCTGCACACCAGCCAGCGCCGTCGCGTGCGAGGCGTGCTCGCGGTCGAGCTTGTTGATGAAGACGAGGCGCGGTAGCCCCGCCGCGTCGGCGTGCCGCCAGAGCTCGATGTCCTGGGCCTGCACCCCGGCGACCCCGTCGATGACGAACACGGCGAGGTCGGCGACCGACATGCCCATGAGAGCGTCACCCAGGTAGTCGGCGTGTCCCGGGGTGTCGATCAGGTTGATCTTGTGTCCGCGCCACTCGAACGTGGCGACCGAGAGCGCCAGCGACTGCTGCCGTTGCCGCTCCTCGTCGTCGTGATCCATCACGGTGTTGCCGCGTTCGACCGTGCCCGGACGCTCCAGGGCACCGGCGCGGTACAGCAGCGCTTCGGCCAGGCTCGTCTTTCCGTTCCCGTTGTGTCCGACGAACACCACGTTGCGGATCTGCTCGGTCGCAACCATCTGCATCCCCTTCCGACGCTCCAGTCTCCCGTGCCGGACCGTACTTGCGCAACGGGTGACGCGCCGCAACGGCCGCGCAGACTCAACCCCACCACGAACCCGTCCGGTGAGAGGTGAGAGGCACAGGTTCACCCAACTCTCACCGTTGGGCGGTGACGGCGTGTTCCGGTGAGAGTTGGGCGTGACAGGTGCTCTCACCTCTCACCGGAGGAGGGGTGGTGGGGTGGGTGCGGCGGTGTCGCTTCTACCGGGGGTAGTACCGCAGCTCGACGGTCGTGCCGTCCGGATCGCGCACGTACAGCGACGTTCCGGTCCCGCGCGCGCCGAAGCGCGGGCCGGGCCCGTCGAGCACGTCGAACCGCCCAGCCGACCGCAGGGTGTCGAGATCGGTCACCTCGACCTCGACACAGAAGTGATCGAGGCTGCCGCCGCCGCCCGCGTCGACTCGTTCGGCGGCGACCAGGTCGATGATCGTCGCATCGTCGATGCGGACCGACGGGAACGGCGCCTCGCCGCGGCGCCACTCGTCGACCCTGACCGGCGCGAGACCGAGATGCTCGAGATACCACCGCAGCGTGGTCTCGACGTCCGCACACCGCAGCACGAGGTGATCGAACCCGATCACCCGCACCGCGTTCTCCGCAGCGTCCACGTCTGCCCCTTCCCGATGGTCGTCGTCGGCCCGATCGTAGATCCGGCGCCGTCCGCGCCGCTCAGGTGAATGCCGACATCGTCGCAGCCAGCCCCGAGCACACGTCGCTCGCCAGCTCGATGAACTCCTCAGCGGCCGGCGACAACGTGCGCCCCGCGCGCCAGGCGATGGTGATCTCGCGCGGCGGAAGCACCGGCTCGAGCCGGTGAAACGCCAGTCGCGGATCTTCGATCTCGAGACACAGGAACGGCAGGATCGCCACCCCCATACCCGAGCGGACCATCGCCGCGACCGTGCCGTTGTCCTCGGATCGGAAGACGTACGTGGGGTCGCATCCGGCGGCGCGCAGGCTCCCCTCGTTCAACAGCTGGCAGGAGTGCGGCGGCTGGCCGATCATCGGCTCACCGACGAGGTCGCTCACGCTCACGGGGCCGTCGGGGAACCGCCCGGGCTGGGCGAGCAGGACGAAGGGGTCGTCGAGCAGGTGGCGGCATTCGAACCCCGACGCGGGAGCGCCGCCGATGAAGCTCACGTCGACCTCGCCGGCCGCCAGCAGCCGGTTGAGTTCGTGATCGTCGGGGCTCTCACGACCGCGGATCTCGAGATCGGGGTGACGGGCACGCATGCTGCGCACGAGCGACGGCAGCACTGCCGACGAGACGCTCTGGAACGTGCCGACCGTGAGTCGACCGACGCCGCCGTTGCGGAACCGGTCGAGTTCGTCGTGCATCGAGTCGGCGCGGCTCAACAGCTCGCGCCCGTGCCGGAGCACCACGTCACCGAACGGTGTCAACTCGACGGGCCGCGGGCCACCGGGCCGATCGAACACCTTCTCGCCGACCAGCCGCTCGAGCGCGGCGATCTGCTGGCTGATCGCCGATTGGGTGTACCCGAGCCGCTCGGCGGCGCGGCCGAACGTGCCCTCGGTCGCAACGGCGTCGAGGGTGACCAGGTGCCGCAGTTCCAGTTCACGGAGGGCTGTCATGAACATCAGACTATCTGATGTTCATGAACGATATCTATCGCTAGTGATTGAGACCAGATGTCCGTACCGTCGACCCCATCGAGACCGAACCCACCAGCAGGAGGAGGAGACATCATGATCAACGACAGCCCCACCACCACGAGCCCCGAGCGTGAGATCGACCGCCTCGCATGGGCGATCGACCGCGACGGCATCGCCTGCGCCGACGACGTCGCCATCGACGGCATCGTCGCCCACGCGCGCACCACGACGGCCTCGCCCGTCCTGATCGACGTGCTCGCGGACGGTACGCAACCCGCCAACGCCCGCACGCGCGCATTCGGCTTGGTCGCGCTCCAGGCCAGCCGCCGCGCCGCGTAGGTCCGCGGTCAGCGCCCTCCGGCGTCGAGCAACCCCGATCGCACGACCCCGCACCGCGCGCGGTCGCCCAGGCGGCGCGAACAGCGCACCGGTGACGTGCTCGCAGTCAGAGTTGGACGTGCGGGCCGCGCGGCAGGAGTTCACCGACGGTCGCACTGGAGGTCGGGCCGCTGTCGTCGTCCCCGACGACGATCCGCAACTCGTCGCCACCGAGTTCCAGCGCGACCTGCAGACAGGCGCCGCACGGCCACGTCAGGCCACCGTCGGTGTCCGGCGCGGCGAGTGCGAGCGTGACCGGTCGGGTGCCGGCGACGACGGCGTTGAACATCGCGACTCGTTCGGCGCACATCGCGAGGCCGAGCGACACGTTCTCGACGATCGTCCCGGGGATCACTGACCCGTCGGCGCCGACGACGACCGCGCCCGTCCTGAACTTCGAGAACGGCGCGTAGGCATGCACGATGTTGCGACGGGCCGCGGCGATCAGCTCTGCATCGGTCATGTCGCGGCCGCTCGGTCGGGTCCCATGTCGATCGAGCGTACCCACCCCGCCGACGGCGAGCCGGGCCGGTCGCCCGGTTGTGCGAACCCCCGTCGTGTTCAGCTCGCCAGAGCGATGTCCTCGCAACGTTCGACAGCCCGTTCGATCGACTCCTCGTCGAGGATCAGGATCGACGTCAGCCACATGCCGTTCTGGATGACGAGCACGTCGGCTGCTCGACGCTGCACGTCTGTGTCGCTGAGATGCGGGCGTGCGGCGGCGATCAGCGCAGCCAGCCCGTCGCGGTACCGAGCCTGGCCCGCATGGTTGATCTTCGCGAACACCGGGTCGACACTCGCCAGCGACCAGAGCTGGAGCCGGAGGCCGAGGTAGTCGGTCGCGAGGAACTCGGCGTCGCGCACCCGCCGCAACGCGTACCGCAGACGAGCCTCCGGATCGAGCCGTGTGTCCGGCTCGACGATCCGCGCGTCCTCGTCGCCGAGCCGCCGCAGCGCGGCCGCGATCAGCGACGTCTTGTCGTCGAAGTAGTAGTTGATCAAGCCGAGCGCGACGTTCGCCTCCTTCGCGACGGCCCGCATGCTCACCCCGGCGACGCCGCCTCTGGCGAGCACACTCAGCACCGCGTCGAGGATGTGGTTCTCTTTGTCGCTCAGTTCGGTGCGCCCCTCGACCGAAGCCGAACGGGATGTCGAAGCCGTGCCGCTCATCGGGCCGCCGAGGGTGGGCTGAGGCGATCGGCGATCGCGCGCGTCACCCGGTCGAGGATGGCGGCGAGGAGCACGATCGCGATGCCCGCTTCGAATCCGGTTCCGACACTGTCGCTGCGCCGGAGCGCGCGGACCGTTTCCAGCCCGAGGCCGCCGCCACCGACGAGTCCGGCGATCACGACCATCGACAGCACGAGCATGATCGTCTGGTTCACCGCCACCATGATCTGCGGCGCGGCGAGGGGAAGGTCGACCTTGAGCAGTCGCTGGCGACCGGTTGCGCCGAACGAAGTGGCCGCTTCGCGCGTGGCCGCGGGCACGCCCCGCAACCCGAGGTCCGTGTAGTGGATCGCGGCCGGCAGGGCGTAGAGCACGGCAGCCATGATCCCGGGCACCCGGCCGACATTGAACAGCATGATCACCGGCACGAGCAGCACGAAGCTGGGGATCGTCTGGAGGAAGTCGAGGATCGGCCGGATCGCCGCCCGCACCCGGTCGTACCGGGCGGTCAGCACACCGACCGGCACGCCGATCATGAGGGTCATCGCCATCGCGACGATGCACTGCGCGACGGTGTCCATCGAGAGCTCCCACATGCCGAGCAGCCCGATCGCGGCGAGCGCCGCAGCGAGGCCGGCTGCGAGTCGCCACCCGCTCAGCGCAAGCCCGATCGCGGCGACGAGCCCGATCATCACCGGCCAGGGGATGTCCTGGGCGAAGAGTTCGCGGAGCGGGGTGATGAAGCGGATCGTGATGAAGTCGCTGAACGGGCCGGTCCCGATGCCCGAGTCTGCGATGTCGAAGAGGTTGACTTGCGCCCATTCGACGGCGCGGTCGATCCCGCCCGCGAAACTCCACGTCAGCTGCGACGGGAACGTCGTCCAGCCGAGGATCCCGCCGACAAGCGTCGCCGGGATCATCGCGATCGCGAGGAGCTTCACGCGCGCCGGGTCATGTCGCGACGTCGGGTCGGCGAGACCCGAGAAGAAGCGATCGAGCAGGATCGCCATCACCACGATCGCGAGGCCGGACTCCGCCGCCGCTCCGACTTGGAGCGTCTGCAACGCCCTGAGGACCGACCCCCCGAGCCCTCCCGCCCCGATCAGCGCCGCGATCACGACGAGGCTGAGCGCCATGTTGATCGTCTGGTTCAGGCCGACGAGGATCGCCGGACGCGCGAGCGGGAACCGCACCTTGATCAGCGTCTGACGTTCGGTCGCCCCCGACATCGCCGCGGCGTCGATCAGACCCGGTGGCAGGTTGCGGATGCCGAGATCGGTCGCCCGCACGATCGGCGGGAGCGCGAAGATCAGCGTGGCCAGCAGCGACGTCACCGGCCCGAAGCTGAACAGCAACGTGAACGGGATCAGGTAGACGAAGCCGGGGAACGTCTGCATCGCGTCGAGCACCGGCCGAGCGACGCGTTGTACCCGGTCGCTGCGGGAGCTCCACACGCCGATCGGAACACCGATGACGACGGCGCACGTGACGGCGACGCCCATCAGCGAGAGCGTGCTCAGGCCCTGCTCCCACACGTCGAGCACGCCGAAGTAGGACGCCCCGGCCACACCGAGCAGTCCGGCCGCCCGCCCGCGCGTCCACCACAGCCCGAGGCCGGCGATACCCACGTAGCTGTACCAAGGGATCCACAGCAGCGTCGACTCGAGTGCCTCGATGGCGCCTTCGGTCACATCGGAGAACGGGTCGAGGATCGCCGTGTACAACCAGTGCGTCCGCTGGTTGTCGATCAGCCAGCCGCGCGCGTCGCTGATCGGCTCCGCGAGGCCGACGTCCCACGATTGCGGGAACTCGCCGACCGAACCGAGCAGCCGGGACGCAACCCACGTCAGCGCCACACCGACGGCGACCCAGATCCCCACCCGCGCCAGCGTGCTCTGCGGCCACCCCGGCGCCGATCGAGTCGCGCCGTCGGCCGCGGGCGCGACCGTCATGGCCGCGTTTCGAGTGGCGCCGCTTCGGCCGCGGCGCGGGCGGGCGGTGCGAGCAGGCGGGCGACGTCGGCGTGGGAGACGACACCGATCACCTCGCCGTCGTCGCCGGCGACGGCCAACGGATCCGGCGTCGACAGCAGGCGGGGAATGAAGTCTTCGAGCACCGTCCAGCGCCCCACGCGGGCGAGCGAGCCGACGTCGCCGTCGAACCGTTCGATCGGCTCCATGGCATGGTCCGCGGTGAGCACCTTCGCCTTCGGCGCGTCCTGGGTGAACGCCGCCACGTAGTCGTCAGCCGGGTTCGTGACGATCTCGACCGCAGTGCCGACCTGGACGAACTCGCCGTCGCGCATGATCGCGATGCGGTCCGCGAGCCGCAGCGCTTCACTGAAGTCGTGGGTGATGAACACGAGCGTGCGCTGCATCCGGAGTTGCAGCGCGATCAGCTCGTCCTGCATGTCTCGGCGGATCAGCGGGTCGAGCGCCGAGAACGGCTCGTCGAAGAACAGCACGTCGGGGTCGACCGCCAGCGCTCTGGCCAGGCCGACGCGCTGCTGCATCCCGCCGCTGAGCTGCTGGGGATGGTGATCGGCCCAGCCGTCGAGACCGACCGTCCCGATCAGTTCCAGGGCGCGCTCGCGCCGGTCGGCCCGGGGTACGCCGCGTACTTCGAGCCCGAACGCCACGTTGTCGACCACGGTCCGATGTGGGAACAGGCCGAAATGCTGGAACACCATCGACAGCCGATGCCGGCGCAGGTCGCGCAGACCGTCTGCGCTCAGGGCGATCACGTCGGCGCCGCAGATCGAGATGTCGCCGGACGTCGGCTCGATCAACCGGGCGAGGCAGCGGATGAGGGTCGACTTGCCCGAGCCCGACAGTCCCATCACGACGAACGTCTCGCCGGGAGCGACGGAGAACGAGACGTCCTTGACGGCAACGAGCGCGCCGGTCTGCTCCTGGATCTCCGCCCGCGACGCGCCGTCCGATGCCATCCGATGCGCCTTCGCCGAGGCGTCGCCGAAGATCTTCCACAACCCCGACACCTCGATCACCGGATCGAGGTGCCGGGGCGCGGACTCGTCGTGACTCAGGGGAGCCAGGCCTTCCAGGTGTCGGGATGCGCCTCGATCCAGGCGGCGGCTGCGTCCTCGATCGACTTGCCGTCGGTCTCGACTGCAGCGAGCATCTCGATCTGGTCCGCGGTGGTGTAGTTCATCTTCGTCAGCAGCGTGTTCACCGCCGGTGACGACGACGCCAGGTCCTCCGAGACGATCTTGAACAGCTCGTCGGCGGGATAGTCGCACGCCACGTCGGCACCGCCGTCGGCGGCGGATGCGTAGCACTCATCGGTGTACGCAGGTAGCTCGACCTCGGTCAGGTCGTACTTGTTGTGCGCGCTGTGGGGCGTCCAGAGGTACACCAGAATCGGCTCCTCGCGGCTGTACGCGGCGTCGAGCGCGGCGAGGATCGCCTCTTCGGAACCGGCGTACACGACTTCGACCGGGAGGCCGAGATTGGCGATGATCGACTCGTCGTACTGGACGAAGCTCGGGTCGCCGCCGAGGAACTGGCCCTTGTCTCCCGTTTCCGCGGTGGCGAACAGCTTCGCGAGTTCGGGGTCCTGGAAGCCCTCCCAGGTGGCGAGTTCGGGATGCTGTTCGACCATGTACGTCGGGATGTACCAGCCGATCTTGCCGACCGGGCCGAGCAGGCCGGCGTTGGCGACGTTGCCGTCCGGGTTGTCGATGAAGTCGGCGACGTTCTGCGCGTGCCCGGAGGGCCACATCTCGAGCGCCGCAGAGATGTCGCCGGTGTTGATCGCCGGCCACGTGGCGTTCTCGTCGATCTCGACCGTCTCGACGGTTTGACCGATCTCGCTCTCGATGAGTTGTTCGGCGACTGCGACGTTGACCGCCGAACCGTTCCACGGGTTGACCGCGAGCGTGATCACCTCATCGCTCGCACCACTGGACGAGGAGCCGCCCGCGTCGTCGTCGGAGCCACAGGCGGCGGCCGCGAGCCCGAGCGTCGCGACGAATGCGACGGCCAGCGCGGGGCGACCCCGGCGTCGTCGAGATGGACCGGTGGTGATCATGATTTCCCCCTTGTAGGTGTGTGATGTGTTCATTCTTGCTTGCTCTCGATGCGTGCATCGCGAAATGCGGTTCCGGGCCCGGTCAGCTCGGTTTGCGGGCGCAACGGCCCGGTGGCGCGCAGCATTGCGGTGATCAGCGCGTCGCGCCGAGCCGACAGCTCGGCGGTCGTCTGGTCGCCGTACGCGCCGGCCAACTGGCGGATGAGTTCGGTTGCGATCTCGTCGTCGAGGTGGAGGTCGCCGAGGTCGTCCCACCACCGGTTGAAACTCTCCGTGTAGCGCTGACAGAACGACGCGAGGCCGCCCTCACCCGCGCCGAGGTGGAACAGGGTCGTCGGCCCCATCGCCGCCCACCGCAGCCCGGGGCCGGCCCACACCGCGGTGTCGACGTCGGCCAGTGACGCGACACCTTCGTTGACGAGATGAATCGCCTCCCGCCAGAGCGCGGCCTGCAGGCGGTTGGCCACGTGGCCCGGAACCTCGCGCTGCACTTCGATCGTGACCTTGCCGACCGATTCGTAGAACGTCCTGGCCTCGTCGACGACACCCGGCGCGGTGTGTTCGTTGCCGAGCACCTCGACGAGCGGGATGAGGTGCGGCGGGTTGAACGGATGCCCGAGCACGAAGCGCGTCGGCGACGTCCAGCCGCCCTGCATCTCGGTGAGGGTCAGCCCCGACGCGGACGAGGCGACGATCGCCGCCGGGTCGAGTGCCGGTTCGATCTCGGCGAACAGCACGTGCTTGACGTCGAGACGTTCGGGGACGCTCTCCTGCACGAACTGGGCGCCGTCCACCGCGGCGCGGGCGTCGGCATGGAACGACACGGCGCCAGGGTCTCCGCGGTCGGCGAGGCCGAGCTCGACGAGTGTCGGCCAGGCCGTTTCGACGTACGCGCGCACCTGCTGCTCGGCGCCCGGCGCGGGGTCGAACACCGCGACCGACTTGCCGGCAGCGAGGAACAGTGCGGTCCAGCTCGCGCCGATCACTCCCCCGCCGAGTGCTGCAGTCCGGGTGATCGCGATCGGGTCGTGCATGTCAGTGGGCGAACATCACGTGGCGGACGGCGGTGAACGACTCCAGCGAGAACACCGACATGTCGCAGCCGGTGCCCGAACCCTTCATCGCGGCCCACGGCATCTCCGG
>JAHEKY010000070.1 GCA_024644465.1 Ilumatobacteraceae bacterium | reverse complement strand
GCGAGGCCAGCCGCAGACGTAATCCGCCGAACGATTGAACCTCTCACCGCCACATCCGCCAGCACAGAATCCGCAACAAGGAGCAGCAATGTCCGACAACAACGAAGTCTGGGAAATCAACGACACCAACAAGGGTTGCCCCGTGATGCACGGGCCGCACTCCGGCGTCACCGCCAAGGGGTCCGTTGCCAACGCGCACTGGTGGCCGCAACAACTCAACCTGCGGATCCTCCACCAGGACCATCCGTCCTCCGACCCGATGGGCGACGGCTTCGACTACGCCGAGGAGTTCAAGAGCCTCGACTACGACGCCCTGAAGCAGGATCTCCGCGACCTGATGACCGACTCCCAGGACTGGTGGCCCGCCGACTACGGCCACTACGGCCCGTTCTTCATCCGCATGGCCTGGCACAGCGCCGGCACCTATCGCATCGAAGACGGCCGCGGCGGTGGCGGCACCGGCGGCCAGCGCTTCGCGCCGCTCAACAGCTGGCCGGACAACGGCAACCTCGACAAGGCCCACGCTCTGCTCCGGCCGATCAAGCAGAAGTACGGCCGCAAGATCTCGTGGGCCGACCTCTTCCTGCTGACCGGCAACGTCGCGCTGGAGTCGATGGGCTTCGAGACGTTCGGCTTCGGTGGCGGCCGCGCCGACGTCTGGGCGCCCCGTGAGGACATCTACTGGGGCCCGGAGACCGAGTGGCTCGGCGACGAGCGCTACAGCGGCGACCGCGAACTGCAGAAGCCGCTCGGCGCCGTGCAGATGGGTCTGATCTACGTCAACCCGGAGGGCCCGAACGGCAACCCGGACCCGATGGCGTCGGGTCGCGACATCCGCGAGACGTTCGCCCGCATGGCGATGAACGACGAGGAGACCGTCGCACTGATCGCCGGCGGACACACCTTCGGCAAGGCGCACGGTGCGGGTGACACCGAGCTCGTCGGTCCGGAGCCGGAAGGCGCGCCGATCGAGCAGATGGGGCTCGGCTGGAAGAACGCGCTCGGCACCGGCAAGGGCGTCGACACGACGACCAGTGGCGTCGAGGGTGCCTGGACGCCGACGCCGATCACGTGGGACACCAGCTACTTCGACACGCTGTTCGGCAACGAGTGGGAGCTGACGAAGAGCCCTGCCGGCGCCCACCAGTGGAAGCCGGTCAACCCGGAGTCGCAGGACATCGTCCCCGACGCCCACGACCCGTCGCGGAAGCATCCCCCGATGATGTCGACGGCCGACATGGCACTGCGGGTCGACCCGATCTACGAGGAGATCTCGCGCCGCTTCCACGCCAACCCCGATCAACTCGCCGACGCGTTCGCTCGCGCCTGGTTCAAGTTGCTCCACCGGGACATGGGCCCGAAGGTGCGGTACCTGGGCCCCGAGGTCCCGGCTGAGGACCTGATCTGGCAGGACCCCGTCCCGGCTGTCGAGGGCGAGCTGATCGGCGATGCCGACATCGCTTCGCTCAAGTCGACGATCATGGCCTCCGGTCTGAGCATCGCCGACCTCGTGCGCACCGCGTGGGCGTCGGCATCGACGTACCGCGACAGCGACAAGCGCGGCGGCGCCAACGGGGCTCGTCTCCGGCTCGCCCCGCAGAACGACTGGGACGTCAACAATCCGGCCGAGCTGCGCCGGATCCTCGGCGTCCTGGAAGGCGTCCAGGCGGACTTCAACGGCACCGGTGCCCAGGTGTCGCTGGCCGATCTGATCGTGCTCGGCGGGTGCGCCGCCGTGGAGGCGGCCGCCAAGAGCGCCGGCCACGACGTGACCGTGCCGTTCACGCCCGGCCGCACCGACGCCACCGCGGAGCAGACCGATGCGGACTCGTTCGAGCCGCTCGAGCCGACCGCGGACGGCTTCCGCAACTATCTCGGCAAGGGCCACATTCGTCCTGCCGAGGAGATGATGGTCGACCGCGCGCAGCTGCTGACGCTGAGTGCACCGGAAATGACGGTGCTCGTCGGCGGCATGCGGGCACTCGGCGCGAACGCGAACGGTTCGAACCATGGTGTGCTCACCGCCAACCCCGGCTCGTTGACGAACGATTTCTTCGTCAACCTCCTCGACATGCGCACCGAGTGGAGCCCGACCGACGACACCGGCAACGAGTTCGAAGGGCGTGACCGCGCCAGCGGCGACCTCAAGTGGACCGGCACCCGCTGCGACCTGGTCTTCGGGTCGAACTCACAGCTCCGTGCGCTCAGCGAGG
Source organism: Ilumatobacteraceae bacterium (assembly GCA_024644465.1). Taxonomy (GTDB): domain Bacteria; phylum Actinomycetota; class Acidimicrobiia; order Acidimicrobiales; family Ilumatobacteraceae; genus Ilumatobacter_A. Next base: position 16,161 of record JAHEKY010000070.1, on the reverse strand, counting down.
TCTATGCCTCCGACGACTCGAAGGACAAGTTCGTGTCCGACTTCGTCGCGGCGTGGAACAAGGTGATGAACCTCGATCGCTTCGACGTCGCCTGACCCGGGCCCGCCGGCGAGGTGTCAGACCGCGTCTGACAAGAGCCGGCAGGGAGTGACCGCAGCGGCCCCGTCGGGACCACCTCACACGTGGATCCGGCGGGGCCGCGGCGCGTCCGGGCACCGCCGCTACCGCCCTGGTCAGCCCACACTTCGACGGGTTTCGTCAGTGGATTTGACATCTTCTCGAAGTCTTGACTGTTGTGCGGACACAACTGGCCGAATGACGTAGTGCACCGTTCGCGCGGTGTCCCCGAATCCCAACGGGGCCATCTCGGAGAGCCCGAGCCCTGGAAAACTGAAAGGGACACACATGAAGACATCCATCAAGTGGCGGGCTGCGAAGCCCATGTATCGCGCTGGGGTCAGCGTCGGCTCGATCGTCGGCCTGATTGCGGCGACTGGTGCACCCATGAAGTGGGGATGCCTGTATCAGTGGATTCCCGGCATCTGAACACCCGGTAGGTCGCTGGCCGTCGGTCGCGCTCTGCGCCCGACGGCCGGCAACCGGACCGTGTCGAACGATCCGCACCCGGTTCGCACGATGACGACTCCAGACACGAACCCGACGTCGACGCGACGCTCGCGCAGCGAGCGACACGTCGATCTCTTCATCGCGCTCGTCGTGCTGGTCTCGATCGCATCCGCGCTGCTCCTCGGCTGGCTCGAACTGAGCCGCGGGATCTCCCCGAAGATCGACTGGACCCTGTTCTCACTGTTCGCGCTGATGCTGCTCATCGGCGAGACGACGCCGGCGACGTGGCTGAAGATCTCGAGCGGCGGGTTCGTCACGATGAGTTGGACGTTCGCCTTCTCGCTCGTGCTGCTCGGCAGCCCCACCGTCGCGGTCGGCGCGATCGCGCTGACGACGTTGGTCGCCGAGATCAAGGCGAACCACGACGTCCGACGCGTCGTCTTCAACGGAGCGCAGGTCTCGCTCGCCCTGGCGGTCGGCGGCCTCACCCTGTTCGCGTTCGGCGTGCACGAGCCGATCACGGGCGCCGGCTCGATCCCGGTGATGACCGGCCTCGCGATTCTCAGCAGCGGTGTGGTCGTCTTCGTGACGAACGGCGTCCTCGTCTGCTACTTGATCTCGGTCGCCAACGGCGAACGCTTCATGCGGACGATGCGCGACGGGTTCACCGTGAGCATGACCGTCGACGGCGCGCTGCTCGCCCTGGCACCGATCTTCGTCATCAGCGTCACGTTCAGCTGGCTGATGATTCCGCTCCTGGCGATCGCGGCGGCGATCGTGTACCAGAGTGCCGTTCACGCGATCGACCGGACGCACGAGGCGAACCACGACACGCTGACCGAGTTGCGCAACCGCCGGGCGTTCGTCGCCGAGATGGACCAGTACCTCGCCGAGCGACTCGATGACCAGTCCGCGACCGTGCTGCTCATCGACCTGGACGGATTCAAGGGCATCAACGATCGGCTCGGACACCAGTTCGGCGACTCGGTGTTGAAGGCGTTCGCGCAGCGACTGTCGGAGGGGCTGCCGGACGGTGCAGTGGCGGCTCGTCTCGGCGGCGACGAGTTCGCCGCGTTGATCCCGTCCGGCCGGCCGGGCAGCGACGCGCTCGACGTGGCGCTCCTGCACGAACACCTCGTCGCGCCGACGAAGATCGAGGGTTTCCCGCTGTCGGTCGGTGCGAGCATCGGCGTCGCGCGTTGCCCCGAGCACGGCGAGGTCAGCAGCGAGTTGCTGCACGCGGCGGACATCGCGATGTATCGCGCGAAGCAGTTCCAGACCGGCGTCGAACACCACGAGATCACGACGCCCGTCAGCCGGGGCCGGCGCAACCTGCTCACCGCGCTCGCCGACGCCGTTTCCGCCGACCAACTCGCGCTCGAGTACGAACCGCTCGTCCATGTCCGGGATCGGTCGGTGCTCGCCGTCGAGGCCAAGCTGCGGTGGCATCACCCGACGCTCGGCGTGATCCTCCCGCCCGACTTCATCGGCCTCGCGGAGCAGACGAATCTGATCGGCCCGATCACGGAGTTCGTCATCGAACGGGCGGTGCGCGACGTCGACGCGCTCGACCATCGCGCACTGACGTTGACCGTGAACGTCTCGGCAGGCGTGCTGCACAACCCACAGTTCGCGAAGCGCACGCTGTCGACGCTGCACCGCCTCGACTTCGCGCCGCATCGCCTCGAACTCGAGATCACCGAGCGTTGCCTGGCGAACGACCCGGGACGCTCGCGGGCGACGCTCGCCCAGCTCCGGGCCGCCGGCGTGCGCATCTCGATCGACGACTTCGGCACGGGCTACTCCTCGTTCCTGACGCTGCGTGACCTGGAGATCGACCGGCTCAAGATCGATCGGGCGTTCGTCCGAGGGCTCGATGCGAACGACGGGGACCGGGTGATCGTGCAGTCGGTGATCGATCTCGCTCACGGGCTCGGCATCGACGTCGTCGGCGTGGGTGTCGAAACGAGCGAGGAGTGGTCGGCGCTCGCCACGATGGGTTGCGATCTCGCCCAGGGACAACTGCTCGCGATGCCGATGGGCATCGACGCGATCGCACAGTGGATCGCCGGTTCCGTCGCCGCCCGCCGACTCCCGGTGGCACGATGATCCTCATCGTCGCGACGCTGCTCGGCGTGCTCAGCGCTGCGCTCGGGCGCGGGCAACTCCGCCGTATCGCCGTGTTGCCGCTGCACCACCTCTGGGTCATCTGGGTCGCGATCGGCATGCAGATCGTCGTGTTCGGGGTGCTCGTGCACGTCCTGCCCGATGCGATCACGAACGGCCTGCACCTGACCACCTACGCGATCGCGCTGTCGTTCCTGTGGTTCAACCGGCGCCTACCGGGAGCTGCCGGTATCGGCGTCGGTGCAACCTGCAACCTCACCGCGATCGCGGCCAACGGCGGCGTGATGCCGGCGTCGCCTGCCGCGTGGCGCCGCGCCGGCTTCGACAAGATCCCGGAACTGCAGGACGCGAACTCACACGTCCTCGACGACCCCCACCTCGCGTTCCTCGGCGACGTCTTCGCCGTGCCGGAGGCGTGGCCGCTGTCCAACGTGTTCAGCATCGGCGACGTGGTCATCGCGGTCTCGGCGACCTACCTCGCCCATCGATGGTGTCGGGCACCGCGCACGTCGAACTCGTGGCCGGCGCCGAATGCCGCCGATGCCGTCAAAGTTGTGTCAGACACAACTTTGTCGTGCGACAGGGAGACGACGACGGCTGGGCGATGATGGGGGAGTGACCGGCTGGACCTGCCCCGAATGTGGACGGCTGTTCGGGCGCGCCGGCCAGTCCCACGACTGCGCGCCCGGCCTGTCGATCGAGGAGTACTTCTCGACCGGGCCGGCCCATGAGCGCCCCGTTTTCGACGCGGTGATGGCACACCTCGCGACGGTCGGGCCGGTGCATGCCGACGTGGTGTCCGTCGGCATCTTCCTGAAGAACCCTCGCCGGTTCGCGCAGCTGCGACCGATGCAGCGGTGGGTGGCGTTGTCGTTCTCGCTGCGGCGCCGCGCCGGTCACCCGACGATCACGCGCAAGGTCGAGCCCTACGGCAACCGCTACTGGCACACCGCCAATGTCGCGACGCCGGACGAGTTCGACGGCGAACTCGCCGATCTGGTCACCGAGGCATACCTCGACGCCACGGCCGACGGTGCGCCGTAGGCCCAACTGCGGTCGACGTCCGCCGCCGTCGGCTTCGGTAGTGTGACGCTGGCATGGGGCATCCGTCGACGCCAGCGTTCCGGGTCTTCCACGCGCTGCGGATCAAGGGGTTTGCCTCCGTGGCGACGCTCGCGGAGTGCACGGCGCTCGACGCACACGATGTCCAACAGCACCTCGATGACCTGGCGACAGACGGCCACGCCCAGTTCCGTGAAGCCCGGGCACTGTGGCAGCTCACGCCCGACGGCCGGGCCGCCCACGCCGAGCGGCTCGCCGCCGATCTCACGGGCCTCGACACCGGTGCGCTCGCCGACGTCTACGGCCGCTTCCTCACGCTCAACACCGGGTTCAAGGAACTCTGCGGCGACTGGCAGCTGCGCAACGGCGAACCGAACGACCACGCCGACGCTGCGTACGACGCGGCGGTGATCGGGCGCTTGCACGACCTGCACGGGCGCGCCCACCCGGTTGCGGGGGAGATCGCGGAGCGGATCGACCGATTCGGACCGTACCCTGACCGCCTCGTCGCCGCCCTCAGAGGAATCGGCGACGGCGAATCGAATATGTTCACTGGCGTGATGTGCGGGAGCTATCACGACGTGTGGATGGAGCTCCACGAAGACCTGATCCTCACACAGGGGATCGACCGAACTGCCGAGGGCAGTTTCTAGACAGCAGAAAGTCGACGAGAGAATCGAATGGCGCGTTTCGGCCGAGTACTGACGGCGATGGTGACACCGTTCGACGCAGCCGGCGATGTCGATCTCGACGCGGCCGTGCAACTCGCCAACTGGCTCGTCGAGCAGGGCAACGAGGGCCTCGTCGTCGCCGGCACCACCGGCGAATCCGCGACGCTGACCGCCGACGAGAAGCTGTCCCTGTTCGAAGCAGTCGCTGCGGCCGTCACCGTGCCCGTCGTCGCCGGGACCACCGGGTCGAACACCCGCGCCGACACTGCACTCACCGCCGCAGCCGGTCGCCTCGGCATCGCCGGCATCCTCGGCGTCTGCCCGTACTACAGCCGCCCGTCCCAGGCCGGCATCGCGGCACACTTCACGGCGATCGCCGCACAGACGGACCTGCCGGTCGTGCTCTACGACATTCCCGGCCGCACCGGCCGGAAGATCGACACCGCGACGATCCTGCAACTGGCCCGCGACGTTCCGAACATCGTCGGCCTGAAGGACGCCGCGAAGGACCCTGGCGCGACCGCCACCGTCGTCGCGGAGAGCCCCGATGACTTCGAGGTCTACTCCGGCGACGACTCGATGACGCTGCCGCTGCTGGCGATCGGTGCGGTCGGCGTGATCGGCGTCGCGACGCACTGGTGCGCTGCGGACCATCGCGAGATGTTCGACGCGTGGGATCGCGGTGACGTCTCCGCCGCCCAGCGCATCAACGCGCGTCAGCTCGAGAGCTACGCGTTCGAGACCGGTGACGCCGCCCCCAACCCCGTGCCGTCGAAGGCCATGTTGCGAACGCTCGGCTTCGCCGTCGGAGAGTGCAGACTCCCGATGGGGCCCGAGCCCGCAGGCCTCGAAGATGAAGCACATGATGTCCACTCCCGGCTCGTTGCCGCCCGCGGCTGAGGTCCGCTGACCATGGCTGATCAACCGTTCACGGCCCCGCTCGACCCGAACGTCCCTGTCCGCATCGTCTTCCTCGGCGGTCTCGGCGAGATCGGCCGGAACTGCATGGCGATCGAGCAGGGCGCCGCCGACGACCCCGACCGCACGATCATGCTGATCGACTGCGGGCTGATGTTTCCCGACGCCAACATGCACGGGATCGACCTGATCCTGCCCGACTTCACCTATCTCCGGGAGAACGCTGCCCGGCTCTCGGCGCTCGTGCTGACGCACGGCCACGAGGACCACGTCGGCGCGATCCAGTACCTGCTGCGCGACGGCGACGGCATCGGCGAGCTGCGCGACGACCCGCTGCCGGTGTATGGCGCGGCGCTCACCCTCGGCCTCGCTCGGAACCGCATCGAGGAAGCGGGTCTGATGCCGAAGATCGAGATGCACTCCGTCGCCGACGGCGAGCAGATCGACGTGGGGTCGCTGCTCGTCGAGTTCATTCCGGTCACGCACTCCGTGCCGCACGCCCACGCGATCGCGGTGCACACCGCACAGGGCGTCGTGCTCCACTCCGGCGACTTCAAGATCGACCTCACCCCCGTCGACGATCGCCGCGCCGACCTGGCGCGGATCGGCCAGCTCGCGAAGACCGAGGGAGTCCGGCTGCTGATGAGCGACTCGACGAACGCCGAGGAAGCGGGGTTCGCGCCGAGCGAGTCGAACGTCGGCGGCGTGCTGCGCGCGTTGTTCGCATCGCACCGCGACCGGCGAATCGTCACCGCCAGCTTCGCCAGCCACCTGCACCGCATCCAACAGATCGCAGACGCCGCGATCGAGGACGGCCGCAAGGTCGCGACGCTCGGGCTGAGCATGAAGAAGAACGTCCGCCTCGGCATCGAGCTCGGCGTGCTGCAGATTCCGGAGTCGGCGCTGATCGACATCGAGGACATCGACACGTACGAGCCAGGGCAGATCTGCATCATCTCGACCGGGTCCCAGGGTGAACCGATGTCGGCGCTCGCGCTGATGGCCCGCGGTGAGAACAAGTGGATGAAGCTGAGCGAACACGACACGGTCGTGCTGTCGAGCCATGCGATTCCCGGCAACGAGGGCAACGTCAACAACGTGATCGACGGGCTGTTGCGCGTCGGTGCCGAGGTGATCCACTCCGGCGTGATGGATGTCCATGCGACCGGCCATGCGCAAGCCGATGACATCAAGACGTACCTCTCGATCGTCAACCCGGAGTGGTTCGTGCCGATCCACGGCGAGTATCGCCACATGGTCGCCAATGCCCGGCTCGCGGAGCTGATGGGCGTGCCGCACAACCGCATCGTCCAGTGCGAGGACGGCGACGTCCTCGAGCTGTCCTCCGAGGGCCTCGAGCCGATCGGACGGGTGCCGGCCGGCTACCTCTACGTCGACGGCATCGTCGGCGACGTCGGGCAGGGTGTGCTGCGCGATCGTCAGAAGCTCGCCGAAGAGGGCGTCGTCGTCGTGGTCGTCACGGTCGACATCCAGACCGGCAAGGTGCTCGTCGGCCCGGAGATCATCACGCGGGGATGGGTGTACGCACCCGAGGCCGAGGACCTCCTCGACGAGGCGTGCGACGCCGTGTCCGTCTCCGTCGAGAAGGCGTTGGCGGATGGTGTACGCGACGTCGAGGCCCTCGAACGCGACGTGCGCCGTGCTTCGGGCAAGTTCGTCAGCGAACGGACGAAGCGCCGGCCGATGATCGTGCCCGTCGTGATGGAGGCCTAGGAGCTTGCGCCTCCGGCGCGCGGCAGGCACGCGGATGCTGGCCGTCGCGATCGTCGCGTCGCTCACGGCGGGTTCCGCGAGCTGCGCGAGCGATGACACCGCGGGCGGTTCCGATCCGATCGTCGCTGACGTGCGCGCCGCGGTCGCGGCGGTCGAGGCGGCGCGTGGTGGCCCTCAGCAGTTCTTCGAGGTGACGGCCACACCCCAGCTCACGAACGTCTTCGTCGCCGTCGACGACGCGACGGCTGCGGTTCCGTACGTCTACCTCGACGGCGAGTTGCAGCCGCCCGGGCCCTTGATCGACGGCGCGTCCGGCCGGACGTTCGGGGCATCGGCACTCGACTTCGACGACGCGAACGTGCTGTCCGGCGTGCGGGCCGACCTGCCGGACAGCACGATCGACGCGTTCAGCGTCGAAGGCGCCCCAGGCGGGTTCGTCCGCTACGTCGTGTCGGTGCGCTCTGCGCAGGGCGGCGTGCTCGACGTCGTGGTCGCGCCCGGCGGCGCCGTGGTCGAGGTCGTGCCACTCTGACGATCGCGCTCTGACCGACCGGCTCGCGGGCCGTCGTCGGGCGAGTTTCGCCCCGAATCGGCCGGAACGGTGCAGGGCCGCTGTGACCGGCGGTTGGTACGGTGGTCCCCGTCATGACGACCTGGGGCCCATCGAAGAAGAAGTCCGGCGGGAAGCGCACGACGAGTGTGAATCCCTCGGCGCGCACGGCGAAGACGTCCCGGTCCGCGTCGGGCGCGAACGACCCGACGACGGTCGCCCCGCGCTCGCGCGGCTCGATGTCGCGCAAGGACCGCGCCCAGGCCGAACTCCGCGACGCGCTCGTGGGTCGTGAGCACGAGTTCCTGGGTCTCGGCCTGATCGGTGGCGGCGTCCTCTGTGCACTCGCGATCTACGTCAACTGGGCCGGGCCGGTCGGGCGCGGGTTGGAGACCCTGATCGGCTGGTTCACCGGTGTCGGCCGATACGCGGTGCCGGTCGTGCTCGTTTCGAGCGGCGTCGCGTTCGTCAAACGGGGCCGGTCCTCCAGCCCGTTCCGGCTGGCGATCGGCTGGACGCTGGTCAGCGTCGCGCTGCTCGGCCTGCTGCACATCGTGCGGGGCCCCGACAAGATTTCCGCAGGGTTCGACGATCTCGGCACGGCGGGCGGATGGTTCGGGGCACTCGCGGCCGAACCGCTGCGTGCCGCCCTGGCGGCGCCGGGCGCCGTCGTGATCCTGCTCGCGCTGCTGCTCGGTGGCGTGCTGCTGATCACGCAGACCTCGCTGCGCACGATGGCGATGTCGACCGGAGGGTTCCTCAGCACGGTGATGCGTCCGCTCGGCCGCGCCGCCAAGTCCGGGCTGAGCAACATCTCGACTCTGAACAGCGACCGCGACGACAACGGCGAGCCGCACGGCTATGACGCCGATGGCCACGCCGCCGCCGGTGCGAGCCCGTACGCGACCGGCGACGTCGCGGGCGAACCGCTGGCGACCCACGGGGGCGCCGAGCTCTACGATTTCGAGGACGACGGCGACGAGTGGGCCGAGCGGGCCGCGCCGGCGAAGCGTCGCCGGAGCGCGCGGCCGAAAGCGAGCGCGAAACCCGATGTCGTGTCGCCCGACGGCGTGGCAGTGGGGGACTGGGTGCTGCCGCCGGTCAGCTTCCTCGAACAGCCCGGCGAGCAGGCGATCGACCGGAACGCGATCGAGGAGCGCGGCATCACGCTGCAGGAGTCGCTGGCGTCGCACAACGTCGAGACCGAGCTGATCGGCATGACCGTCGGCCCGACGGTCACCCGCTACGAACTGGAGCTCGGGTCGGGCGTCAAGGTCGCCAAGGTGACGAACCTCCAGAAGGACATCGCCTACGCGATGGCCGCGACCGACGTGCGCATCCTCGCGCCCATCCCGGGCCGTTCGGCGATCGGCGTCGAGGTGCCGAACCAACAGCGTCAGCTCGTGGCGCTCGGCGACTTGATGACGTCGCCGGAGGCCGCCAAGGCCGACCACCCGCTCGATGTCGCGGTCGGCAAGGACATCGCCGGCCGCGCGGTGTTCCTCGATCTCGCGGCGACACCGCACCTGCTGATCGCCGGCGCGACCGGTGCGGGCAAGTCGAGCGGCATCAACTGCATCATCACCTCGATCCTGATGCGGGCGACACCGGACGACGTCCGGCTGATCCTGATCGACCCCAAGCAGGTCGAGATGGGGCAGTACCAGCGGTTGCCCCACCTGCTGACGCAACCGGTCACCAACCCGAAGAAGGCGGCCAACGCGCTCGGTTGGGCGGTCAAGGAGATGGAGCGGCGGTACGACGTGCTGTCCGAGGTCGGCTACCGGGACATCACCGGATACAACAGGGCGTTCAAGAGCGGCCAGATCGAGCAACCGCCGTCGACCGATCCGGACAGCGCGCCCGTCTACGAGCACATGCCGTACATCGTCGTCGTCGTCGACGAGCTGAACGACCTGATGATGGTCGCGGCGCGCGACGTCGAGGAGTCGATCACCCGGATCGCCCAGAAGGCCCGCGCCGTCGGGATCCACCTGATCGTGGCGACCCAGCGACCGTCGGTCAACGTGATCACGGGTGTGATCAAGGCGAACATCCCGGCCCGGATGGCGTTCGCGGTCTCGAGCCTCACCGACTCACGCGTCATCCTCGACCAGCCCGGCGCCGACAAACTCGTCGGCAAGGGTGACATGCTGCTGCTGCCTGGCAACTCGCCGGTCGCGAACCGCATCCAGGGTGCGTTCATCACCGAGGACGAGGTCCGCAAGGTCGTGGCCCACTGGCGCGCGCAGGCCCCGGAACCCGTGTACTCCAACGATGTGGAGGAGGGTGGCGCGGCGCCGCAGCAGGACGCGCATGGCTTCGCGGGTACGTCGCAGTCCGCCCTCGTGCCGCCCGCGGCCGGGTCGTCGGTCGGCGGCCTCGACGTCACGTCCGACGCGAATGCGTTCTCTGCCGGCGATGACGACGAGGACACCGTCATGATGCGCCAGGCGATGGAGCTGATCGTTCGCAGCCAGCTCGGCTCGACGTCGATGCTGCAACGCAAGCTGAAGGTCGGTTTCGCACGGGCGGGGAGGATCATGGACCTGCTCGAGCAGCGCGGTGTCGTCGGCCCGTCGGAGGGTTCCAAGGCACGCGCCGTGCTGATGACCGTCGAGGAGTTCGAGCTGCTGCAGCAATCCGGCCAGCTCTAGCCCCCACCCCCACACCCCAGCGATGACGATCGTCCCGTGGGGGCGGGGTCATCGTCATCGCATTCGGATGGTGAAGCCGGGCGATGACGATCGTCCCGTGGGGGCGGGGTCATCGTCATCGCACGGGTGGTGGGGCCGGGTGGTCTGCCAGGATGGGTCGATGACCGCCGTCGAGCAGCTGCAGCCGGAACTGACCGAGATCGCGAGCGGACTCCGCTTTCCGGAGGGGCCGATCGCGATGCCGGACGGGTCGGTGATCCTCGTCGAGATGTTCGGGCCCAGGCTGACCCGGGTGCGCCCCGACGGCACGACCGAGACGATCGCCGAGATCGAAGGTGGGCCGAACGGCGCGGCGATCGGCCCCGACGGCGCGGTCTATCTGTGCAACAACGGCGGCAGCTTCACGCCGCTCGATCTCGGCGAGATCATGCTCCCGGGCCCGTTCGACCCGGACCGCTACATCGGTGGACGGATCCAGCGCGTCGATCTTCACGACGGCACGGTGACCGATCTCTACACCGAGTGCGGCGGCCGCCCGCTTCGCGCCCCGAACGACATCGTGATGGACGGCCACGGCGGCTTCTGGTTCACCGATCACGGCATCCGCGACAACGCAGCTCGGACCGCCGACCTGACCGCGATCTACTACGCGCAGGTCGACGGATCCGGCATCATCGAAGTGACGTTCCCGGTCGAATCACCCAACGGCATCGGCCTGTCACCCGACCACGGCACCGTCTACTGGGCCGAGACGTTCACCGGACGGGTCTACCGTCGCGAGATCGCGACACCGGGTGAACTCGTGCCCGCGTCGCCGATCGACACGTCGATCGTGCTCTACGGCCTTCCCGGATACCAGTTGCTCGACTCGCTCGCAGTTGATGGGGAGGGTTGGGTGTGCGTCGCGACGATCGCCAACGGGGGCATCACGGCGATCTCGCCGGACGGCACGCGGGCCGAGCATCATGCGACGGGCGATTTGATCACGACGAACATCTGCTTCGGTGGCGACGACATGCGCACCGCGTACATCACCCTGTCCGGCAGCGGCCGGCTGGTCTCGACGCACTGGCCCCGACAGGGCTTGCGCCTCGCCCACCAGTGACGCCCCGCCACCACGAACGCGTGAGGTTGTTGCGCTGTGGGTGCGCAACAACCTCACGCGAACGGATTGACTGCGGGGACCGAGGCGCTCCGGTGCCGTCGCGAGTCGACGGCAGATAGCGTTGAGACGATGGCGCAGCGGTTCTACGTGGAGACTCTGGGCTGCCCGAAGAACGACGTCGACTCCGACAAGCTCGTCGGCGCGCTGCTGGCCGACGGCCTGGAGGAGACCCAGGACGCGTCGAGAGCCGATCTCGTCGTCGTCAACACGTGCGCGTTCATCGAGGAGGCGCGCCGCGAATCGATCGACACGATCCTCGGCCTCGACGAGCGACGCGCGGCGGGATCGAGGCTCGTCGTCACCGGCTGCATGGCGGAGCGGTACGGCGACGAACTCGCCGCGGAACTGCCGGAGGTCGACCAGGTCGCCGGGTTCGGGCAGGCGTTCGATCTCTCGCCGGTCGCCCGCGACGGGACGGAGTTGCCGACGGCCCGCGGCGGCACCGCGACGGCGCGCAGACTGATTCCGGTGTCGTCGACGCCGCTGCCCGAGTTCGACCTGCTCAACCTGCCCCGCCCCAAGTCGAACGTGCCGTGGGCGTACGTGAAGATCGCCGAGGGCTGCGACCGCAGTTGCGGGTTCTGTGCGATCCCCAGTTTCCGCGGCCCGCAGCGCAGCCGAGACGTGTCGTCGATCCTCGCCGAGGTCGAGCAGCTCGAGGTGCGCGAGATCGTGCTCGTCGCGCAGGACCTCGCGTCGTACGGCAAGGACCGACCCGACGAACTCGGGGCCGGCTCGATCGTGTCGCTCGTCGATGCCGTGGCGTCCGCCGTCGACCGCGTCCGCCTGTTGTACCTCTACCCGAGCGATCTCACCGACGCATTGATCGACTCGATCTGCAACAGCGGCGTGCCCTACTTCGATCTTTCGCTGCAACACGTCAGCAAACCGTTGCTGCGCCGCATGCGCCGCTGGGGTGACGGTGGCCGTTTCCTCGACCGCATCGCGGACATTCGCGCCCGTGAGCCCGATGCGACGTTCCGCAGCAACTTCATCGTCGGCTACCCCGGCGAGACCGAAGCCGATCACGACCAGCTACTGCACTTCGTCGAAGCGGCGCAGCTCGACTGGTGCGGCTTCTTCTCCTACAGCAACGAGGACGGCACCTACGCGTCCGATCTCCTCGCGTCCGGTGAGCCGGCGATCGCGCCGGCGCTCGTCAACGAGCGGCTCGCCGAACTGCGCGAACTGCAGGACGACATCACCGCGGCGCGACGCGACGAGCTGATCGGCAGCACGATCGATGTGCTCGTCGACACGCCCGGCGTCGCTCGCAGCCACCGTGAGGCCCCGGAGATCGATGGCGTGGTCCACGTCGGGCAGACTGTGCCGGTGGGCTCGTTCACCGCCGTGCAGATCGTCGATGCGTTGGGTCCCGATCTCGTCGCGGCCGGCGTCGACCTCGCAGTGTTGGAGGCCGACGACCGATGACCGCAGCCGCCGACGTCGAACACGCGGGCCTGTCGATCGCGAGCTGGGCGAACCTGATCACGACGACGCGGCTGCTGCTGTCGCCGGTGATGTTCTGGGTGATCCCCGCGCACCCGCGCGGCGCCTGGATCGCGTTCGGGCTGTGGTTCGTCCTCTGCCTCAGTGACGGCATCGACGGCTACATCGCGCGGCGGCGGGGCCCGACGACCGCCGGGGCGTTCCTCGACCCGCTCGCCGACAAGGTGTTGATCCTGGGCGCAATGTTCACGCTGGTCAGCACGGGTGTCTTCTGGGTCGTGCCGGTCATTGCCATCGCAGTGCGGGAACTCGTGATCAGCGTCTACCGCGTGATCGTCAGCGGCAAGGGCATCAGCGTGCCGGCGTCGAAGCTCGCGAAGTACAAGACCGTGTGCCAGCAGCTTGCGGTCGGGTTCGCCCTGCTGCCGTGGACGGCGCTCGATGCGACGCTGCTGTGGAACAGCCTGCTGTGGGCGGCGGTCGCGCTCGCGTGGGTCAGTGGGGCGCAATACCTGTACCACGCTCGTCAGCCGCAACACGCGAGCGCGCCCGCCACCGTCGCGACCTGATCGGGCGGGCTGTCGATGCGCTGTGACGTCCTCGCGGTCGGGACCGAGCTGCTGCTCGGCCAGATCATCGATTCGAACTCGGCCTGGATCGGCGGCGAACTCGCCGCGCACGGGATCGACTCGCTCGTTCAGGTCAAGGTGGGCGACAACGTCGGCCGGATGACGACACAGTTGCAGCGGCTCCTGACCGATGCCGATGCAGTCATCGTGTGTGGGGGCCTCGGGCCGACCCACGACGATCTCACCCGCGAGGCGATCGCCACCGTGATGGGCGTCGCGCTCGTCGAGGATCTCGCGCTCGTCGATGTGATCAGTTCGATGTTCGCCGCGCGCGGTCGGACGATGGCGGCCAACAACCGCCGTCAGGCACTCGTGCCCGTCGGGGCGACCGTGATCCCGCAGACCCGGGGGACCGCGCCCGGGTTGATCTGTCCCGTCGTGGTCGATGGTGCGGCGAAGGTCGTCTACGCCGTGCCCGGGGTTCCGCACGAGATGAAGGAGATGGTCGAGCGGGCGATCCTGTCCGACCTGCGCCGCCGCAGCGGCACGGACGCGGTCATCGCGAGCCGCGTGCTGCGGACGTGGGGCGCCAGCGAGAGCGGGTTGAACGAGCGGCTCGACGGACTGATTGCAGAGCTCGACGAACCGGGCGTGCCGACACTGGCGTTCCTGGCGAGCGGATGGAACGGCCTGAAGATCCGGCTGACGGCGAAGGCGGCGACGATCGACGAGTGCCGCGCGCAGCTCGACACATGGGAAGCGAGGGTCCGCGACGAGATCGACGACATCGTGTTCGGGACCGACGACGAGACGATGGAGTCCGTCGTGCTCGACCTGTGCCGGCAGGCAGGGCTGACGCTCGCCGTCGCGGAGTCGGTCACGGGTGGGCTCGTCGGCGCGCGGCTGACCGACATCGCCGGCTCGAGCGATGTCTTCCGCGGTGCGGTCGTCAGCTACGCGACCGACGTGAAGCGCGAGCTGCTCGGCGTCGTCGCATCGCAGGTCGTCAGTGAGGAGGCCGCCCGTGAGATGGCGCGAGGCGTGCGCGACCGGCTCGGCGCCGACGTCGGCCTGGCGCTGACCGGCGTCGCCGGTCCGGCCGGCCAGGACGGGCAACCCGCGGGAACGCTGTTCGTCGGGATGGTCGGGCCGGGCTTCGACGACGTCCGTCACGTCCGGTTGCCCGGCCAACGCGAGCAGATGCGGCAGTTCTCCGTGATCACCGCGCTCGACCTGCTGCGCCGCCACCTCCTCGCCGGTTGAGGTCGGGCGACGCCGGACGGTTGGCCGGCCGAGCGACGACCCCCGCCGTTGTGGCGAGGTGCCGCCGCGGTGGCTGAGCTGGTGGCTACGGTCTGGCCGAGAGACGCGTGCGATGACCTACGACCCTCCCGACTTCCCGCCGCTCCCGCCGCCGATGCCGCACGACGACGGCAACTCGCTGCTGCGCGACGAACGGCGACAGCGCAACCTCGTGATCGGGCTGAGCGTCGGCGCGGTCGTCGTGCTGCTCGTCGGGATCATCGCCTTCGCGCTCACCCGATCAGGTGACGATTCACCGACGGCGACGTCCCCGACCGTGTCGCTCGGGACCGTGGCGTCCGACACGACCACGTCGAGTTCGACCTCCACGTCGACGACCTCCACTTCGACGACGACGTCGACGGTGCCGATCATCGCGGTCGCCGACGCCGGGCCGGACCTGGCCGTCGACCGCGCGTCCGCGGTGACGCTGACGGCCGCCAACCTCGCGGAGGAGACGCCGGACGAGGCCGTGCGGTGGACGCAGACGTCCGGGCCGGACGTCACCGGCGGCACGGGAACCCTGGCCGGGCCGGCCGCAGTCGTGATGACGCCCGACGACGTGACGACGCTGGCGTTCCGACTCGAGGTCGCCGGCACCGACGGCGTCGCGACCGACGACCTCGTCGTGCGCGTGTTCGAAGACGCCGACCGGGCCGTCTTCGTCGACGGCGAACGAGGCGACGATGGCGGCGACGGGTCGCTCGCCGCTCCCTACCGCAGCGTCGCACGAGGCGTGGCGGCCGCCGCGGACGGTCGTGACGTGTACGTCCGCAGCCTCGGGAGGTACGCCGCGCCAGACACGTTGCTGTTCACGAGCGGGATGAGCCTCTACGGCGGCTTCGACGAGGACTGGGTCCGTGACGTGACGCGACGGGTCGTGATCGACGGCGCACCGATCTCGTTGCGCGTCGAGGGGTCGGGGGAGCGCTGGTTCTCCGCCGTCGAGCTGACGAGTGCCGACGGCGGCCCGGACGAGCACTCGATCGCGATCGAGGTGATCGACGCCGACGTCGTGCACATCGAGGACAGCCGGATCGTCGCAGGCGACGGTGGCGATTCGGCCGCCCGGCTCAACGGTGGGGCCAGCGTCGGCGTGCTCGTCGACGGCGCGGACGAGGTGCTGATCGAACGCTCGACGATCAACAGCGGCCGCGGTGCCGACGGCCTGTCCGGCGGTGCGACCGCAGGCGAGGCCCGCCGCGCCGCGGATGGCGCCGATGCGGCTGGCCGCGAGCCGGGCGCCGGTGGGGGTGATTCCCAGACGCGGGGCGGCAACGGTGGTCAGGGCGGGCTGAGCGGGCCGGGCTCGCCCGCTCCCGGCGGTGGCACCGGCGGAACGGTGCTCGATCCGGACGGGACGCCGGGGCTGGGCGGCGCGGGTGGAATT
>JAHEKY010000153.1 GCA_024644465.1 Ilumatobacteraceae bacterium | reverse complement strand
CGGCAGTGTCGCCCCGAGCAGGTACTGCACGACCGCCCACGGCGACAGGTTCCAGCCGGGCGGACGGATGTGCTCGTCCGCTGCCGCGAGGGCGGCCAGCTCGTGCGCGAACTGCTGTTCGGCGTGGGGCCGCAGCACTTCTGCCGGATCGACACTCATCGCAGCCGACGTTAGTGACCGCGTGTCACATTGCACGCGTGCGGTCGGCCGGGCGACGGACCTCCGTGCGATGCCGGCGCCCGGAACGCGCGAACATGGACGCATGGCCGTCGTCAGTGTTCGCAGCGCGAAGAAACTCCAGGACCAACTCGAAGGGTTCGGTCTCTCGCTCCCCGAGGCGTGGCTCGACACGCCGTGGGACGAGGGACACGTCACGAAGGTCGGCAAGAAGATCTTCGCGTTCTACGGCACCCAGAACGAGCCGGGTTTGAGCGTGAAGCTGACCGAATCGCTCGACCACGCGCTGTCGCTGCCCGGCGCGACGCCGATGGGCTACGGGCTCGGCCGGCACGGCTGGACCTACATCCCGTTCGCCGACCTGCCCGAGGAGGACACCGACGTCCTGCTCGACTTCGTCGAGGAGAGCTACCGGGCGGTCGCGTCGAAGACCCTCGTCAAGCAGCTCGACGAGGAACTCGCCGACTGACCGTCGGCGCCCGCCGAGGTCGGGCGAGTCGCCGATCACCGGCTCAGTTCGTCGAGCATCCGCTGCCGCGTCACGGCGAGGTCGGCGAGCAGCCCGGCGAGGCCATGCCCCGGTGCCGCGGGGTCGACCGCCGCGAGCGCGATGCCGATCTCGGCGAGTGCGTCGGGGCGGATCCGTGCGACGAGGTTGATCAGTACCGCCCGGTGCGGCGGCCCCCATGCGCCACCCTCGAGCCCGGCGACCAGCGCCGCGGCGCTCTCGTGCCCCGGCCGATCGAGCAATTCGGCGAGATCCGGCGGGATCGGCAACGGCGGCACCTCTGCGATCGAGTCCGGTGACGCCGCGGCGAGCTGCACCCGCGGCGCGAGTTCCGGCACGTGCTCGACGAGCCAACCGCCGAGTGCACCCGCGGCGACCATCGCCCGCGTCCGCCGTACGGCGTCGCCGCGATGGCGCGCCAGCATCGCGGGAACGAGTTCGGGTGCGGCCCGCCAGCCATTGCTGACGAGGGTCAGGAACCACTCGTCTTCGAGCACCGGCCACGATCGGGTGATGTGATGCCACCGGGCCACAGCAGCCGGGACGCACACCGGCCGCTCGTCCGGTTCCGGTGGCACGAGCCGCCCGAGTGGTGGCCCGGGGAGGACCCCCGCGCGGCGGACGGCGGTGCAGGCCGCGACGAGTGCGAGCATCCGTTCCGACGGCGCGGCCCGGGCGGTGTCGGCGACGAGTTCTGCCAGCGGGCCCTCGGGCTCCGGCGGCGGCCGGCGATCGGTGCCGAGCAGCGCGGTCGTCACGAGTTCGCGCCAGTGCGCTTCCACCGTGACGATCGGTGCGCCGGTCTCCGCGGTGGCGCTCATGCCGCCCCCACGAACGACGCGTCGGCACGCGGCCCGATGTCGAGCGTGCGGTCGTCGAGATGAACTGCGAGCGGGATGATGCCGTGCGGCGTCCACTCGACCGTGATGTCGGCCTCGTCGCCCGCCGTGGCGGCGAGCAGCGACACGACGCCGGGGGCGACCGACCGAGGCATGTCGAGCACCGGCAAGCTCCCGGTCGCGTCCGTCAGCGCCCACGCCGGACCGGACCGAACGAGGCGGGCGCGAACCGTCACCGGGAGCCGATCGAGCCAGGGCTCGACCGCGAGCATCGAACCCAGCTCGTCGCATGCTCCGGCGACCGTCGATGCCGGCGGCGCGGCCGGGCCGGAGGCATCGGCGTGGCGTCGGCCGACGAGGGCACGCAGGGCGGGGCCGGGATAGCGATGGAGATCAGCGGAGACCACCGTGCCGACCGACAGCGAGGTGTCGAGGCTCTGCTGATATGCGGCGAACGAGAGCACGAGCGCCCACCGTCCCGAATTGGTGCCGCGGAGCCAGAAGCGGCGCACCTCGATGCGGTCTTCGCGCATGTCGCTGCGCCCGGCGACGACCCAGTCGTCCGTGTCGGGAACGCCGGCGAGCACGTCGGCCTGGCGGACCTGCCATCCGACGGTCGTCGCGACCGAGTCGGCGAGGGGGTCCGGCAGCGAACCGAGCCGCCGCCCCGCTTGCGCCAGCAGGTGCAGCAGCCCGAGCTCGCCGAGCACGTCGTCGTGCCAGCCGGGCGACGCGCCGACGAGACCCGCCAAGCGCCGGATCCGGTTCGCGAGGCTGCCGGCCTGGGCGTCGACGAGGCGAGCCGCCAGCGAGTCCCATGTCGAGTACTGCGCGAGGGACGGGTCGGCCAGACCCGTACGGATCCGGTCGTCGAGCCACCGGTCGAGCTCGACGAGCCCGGCATGCATCCGGGCGACACGATCGTCGCGAGCTGCGTCGCGATCCAGTTCGGGAGGCGGTCGGTCATCATGATCGTCACCACCCGGATCGCCCGGGTCGCCGCCGCGCCCGCCACCGTCGGCCGGCGCTGCCTCGGCGCCGGTCGATGCGGTGTCCGGCGCCGCGGCATCCTGAGCGGAACGTCGTGCGTCGCGGCGGGCGAGCCAGACTGCGACCGCGGCCGGAGCTGCCGTGTCGGCCACCTGGCCCCGCGCCCAGAGCAGCAGCAGCGCGATCGCGTGCTTGCACGGCGTGCGCCGGCTCGGACACGTGCACGCGAACCCGACGTTGCGGTGATCGACCATCGTGTCGTACGGCTCGGCGCCGCTGCCGCGGCACGAACCCCAGACCGCGCCGTCGTCGGCACCGGTGCCCGACCAGCGCGTCGGCGACGCGAGCGGTTGGGCCGCGCTGACGGCCGCGGCCGACGGAGCGACCGACTCGACCTGCTCGACCGACCACCTCGTGCTCACGGTCGCGAGAGTACCGACGGGGCGCGCGAGCGCGGCCGTGGGCCATGATGGCGGCGATGGCACTGCGCGCGATGACGTGGAACCTGTGGTGGCGATTCGGCGAGTACGCGCGCCGCCAGCGGGCGATCGTCGACACGATCCGCTCCGTCGATCCGGACGTCGTCTGCCTGCAGGAGGTGTGGAGCACCGCCGACGAGGATCAGGTCGCGATCCTCGCCGGCGAACTGGCGATGCATGCGGTCCGTACCGACCCGGTGCTGTACGACGGCCATTCGTTCGGCAACGCCGTGCTCTCCCGCTGGCCGATCGAGAGGATCGACTCGGTCACGCTGCCCAGCTCGACGGGCGCCCCGAGCCATCGCAGCGTCATCGGCGGTGTCGTGCTGTCGCCGGCCGGGCCCTGGCCCGTCGCATCCGCCCATCTCGACCATCGCTTCGACGCGTCGGCGACGCGAGTCGCCCAGGCGCGTCGGTTGCTCGAGCTCGCGACGATGTGGCGGGGCGATCCGGACCGCGACCCGCCGCTGCTCCTCGGCGTCGATGTGAACGCGGTTCCGGACTCCGACGAGGTGCGGATGTTGACCGGGCGGGCGTCCGGTGTCGACGGCGTCGTCTTCTCCGACGCGTGGGAGCAGTGCGGCGACGGCGTGGGCGAAACGTGGCGTTCGGCGAACCCACTCACGGCCGGCAGCGCGTGGCCGGACCGGCGAATCGACTACCTGTTCGTGTCGTGGCCACGGCCGAAGCCGGTCGGCAACCCGATCCGCACGTGGACCGCCGGGACCGCGCCCGTCGACGTCGACGGTGCCGCGATCTGGCCGAGCGACCATGCCGCAGTCGTCGCCGACATCACGACCGTCGCCGACGTCACCACACGGTCCTGACCGGGTCGCCGGCCGGAGCGGCACGCGGTCGCCGGCTGATCAGTGGTCGGCGAGCACGACCGGCGTGGCCACCGGGGCGTCGACCGCGTCGGCCGCGGCCTTGGCGTGGTAGCTCGAGCGGGTCAGCGGGCTCGCTTCGACGTGGCCGATGCCGAGCGACTCGCCGATCCGCTTCCACCGTTCGAACTCGGCCGGCTCGGCGTATCTCGCCACCGGGAGGTGGTGCGAGGTCGGCCGGAGGTACTGGCCGATCGTCACGATGTCGACACCGATCTCGGCGAGGTCCCCGAGCAGGCCGACGACCTCGTCGTCGGACTCGCCGAGCCCGACCATGAATCCGGATTTCGCGACGAGACCCGCCGCCTTCGCCCTCGCCAGCACCGACAGCGACCGGGCATAGCCCGCTGACGGCCGGACGGCGCGCTGCAAGCGGGCGACGGTCTCCATGTTGTGGTTCAGCACGTCCGGTCGAGCTGCCAAGAGCAGTTCGAGGGCGGCGTCGTCACCCTTGACATCGGAGATCAGCGTCTCGATGCGTGCGGCCGGCCGACGCCGCCGGATCGTGGTGACGCACTCGGCGACGTGGGCCATTCCGCCGTCGGCGAGGTCGTCCCGGGCGACCATCGTCAACACCGCATGGTCGAGCGCCATCTGATCGATCGCTTCGGCGACGCGCACCGCCTCGTCGGCGGCCGGCGGCGCGGGCAACCGCGTGTCGACG
>JAHEKY010000152.1 GCA_024644465.1 Ilumatobacteraceae bacterium | reverse complement strand
TCTCCCGCCCCACCGATCGGGAATCAGGTCGCGGTATCGCATGCCCGCGCGTCCGACCGCCGAGCGGCCGTCGTCGTGCGTGACCACCAAAGTCGCGTCGTTGGCGGGCAGCGTGTAGGTCGTGGTGAACGGTCGGTACTCGAGTGTCGAGCCGCCCGGCAGGCTGACCGAGCCGGTGCGATCGTCGGTCAGCACGTGCAATCGGACGGGCGTCGCCGCCGCGTCGCGCTCGAGCCGCAACCGGACGCCCTGACTCGAGACGATGGCCGTCGAGGGCGCGTCGGCCGGGAAGATGGCGTCGATCTGGAAGCCGTGATCGTCGAGCAACGTTGCGAGGTCGTCGTCGAACGCGGGGCTGCCCACCACGACATGCGTGTCACGAATCAAGGTCCGATCCGTTCGATCGTCGTGCTCATGTGCGCATGGTATGCGGAGCGTGGTCAGACCCACCAGATCGCGTAGCGGGCGGCGAGACCGCTGGCGACGACGAGCACCAGGCATTCGACGACCTGCTCGATCGCGCCCAACACGTCGCCGGCGATGCCGTCGATCTTGCGCAGCGCCAGCCAGCCGGTCGCGGCGGTACCGAATGCCGCGACGCCGATCATCGGCACCGCCCACCACCCGACGACGAGCACCGCGAGCGCACCGGCCGCGACGATGCTCATCGTGGCGGTCGCGCGTCGCATCGTCCGGGCGGCGTCGGCGCCGAGACCGCTCTCGGACGCGGGCCGGATCGTGAGGAGCGCAGCGAGGATCGCAGCCCGCGCCAGCATGTGCGCCGCGACCATCGAGGCGAACATCGCGGCACCCGCCGGCATCGAGCCGACCGCGGCGACGCGGATCACGATCGATGTGGCGAGCGCGGCGACGCCATAGGTGCCGTGGCGCGAGTCCTTCAAGATCTCGAGTCGCTGGTCGCGGGTCCAGCCGCCCCCGAAGGCGTCGGCGACGTCGGCGAGACCGTCTTCGTGGAACGCGCCGGTGATCAGCAGGCCGATCGCAACCGCGCACGCACCGGCGACCACTGGCGGAACCAGCTCGTCGAGGCCGGCCGCGACGCCGCCGACGGCGGCTCCGATCACGAATCCGACCACTGGGAACCAGACGACGATGCGGTGGTGGGGTACGGCGTGCCCGGTCCGGATGGGGATACGGGTCAGGAACTGGAATGCGCCCAGTATCGCGATCATTCTCCGAACCATTCGTCGAAGGTCGCGACATCGACGACGGCGACACACGCCATGCGGATGAGTGGCACCGCCGCCAGTGCACCGCTCCCTTCGCCCAGACGCATTCCGAGGTCGAGCAACGGCTGCAGCTGGAGATGATCGAGCAGCACGCGGTGACCGGGCTCGGCCGAACGGTGGCCGACGAGGCAGTGGTCGAGCGCCCCGGGCCGTGCCATGTGGAGCGGCAGCAACGCCGACGTGGCGACGTAGCCATCGATGACCACGGGGAGGCGGTGCTGGCGGGCGCGCGTGCACGCGGCGGCCATGGCGCACAGCTCGGCACCTCCGATCTCGCGCATCACGTCGATCGGGTCGTCGTGGCCACGGATGCGTGCGACGGCGCATTCGACGGCGGTTCGCTTGCGGTGCAGGCCGTCATCGTCGACACCGGTGCCGCGTCCGACCCACGTGGCCACCTCGCCGCCGAGGAGGGCGGCCGGGAGGGCGGCGGCGACCGTCGTGTTCCCGATGCCCAGCTCACCGAGCACCAGCAGATCGGATCCGCGGTCGACCATTCGATCGACCGCAGCGAAGGCGGTCGTGACGATGTCGTCGAGACGTTCGGGCGCGACGGCGGCAGTGTGGCGGATGTCGCCCGTCGGGTCGCCGACTCCCACATCGACGGCCTCCAGTTCGGCGCCGACGACGCGTGCCAGCGCGTTGATCGTCGCCTTCCCGGCGTGGACGGCGGCGAGCATCGCGCCGGTGACGTCGGATGGATAGGCGCTCACGCCCGCCGACGCCACGCCGTGCTCGGCGGCGAACACCAACACGGCGGGTCGCTCGATCGACGGGTTCGTCGTGCCCTGCCAGCCCGCGATGTGAGCCGCGACGTCGTCGAGTCGTTGCAGCGCTCCAGTCGGTCGGAGCACCTGGTCGGCCCGTGCGCGCACGTCCGCCGCCGCGTCGTCGTCGGACGTCGGAAGCTCGCTCAGTGCCGTGCGCAGGCGCTCGCTCACGTGCTCACCTGAGCAGATCGTGCGGGGAGTGCAGCGGCATGGCGCGCCCGGCCACGAGGAACAGGGCGTGGTCGGCGGCGGCGACCCATCGCTGGTTGACCCTGCCGAGCACGTCGCGGTAGGTGCGAACGAGTTCGTTGGCCGGCACGATCCCGAGCCCGACCTCGTTGGTGACGACGACGGTCGCGTTGACCCGCGATGCGATCGCCGCCAGCGCGGCGTCGCACGCCGCGAGCACGTCGGACTCGGTCCTGCCGTGGTGTTGCAGGTTGCCGACCCAGGTGGTCAGGCAATCGACGACGACGAAGGCATCGCCGCTGCGCTCGATCGCTCCGGCGAGATCGAGATCCTCCTCGATCGTCGTCCAGCGGGTGGGCCGCTCAGCCCGGTGGCGTGCGACCCGGGCCGCGAGGTCGTCGTCGCCGTCGATCTGCGGGCTGGTCGCAACGAACGCCACGGGACCGGTCGACGCCAACGCCATCTGTTCGGCGAGCAAGCTCTTGCCCGAGCGGGCCCCTCCGAGCAGCACGGTGAGCATGTCAGGGAGTGTTCCCGATCGGTGAGGCGGGCATGGTCAGTAGTCGATGCCCCGCTTGGCGCGGATGCCCTGCTGGTACGCGTGCTTGACCTCGGTCATCTCGGTCACGGTGTCGGCGATGTCGATCAGCTCGGCCGGTGCATCCCGACCGGTGACGATGACGTTGACGTGCTCGGGTCGGTCGACGATTGCCGCCACGACGTCGGCGACGTCGATCCAACCCCAGGTGCAGAGGTACGTGAGCTCGTCGAGGATGATGAGTTGGTGCGCTCCAGCGGCGATCAGCCGCGTGGCTGTCTCCCACCCCGCTCGCGCGTGCGCGATGTCCTGGTCGAGATCGTCGGAGTCCCAGGTGAACCCGTCGCCGAACGCGTGCCATTCGACACCGAGCTGGCGCCCCATCCGCTCTTCGCCGACCTTCCAGTCGCTCGACTTGATGAACTGGGCGACGGCGACCTGCCAGTCGGCGGCGAGCGCCCGGAGCATCACCCCGAACGCGGCCGAACTCTTGCCCTTGCCGTTGCCGGTGTTGACGAGCACGAGGGAGGTGGCGGACCGCAATCCGTCGGGTCGGGGATCGTCGGTGAGCGCCTCGGTCGTGGTGCCGTCGGTCTGGTCGGTCATCAGGCCGGCGAGCCTACGGGAATCCGCGGCGGCTCGCCCGACCGTGTATCGTTCTGCCCGCACGGTTGGTGCGAAGTCCGGTGAGATCCCGGCGCTGTCCCGCAACGGTGGTTCCAGACCAGATCTGGACGAGCCCGGTCGACCCCTCTGTGCGCGAAACCCAGACCCTCGAGGCAAGGGCGGTTCGCAGATCGGGTCTCCCGGTCTCCTGACCCACTTGTCCTCCCAACGTGGAGGAACATCCATGCGCATCAAGACGCTTGCCGGCATCGTCGCCGGCCTCGCGCTCATCACCGCGGCGTGCGGCGACGACGACCCCGACGCAACCGCGCCGTCGACGAGCGAATCGACGAGCGAATCGACGACCGAGGCGACCACGATCGACTCGGCGACCATCGAGGACGGCACGACGATCGCCGCAGGCACCACGGTGACCACGATCGGGTCCGGCACGATCACCGAGGGCACGACGATCGGCGCGGGCACGACCGAGGCAGCACCCGAAACGACCGCGCCGCCGAGCGACGAGGTACCGACGGCGATCATCTCGCTGTCGCCGACCGCCACCGAGATGCTCTATGCGATCGGAGCCGGCGACCAGGTGCTGGCCGTGGACGATTTCTCGAACCACCCGCCCGCGGCGGCCGTCAAGATGCAGGGGTTGTCCGGATTCGAGCCCAACGTCGAGGCGATCGCCGGGCTCGAGCCCGATCTGGTTGTCACCGACGGCACCAACGCCGACCTGCTGTCACAACTCGACTCGCTCGAGATCGCACACTGGGAAGGGCCGGCGGCCGGCACGTTCGACGACGTCTACGCCCAACTCGAGCAACTCGGCGCCGCAACGGGTCACGTTGCCGAGGCGGCCGAGCTGGTCGGACAGATGCGGACCGAGGTCGACGAGATCGTCGCCGGGCTTCCCGAACTCGACGAGCCGCTGACCTACTACCACGAGTTGGACGACACGTACTTCTCGGTCACGAGCGACACCTTCATCGGTGCGGTCTACGACCGGATCGGCCTGGTCAACATCGCCGACGCGGTCGGCGACGGCAACCCGTATCCGCAGCTCAACGCCGAATTCATCATCGCCGAGAACCCCGATCTGATCTTCCTCGCCTGCACGAAGTACTGCGGCGAGACCGCCGAGACCGTCGCGGAGCGACCGGGTTGGTCCGGAATCGACGCACTCGCGGATGGTGGTG
>JAHEKY010000069.1 GCA_024644465.1 Ilumatobacteraceae bacterium | reverse complement strand
TGCCGGCGGAGATGTCACCGTCGACGACCATCAGCGCGCCGATCCCGTACACGGCCGCGGTCCCGATCGCACCGACGAGGCCGAGTGCGACGAAGAACACTCGCCCGTACAGCGCGGACCGCACACCGGTGTCGCGCACGCCGCGCGCCCGACGCTCGAACGCGCTGCGCTCTCGTTCGCCGGAGCCGAACAGCTTGACGAGCATCGCGCCCGAGACGTTGAACCGCTCGGTCATCTGGGTGTTCATCGACGCGTTGTAGCCCATCTGCTCGCGCGAGATCGCCTGCAGCCGTGACCCGACCCGGCGCGCCGGCACGATGAAGACGGGGAGCACGATCAGCGTCAGCAGCGTCAGCCGCCATTCGAGCGCGAGCATCGCCCCCAGCGTCGTGACGAGCACGATCACGTTGCTGACGACGCTGCCGAGCGTGCTCGTCAGCGCCGACTGTGCGCCGACGACGTCATTGCCGAGACGCGACGTGATCGCACCGGTCGGCGTGCGCGTGAAGAACGCGATCGGCATCCGCTGCACCTTGGCGAACAGCTCGCGCCGCAGGTCGTAGATCAGCCCCTCGCCGACCCGTGCGCTCGTCCAACGCTGCAGAATGGCGAGCCCCGCGTCCGCGACCGCGGCGAACACCGCGATGCCGGCCAGCCAGATGATCGGCGCCCGGTTGCCGTCGTCGATCGCATTCGGGATTGCGTTGTCGAGAATCTCGCGCACGACGAACGGGGGAACGAGCGCGAGCAGCGCCGCGGCCAGGATGGCGACGAGGAAGATCGCGATCGTCGCCCGGTACGGCCGGGCGAAGCCCCAGACGCGGCGCAGCGTGCCGTCGGCGAGTTGCACGCCGTCGAGCGCGTCCTTGTCACCGGGCAGCATGTGGTGAGGGGCCATCCGCATACCGCCAACGCTAGGAGGCAACCGTCGACTTGACGATTTGCAGACGTTGGGTCCGGTGCGTCCGCGGTCGGGACGTCCCGGCGTACCCTGGATCCGGATGGCGCGTGCGACCCCGAGACGAACACGGCGGTCGGTGCCCACCGGCGGCGTCACCGCCCGCCTCGTCGTCGTGGCCGTTGCGGTCGCGCTCGCCGCCTGTTCGGGTTCCGACGACCCCGTCCCGGCGCCGGTGACCCGCGCGATCACCACGATCCCGACGACCGTGCCGCCGTTGACGACGACACCACCGGCCGATGACCCCGCCGTACCGGCCCCGACGACAACGACGACCGCGCCGCCGGAGCCGATCGAGTACGCGATCGACTTCGAACCGCTCGGATCGCGCGTCGATGCCGGGTGGTTGACCGTGCCGCTCGACTACGCCGATCCCCAGGGCGACACGATCGAGCTGTACGTGACACGCCATCGAGCGAGAGACGACGCTCGGGTCGGCGTGTTGCTCGTGAACAACGGCGGCCCCGGCTCGCCGGCGAGTTCGATGGGCATCGAGGCGACCAGCTGGTTCCACTCCGAGATCACCGACCGCTTCGATGTGGTCGGATGGGATCCGCGGGGCACCGGCGTCAGCGGTGGTGCCGTCGACTGCGTCGACGACTCGGAGTACGACCGGTTCTTCTCCGAGATCGACATCACGCCGGAGGACGACGCCGAACGCGAGCGGCTCGTCGAGCTCGCGCAGGAGTTCGCCGATCGCTGCATCGAGCGAGTCGGCACGCCGCTGCAGTACATCGGGACGAACAACTCCGCCCGCGACATGGACGCGATCCGCCAGGCGTTGGGCGAGGAGCAGGCGTCGTTCTTCGGCTTCAGCTACGGCAGTGAGCTCGGGGCGACGTGGGCGACGCTGTTCCCGACGACGGTGCGCGCCGCGGTGCTCGACGGCGCCGCCGACCCGACCGCCGACACGCTCGAACAGACACGGCAGCAGTGGGTCGGCTTCGAAGCGGCGCTGAACACGTTCCTCGACGAGTGCAGTGAGGATTCCGGCTGCCGCTTCCACAACGGCGGTGATGCCGCGACGGCGTTCGACGGGTTGTTCGACCGGCTCGACGAGGATCCGTTGCCCGGGCCGGAGGGCAGGGTCGACGTCAACCTCGGTGTCGCCGTGACCGGTGTCGTCCGGGCGATGTACTCCGACCAGTTCTGGCCCGTGCTCGAACGGGCACTCGAGGACGCGGCCGCCGGTGACGGCCGCGGGCTGCTCCAGCTCCAGGACGCCTACTTCCAACGAAGCGCGGACGGTTCCTACACCGACCTGCTCGAGTCGTTCCAGGCGATCTCGTGTGCCGACGACCCGACCCGGTTGACGGTGGAGGAAGCCGATGCCCAGGCGCAGGAGCTGCTCGACGTCGCGCCGCGGCTGTTCCCGTACACGACGGGTTCGTACACGTGCACGTTCTTCCCGCCGGCGATCGACCCGCGGATCGAGATCACCGGCGTCGGTGCGGGCCCGATCGTCGTGATCGGGACGACGGGTGACCCGTCCACGCCGCTGTCCAGCAGCCGCAACATGGCCGAGGCCCTCGAGGACGGCCGGCTCGTGGTCGTCGAGGCGAACCAGCACACCGGTTACCGCGTCAACGGCTGCGTCGACGACGTCGTCCACGACTACCTCGTGCAACTGATCGCGCCGCCGAACGAGACCGTCTGCGGCTGACCGCTTCCGTCAAGCGATGAGCGAGACCCCGCCGTGACGGGGCTTCGCTCATCCGCTCGATCTCCATGGACGCCCGTGGACGTAGTGGCGGAAGGCGTGGGATTCGAACCCACGGAAGCCCGAAGACTTCAACGGCTTTCGAGGCCGTCCCATTCGTCCGCTCTGGCAGCCTTCCGGCGTCGAGACTACCGGGGAATGTCGCCGGTCGATATCGCGTCGAGCCGTTCAAGCTCCCGCGACGGGCGACCGATAGAAGTGTATGGAATCGGTCAAGACAGGGGGTCGGGTACCCCCGGATGCGGTGAACACTGGTGCTTCGTCCGGTTCGTCGGCGCCGGCCGACGCCCGTCCGCCGTCCGCTCCGCCCGGCTCCGCCCCGCTCGCCCCACCGCCCGTGGTCGCCGGTGATCCTGCGCAGTCGAAGGTGACGACGGCACCCCCGCTGGCGTTCGTGCTCGACGAGCTCGTCGAGGTCGTCGACGGCGTGCACGGCTCGCTCGTCGCATCCATCGACGGGTTCGCAGTTGCCCGCAACGCCTCGATGCCGAACTCGGCCGCGCACGCCGCACTGCTCGCGGCCGGCATGGGCCTCGCCCACCAGCTCGCGGGAATCGGCGGCGGTCGGGAACTGCGCCAGCTGGTGATCGACCACGATGAGGGCCTGCTGCTGCTCTGGCCGATCGGCCCCAAGCGGGTACTCGCGCTGTTGACCACTCGCCGCGTCGACCAGTCGCATCTCCGACGCTTCGTCCAGTCGCGCGCGGCGTGGCTCGCCGGGGAGTCGGGATGAGCGACCACACCTTCAAGATCCTGGTCACCGGCCCCTTCGCGGCAGGCAAGACGTCGTTGATCCAGTCGGTTTCGCAGACGCAGGTGATCTCGACCGACGTCGTGACGAGCGGCGACGAGTCCGACGTCAAGGCGCACACGACGGTCGCGATGGACTTCGGTACGTACAGCATCGAGGGCGACGACGTCCGGTTGCTGCTGTTCGGAACGCCCGGCCAGCCCCGGTTCCGATTCATGACCAACATCCTCAAGGGCGACGTCGACATCGTCGCGTTCGTGATCGACGCGGAGGCGAGGCAGACGCACCCCGGTGCGGGCGTGGAACTCCGCTCTCTGCTCGCCGAACTCCGCGTCCCTGCGGTGATCGCCGTCAACCGATGCGACGATCTCGAGATCGCCAAGCGGCTCGCCCGTTCACTGGGCGCACTCGACGGGGAGGCCGTGGTGGCCTGCCAACTCAACGATCCAGACTCCGGCCGGGAGGTCGTGGTCGAGATCCTGATCACACTGCTCGCGAAGATCGAACGAAGCGAACTTGCGACGAGCGGGGCCGAGGTGGCCTGACATGATGTTCGACACGAGCAACTCCGAAGCGATGACCCACACACCGGATCTGAGAGCGCTGTCCGCGGCCGACGCGAGCCCGGGCTGGCTCGTCCTCGACGCCGCCCGCGAGCAGCAGTTCACCGGCGAGATCGTCTTCGACGCGTCCCACCAGATCACTGCGTAC
Source organism: Ilumatobacteraceae bacterium (assembly GCA_024644465.1). Classification (GTDB taxonomy): domain Bacteria; phylum Actinomycetota; class Acidimicrobiia; order Acidimicrobiales; family Ilumatobacteraceae; genus Ilumatobacter_A. The sequence goes on along the minus strand of JAHEKY010000069.1, from coordinate 14,384 downwards.
TTCGACAACGGCATCGCCTACCACGCGGTGCGCGCCGGCGATCCTTCGCTGTGCGAGCAGTTGCTCGACGCGGGCATCGTCGACGCCTCACAGATCGACCGCGGGGTCGTCCGCGTCGGCGGTGTCGAGCATCTCGGCCGACTCTTCGACCGCGACCCGTCGGTCGATCGCGACGCCGTGACCGTGTTCGTCGAGTTGAAGACGGACACCCTCCTGACCGAGCTCGCGAATCGCCCGGCCACCACGTTCCGGCTGACGGCCTACCGGCACCACGCCTCCGGCATCCATCGCTGGTTCGTCGCACCGGTCGACCCCGCGCAGCTCGCGCCGGTCGGCCAGGTCGCGCAGATCGACGACTCGGTGACCTCGAGGCTTCCCGGCTTGCCGTCGGGCGATCGGCGGCAGTGCCCCGACGACGTGCGCATCGAGTGGGATCAACCCGATGTCGTGCCACTCGCGCCGCCGAGCGCGGCCTTCGCGACCGAGCCGCAACCACTGCCCGCGCTCGACGCGACGATGCTGCACGGGACGCTCGACGACGAGTCCGAGGTCGACGAGTACGACGACGACGCTGACGAGTCGGGCTGGGGTCGGCCGGTGGTCGACGCGGCCTTGCCGCTGCTGGAACTCGACGAGATCGTCGTGACCTCGAGCGCCGTCGCCGAAGACGACGACACCGCGATCATGTTCGACGAGGACTTCCAGATCCTGTGGCCGGACGGCACCGAACAGGAGCTGCCGGCGTCGATCGAGGCCGAGACGGATCGCGCGACGGGGCCCGATGACGAAGCCGACGACGATGCGGTCGAGGCCGTGACGGACGACTCGATCACCGCGTCGCCGTTCGAACAACCGCCGATGCCGTTCGACGTCGAGATCGCCGACGCGTCGACCCGGACCGAAGTGGACGAGCCCGTGGGCGAACTCGCGGACCACACCGAACCGTCAGCCGGCCTCGACGAGCCGGCAGGTCACGACGTCGACAGCCTCCACGACAGCGCGGTCGACCCGGCCTACGGCGACGCAGCCGACGCCGCGGGCGCAGACACGGCGGCCGATGCCGACGCAGACGCCGACGCGGACCCCGATGCCGACGCCGACGCCGACGCAGACGCAGCGGCCGATGCCGACGCGGACCCCGATGCCGGCAGCGAGGCGGATGATGCGGGGACTGACGTCGGGACGGATGCCGGGACCGACGTCGGGACCGGCGCAGACACGAACCCGCAGGCCGAGGCACCCGACGCCGGTTTCGATGCCGTCTTCGAGACGATCTTCGGGATTGCGCCACGCGCGGAGGCGCCGATCGTCCCGGCCGCCCCCGCCGACGAGATCGAGGGCGATCAGGCGATCGGCGTTCCGACGATCGACGCCGACGCCGCGCCGGTCGCGACCGACACACAGCTCGGTTTCGACCCCGAGGTGTCGTCGCACTTCTGGGCCGACGTCGAGGCATCGCTGGAGGCCGACGACCAGCCCCCGGCCGTCGACGCGGACGACGCGGCGATCGAACCGGGGCCCGACCCCGCCGAATCGCCCGGGGCGGCGGACCTCGCCTTCAGCCTCGACGATCTGGATCTGAACCTGCCGGACTGGTCCGACACGGCGGCAGGCGAGCCTGCGCCGTCACCGCAACCCGAACAACCCGCACTGCGGTTCGAGATGCCGCCACTGGTGCTCAGTGAGGACGCGACACCGACCGAACAGCAACCAGACGACGTCATCGACGCCGTCCGCCGGGCGCTCGCCGCGATCGAGGCCGCGTCGACATCGTCGACCTTCCTGCCCTCGATGGCCGGCGCCGAACCGGAATCGTCGGCCGCCGGTGAAGACGGCTCGAACCAGGAGCAGGAGCCATCCGGCCCCGGTGGCTTCGCACCGCCGACGGCGGCGATGAGCGCCGAGGCGGTGTACGCCCGGGCCGGCCAGGCGGCAGAGCAGACCGGCGGCGTCGCATCGGTCGTGTTCGTCGACGACGAACCGGACGAGGAAATCGACGAACGGGCCGGCGCACTGCGCCGGCTGATCGGCAGCCTCCGGCGCAAGTGACCGAATCGGTCGCGTCGACCGGTCAGGCCCGTCGGGCCCGGAAGAACGCCTGCAGCAGCTCGGCCGACTCCGCCGCATCGACACCCCCGGTCACTTCCACCCTGTGGTTCAGGACGGCACCCGTCAACAGCCGATAGTGGCTGTCGACCGCGCCGGCCTTCGGGTCGGCCGCGCCGTAGACGAGACTCGGCAGCCGACTGTTGACCATCGCGCCGGCACACATCGCGCACGGCTCGAGCGTGACGTACATCGTGCAGTCGTCGAGACGCCAATTGCCGATGTGCGTCGCGGCGTCGCGCAACGCCAGCACTTCGGCGTGGGCGGTCGGGTCGCCCGACAACTCGCGCTCGTTGTGGCGGGCCGCGATCACACGGCCGGCACGGACGACGACGGCGCCGACCGGGACGTCGCCGTGGTCGAGCGCCGCGCCGGCCTCGGCCAGCGCCAGACGCATCGGATCCCGTCCGGCCGGGCCCCGTGGGGTGGGTGATCCGGAGGACGCAGACATGGCGGAGGGAGAGGGATTCGAACCCTCGGAAGGTTGCCCTTCACACGCTTTCCAAGCGTGCCGATTCGGCCGCTCTCGCACCCCTCCAGGATGAGGAACCACCGAAATGCTAACTGCCGCAGCGCCGCTCGGCACCGTTGCCGCCGAGAACGGATAACATTGTGGGTGCGAGGGTCCGCCGTGCATTCGGGAGGCCGTCGAGGAGCGTCGAGTGAGCCGTCGAGTGAGGTGGTGACCGGGTCCTGTGCAACGGGCGCCCGTGAACCAGGTCAGGACCGGAAGGTAGCAGCCTTCATCGGCATCGTCTGTGTGCCGCAGATCGCCTGGTCATCACCTCAGTCGGCGGCCGCTCCGCGTCGGGGCCGCCCGCGGCGACGCGAGTCAGTGTCCGGCGAGGCGGCGGGCGTACGCCGCCAGATCGGGCGACCCGATCTCCTCCGCGACGCCGGAGAACGCGGCCGTCGGGCCGGCCCAGCGCCACTCGTCGACGGTGCCGACGTCGACGTTCGTCTCGATCGTCGCGATGCGCCGGAAGAGGAGCGCTTCGTCGAAATTCGCCTGCAGCGTCGCGGACAGCTTCGCCGCGCCGCGCAGGCCGGGGACGTCCCACTGGCCGGCGGACTTCGGGATGTCCTCGAGGTGGCCGTAGCGCGCGAGGACCGCTGACGCGCTCTTCGCGCCCCAGCCCGCCAGCCCAGGGAAGCCGTCCGCGGTGTCGCCGACGAGGCCGAGATAGTCGGGGATCGAGGCCGGGCCGATGCCGAACTTCGCGACGACGCCGGCCTCGTCGATGATCTCGCGCTTGCGCCGGTCGAACTGCACCACGCGGTTGCCGACGACACACTGCCCGAGGTCCTTGTCCGGCGTGACGATGAGGACCTGCTCGACGCGTTCGTCGTTGCCCGCGACGATCGCCGCGGCACCGAGGGCGTCGTCGGCTTCGACTTCGACCATCGGCCACACCGTGAAGCCGGCTGCCGCGAGCGCGCGCTCCATCACGGGGATCTGCGCGGTGATCGCAGGATCCATGCCCTCGCTGGTCTTGTAGCCGGCGTAGAGGTCGTTGCGGAAGCTCTCGATCACGTGGTCGGACGCGATCGCGACGTGCGTCGCGCCGTCCTCGACGAGCGCGAGCGTCGAACCGACGACGCCCGCTGCGGCGGCGTACGGGTGGGAATCGCTGTGCCGGGAGGCGGCGCCGAAATGCTGCCGGAACAGCTCGTAGGTCCCATCGACCAGGTGGACGCGCACGAATTCGGACTCTACTTCGTGTGAAGCGCGTCAGGGCTCGGTGCGGTCACGGTCAAGGTACGGGAAAGAAGCTGACGGAATCTCGAACGTGCGACCGCCCGGCGTGAGCGTCGTCGTCGTCGCCGCCGTCCGCGATGTCCCGTGGCGACGCGTCGCACGGCGCAGGTACTGGTTCGGCGGCGGATTTGTCGGTCTCTCAGCAATTTCTCAAGAACGCCCGGGGGCGGGTCGATACATCAACGAAGGCACGAGCGCTTTGAATGAATTGACAGATCACATGACACATCTCACCCGCCACCGTACGGACGAAGGAGGACGCAATGAATGATCAGCTCCAAGCGATGCAGCAGCAGATCGTCGCCGCCGTCCAGGACCAGTTGACGCAGTACAGCCAGCAGGTCGCCGTCGAAGTTCAGCGCCTCCGCGACGAGATCCTCGCCGAGCGCAACAACCGCTCCCTGCTCGACGAGCAACTGCGGGCCCTGGCCACGGGAATGGAGCGTGCCCAGCGCACGAACTCCACGTTTCAGGAGGAGATCCAGAAGGCGCTCGAGGACCGACTGACCGAGTTCGGGTCGAGCACGAAGCGCCGCCACGACGAACTGAACCAGCGTCTCGACCGCGTCGTCGACGAGGCGAACAAGGGCATGGCCGCCGCGGTCGAGTCGACGGCGCGACCGATCCTGCGCCAGGTCGAGCATCGCCAGGACAAGGCGGAGGCAGATCTCGCCGGTCTCGACAAGACGCTGCGCAAGTTCGACGAACAGGCCGGCCGGATGGTCGCGCACATCAACGACGTGTCGGCCGACGTCGACACCCGGATGGACCACCTGTCGACACAGGTCACCGCCGACGTCGAAGCACGGGTCGCCACGCTCTCCGCTCGCCTCGACGAGGTGTCCGCGCAGGCAGCCCGTCACCAGTCCGAGGTCTCCAACATCGTCGGCCAGCGCGTCGATGAGTCCGAGACCCGTCTCGTCGACAAGATCGCCACGGCCGAGGCCCGGATCACCGAGCACGTCGGCACCCGCATCGCCGAGATCGATGCCTACGTCGGGCGCGTCAGCGTCGGCCTCGACGAGAACATCGTCATGATCAACGACCGCATCGCCGAGATCAACACCCGGTTCGACGAAGTCAACGCGCAGATCCGTGAGATGGAGCAGAGCGTCAAGGAAGTCGACGCCGAGGCGATGGAGGAGATGAAGGAGAAGGTCTCCAGCGCCGCCGGCGAGGCGATGCTCGTGCGCATCGAGATGGAGCGTTTCCAGACGTCGGTCGGCGAGTCGCTGGACAAGACCTCGGTCCGCCTGACCGAGGTCGAGACCCAACTGCAGGACCAGAGCCTCGACACCGAGACCGCCGTCCAGCTCGAGCGGCTCGAGGAGGTCGAGCGAGCGCTGATCGCCCTCGATCCGAGCCAGTTCGTCCGAGTCGACGCCGCCGCTCAGCACGGAACACCGGCCGGCGGCTTCGACGCCGAGATCGCACTCGCCGCACCGTCGTCGCCGCTGACCGAGCCGACGAACGAGCACACGCCGGCCGCCGAACAGCACGAAACCGAAGGGTCCGATTCGATGGCGTCGCTCGCCCAGCAGGCGAACGCGCAGCAGTAAGAGATTGAAGGCAGACGATGGCACTCCGCAAACCAAAATCTGATGAAGCCGCGGCCGGTGGGGGCGTTGCCGTCGACGCGCGCCCGAGCGGCGAGTCTGCCGAGCAGTGCATGGCGACCGGCCAGGCGCTGGTGCAGGCCGGCAAGCTGGAAGCGGAGCGGCTCGCGGGGGCGATGCAGGAAGCCGACGGCGACCTGCTCGTGTTCAGCAATTCGCTCCTGACCAAGCACGGTGTCGGTCGCAACGACCTCGCCCAGGCGATCGGCGCGGCCTGCCAGGTTCCCGTCGGTGACAGCAACCCCGGCGACATCGACGAGGAGCTGATCGTCAAGGTCGACGAGAAGGTCGCTCGTGAACACAAGGTGATGCCGGTCGCCGAGGAGAACGGCACGATCGTCCTGTACGCCGCGGACCCCTCGCCGGCGCGACGCCAGTTGGTCGAGACGGCGACCGGGATGCGGTTCGTGTGGAAGGCATCCGACTACAAGACGGTCACCTCGATCATCGAGCAGATGTACCGGTCGACCGCCGACCTCGACCAGATCCTCGGCACGTTCAACGCCGAAGACGTCCAGCGCCAGGAAGCGGAGACGATCGCATCGGTCAGCCTCGACGACCAGGCGCCGGTCGTGCAACTCGTCGCCCGCATCGTCAGCCAGGCGCTGCGCGACCGCACGTCGGACATCCACATCGAACCGCTCGACGACCGCCTGCGCATCCGGTTCCGCGTCGACGGCCACCTGATCGAGGCGTTCAGCCTCCCGCTCACCGCGCACAATGCGCTGATCAGCCGCCTGAAGATCATGTCGGAGATGAACATCGTCGAGAAGCGCGCACCGCAGGACGGTCAGTTCTCGACGAAGGTCGACGGTCGCGAGATCGACGTCCGCGTCGCATCGGTCGCCACGGTGTTCGGCGAGAAGATCGTCATGCGAATCCTCGACAAGTCGAAGTCGATGGTCGGCCTCGGCGAGCTCGGAATGCCGAAGGAGACGTACAAGGAGTACGCGAAGCTCGTGCACGCCCCGTTCGGCATGGTCATCTGCGCCGGGCCGACCGGCGCCGGCAAGACGACGACGCTGTACGCCACCCTGCTCGAGATCAACGACACGGGCAAAAACGTCACCACGGTCGAAGACCCGGTCGAGTACGTGTTCCCCGGTATCAACCAGGTCCAGACGAACATCAAGGCGGGCCTCACCTTCGCCACGGCGCTCAAGGCCCTCCTGCGCCAGGACCCCGACGTCATCCTCGTCGGTGAGATCCGCGACGCCGACACCGCGCGGATCGCCATCCAGTCGGCGCTCACCGGTCACTTCGTGCTCTCGTCCCTGCACGGCACCGATGCGGTCGCCGCCCTGCACCGCTTGCTCGACATGGGCATCGAGGCGTTCCTCGTTGCGTCGTCGATCGTCGGCGTCGTGTCCCAGCGACTGCTCCGCAAGATGTGCGACAACTGCCGCGAGCCGTACGAGCCCGGTGCCGAGGAACTCGCCGTGTTCCGCCAGCACTCGGGCGGCAGCGAGAAGACCCAGTTCTTCCACGGCGTCGGCTGCAGCTACTGCTCCGGTACCGGCTACCGCGACCGCGTCGGCATCTATGAGCTGCTCAAGATCACCCCGGAGATCCGCCGACTGATCGTCGGTTGGGCCACCACCGAGGAGCTCCGCCGCCTGGCAGTTGCTCAAGGTATGCGCACGATGCTCCGAGAAGCAATGCAGAACGTCGAAGACGACGTCACCACCATTCAAGAAGTCATCCGAACCCTGTTCGCCCACTAGCCAGCCCGACACCACTCAGCAAAAGAGTCCGACATGCCGAAATTTGCCTACGCCGCAATCGATGCCCAGGGCACCCCGATCGAAGGGGTGACCAAGGCCGAGACCATCGGCGCCGCGCGCTCGTTGTTGGTCGACCAGAACCTGTTCCCGACGAAGATCGAGGAACGCCGGGGGATGCTCGATCTCGAGCTCACCAAGGAGAAGGTCAAGAAGAAGGAGCTGATGCACTTCACGCGTCAGCTCGCCGTCTTCGTGAAGGCCGGCATCCCGCTGACCGACGCCCTGCTGACGATCGGCGACGAGACCGAAGACGTCGCACTGCGGCGCGCGCTCGGCAAGATCATCGACGAACTGCGCAACGGCGGCCTGCTGTCCGTCGCCGCGGACAATCACCCCGAGGTCTTCCCCGAGTACTACGTCGGCATCCTCCAGGCCGCCGAGCTGACCGGTCGCCTCGACGAGTCGCTCGAAAGCCTCGCCGGCTACCTCGAACGGGAGATCGACACGCGCTCGAAGGTCGTCAGCGCACTGTCGTACCCGATGGTCGTCATGGTGATGGCCTTCGGCACCGTGCTCGTGCTCGCCGGCTACGTGCTGCCGCAGTTCAAGCCGCTGTTCGAGGAACTCGGCGCCGACCTGCCCGCACCGACGCGGGCGATGCTGTTCGTGTCGCGGTTCTTCGGTGACCTGTGGTTCATCACCGCCGGCTTCTTCCTCTCGATCATCGGCCTCGTCGTGTATCTGACGAAGACCGCGAGCGGCAAGATCGTCCGGGACAAGATGGTGCTGAAACTGCCGATCATCTCCGGGATCGTCGACTACTCGATCCTCGAACGGTTCTGCCGCATCCTCGGCGCGATGGTTCGCGCCGGCGTGCCACTGCCGGAGGGTCTGAAGACCACCACCGACTCGACGAGCAACTCCGTGTACAAGGAACGCCTGGAGATCGCCCGCGAGCAGATGCTCGAAGGCAAGGGGTTCTCGCAGCCGTTGATCGACACCGAGCTGTTCCCCGGTGCCGCCAAGCAGATGTTCAAGGTCGGTGAGGAGACCGGCACCCTGGACGACCAGCTCGAAGTCGCGAGCATCTACTTCGACCGCGAGCTCGAGAGCCGCATCAAGAAGTTCACGACGATGTTCGAGCCCGTGATGATCGTGTTCGTCGGCCTGATCGTCGGCTTCGTCGCCATCGCACTCGTCTCGGCCATGTACGGCGTCCTCGGCGGCATCAAGGAAAACAACTGACCGGATGCGATGACGATGTTGGATTCACCGACCCAGAACGACGTCGACGAACGGCTGGCCGATGAAGACGGCCGCGACCGTGCCGACAGCGAGGAAGGGGCCGAACGGCACCGCGGTGCGCCGGCCCGCCTTGTTGCCGGCCATCATCGCCACGCCGACGACCGCCCCGGCGATGAAACCGAAGAACAGGCCGGGCGCCACGATGCCGGGGTTCAGCCAGCCGAGGTACATCCCCAGCAGCGGTGCCAGGATCACGTCACCGAAGCCCATGCCTCCCCGGCTGCCGTAGTAGATCGCGGCCATCAGCACGAGGGCGATCGCGGCGCCGAGCGCGGCCATCCAGATGCGTTCGGGTTCGTCGACGACGATCGCCGCGACGATCAACGCGACACCACCCAGCCCGATGGCCGTGTAGGTGATCTCCCGCGGCAGGCGCTGGGTTTCGAGATCGATCCACGTCTGCACGACGAGCGTCGCGCCGAGGATGCAGAACGCCACGACGACGACGACGTCGTCCTGGAACTTCACGGCGAACAGCACGAACAGCGCGGCGGTCGCCAGTTCCAGCACGATCGGTTGGATGCCGATCGCGGCCTTGCACTGCCGGCACCTGCCGCGCAGCGCGAGCCAGCTGAACACGGGAACGAGATCGAGCGGGCCGAGACGAAGCCCGCACGAACCACACCGACTCGGAGGTGCCACCACCGAGCCGCCCTCCGGCACACGTTCGGCCACGACGGTCAGGAACGAGCCGATCACCAGGCCGGACACGGCCGCAAAGACCACCAGCAATTGAACACTCATCACGATCCTCACCACCAAGTCCGGCCCCAGATGGCCCGAGCGGGAGATTAGCGAACCATGTCAGAAACAGACCCGATGCTCGTGTCGCTGTTGCAGGCGACCGTCAACTCAGGTGCATCCGACCTCCACCTCACGGTGGGGCGGCCGGCGACCGTCCGGCGTGATGGCACCCTCGTGGGATTCGAGAACGTCCCCGTCCTGTCCACGCAGGAGATCGACCGCATGATCTTCTCGCTGCTCAGCGAGAAGCAGAAGGAAGAGCTGAAGAAGAAGAAGCAAGTCGACTTCTCGTTCGGCATTCCGAGCCTCGGTCGCTTCCGTGCGAACGCCTTCAGCCAGCGCGGCTCGCTCGCCCTGGCACTGCGTGTCGTGCCGTTCCGCGTCCGCACCCTCGAAGAGCTCGGCGCGCCGCACGCCTGCCTCAAGCTGCTCAACCGCCCGTACGGCATCGTGCTCGTCGTGGGGCCGACCGGTTCCGGCAAGTCGACGACGCTCGCCGCGATGGTCGACCGGATCAACGAGACCAAGCCCGTCCACATCCTCACGATCGAGGACCCGGTCGAGTACCTCCACCATCACAAGATGTCGATGGTCAACCAGCGCGAGGTCGGCACTGACGTCGAGACGTTCCAGGAGGGTCTGAAGAGCGCCCTGCGTGAGGACCCCGACGTCGTGCTGCTCGGCGAGATGCGCGACCTCGAGTCGATGGAGATCTCGCTCTCCCTCGCCGAGACCGGCCACCTCGTGTTCGCCACGCTGCACACGAACGACGCCGCGCAGGCCCTCGACCGCATCATCGACGTGTTCCCGGCCGAGCGCCGCGACCAGATCCAGATCATGCTCGCCGGTGCACTGCAGGGCGTCATCTCCCAGCGACTGCTGCCCGCCATCGGCGGCGGCCGTGTCGCCGGCTACGAGGTGATGGTCGCCAACGAGGCGATCCGCAACCTGGTCCGGGAAGGCAAGTCCCGCCAGATGCGCAACATGATCGCGACCGGCGGCGCCGAAGGCATGCAGACGATCGAGATGGACCTCGCTCGCCTCGTGGCGGCGAACCTCATCTCGATGGAGACCGCGATGGAATCCAGTCAGTACCCCAAGGAGATCCAGGCGCAGCTCGCGACCGCCCGTGCGCAACTCCAGGCCCAGGCCACGATGTCCACCGGCCAGGCCGGCAGCTCCGGCTCCGGGACCTACGACGAGAGTTCGGCGGCACAGGGCGCTCCGGCCTGATCGGCAGATCGACGAGGAGCAACTCCGATGGTCGTCAAACAACTTCCGTACAAGAACCTCGCCGGCGTCACGCCGTGCCCGGGCGGGTGGCTGGTGCTGCCCGCGCGCCTCGCCGGGATCACGATCTCGTGTGAAGAGGCGTTCGTACAGAAGCAGCTGTTCGACGTGCTCGACTACCGGCCGAAGTTCGACTTCGCGGCGATCAACATCCCGATCGGGTTGAACGACGAGCCGAACGGGCGGTTCCGTCCGTGCGAGCTCGAAGCGCGGGAGTACGTCGGCTGGCCGCGTTCGATCGGGATCGCCGGTGTGCCGAGTCGCGCTGCGCTGCGCGCCGACTCGCCGGGCGACACGATGGACATGGAGGACTGGATGACGCGCCACGACCGGCGCCGGCTCCGCTGGCTGAAGGAAGCCGAGCGCGAGATCCAGCCGTTCCATTCGCGCAGCTGGTTCTCCGCCCACCCCGATGTCACCTTCACCGCGATGAACGGCGACGTGCCGTTGAAGACATCGCCGTTCCACGAGGACGGCCACCTCGAGCGCCTCGAGCTCGTCCGGGTGCAACTGCCCGGCGTCGACGACGTGATCACCCGCGTGCCGCCGGCCGGTGCGGGCGCCGTGCACATGATGCAGGCGGCCGCGATGCTGTGGACCGCTCGCCGGAGCTCGGGCCGGGCGATCAGCCGTCTGCCCCTCGATCCCGTCTGGGACACCGAGGGCATGCGGATGGAAATCGTCCGCTGATCAAGGGTCGGCCCCGACCTCGCTTGCGATGACGTTGATCCCGTCGGGGCGGGCTGATCGTCATCGCTGATCGTCACCGCATTGGGGCGGACCTGGATTGCGATGACGTTGACCCCGTCGGGGCGGGCTGATCGTCATCGCATGGGGCGGGCCTGGCTTGCGATGACGTTGATCCCGTCCGGGCGGGCTGATCGTCATCGCGTTGGGTGTTGGCGTCCGCGGGCGCTTCGGAGGAGGTAGCGGGTGAAAAATGGTGATGGCCCCGCGTTGGGAAACGGGGCCATCAAGTGATCAGTCGGACCGAGCCGTGGATGGCTCGACGGGGCGGGGTGTCAGGCGTGCATCGCCAGGCCGCCGATGGGTCCATCGGAGACGGGCGGGGGGAGGGTCGCCGTTGCGCTCTGATCGGCGCCACGGGGCTCGAACAGGGCGGTGATCGCATCGGCGAGCGCCTTCTGGCGAGACAGGCAGTCGTTGATCCCGACCTTGATCGTGTCGACGGCCTCCTCGAGGGCGTTGAGGCGGGCGTCGACGGCGTCGGAGACGTTGACGACACCGGGTACCTGGCCGGCGTCGACGAGACGGTCCGCACGCTCACGTTCGATCAGCTGGGTCACACGGCTCTCGGCCCGCTCGATCTCCGCTCGGGACTCCGACCGGACCAGCTCGATCTGCTCGTGCGCGATCTGCGCATATGCGGCGAGCGAGGTGAACTGGCTGTTGATCTGACCCTCGACCTGCTTGACGCGGTCGCGGATGCGATCGATCTGCACACTCTGGTCTGCGGCTTCCTCGTCACCGAAGAAGTCGTCCATCGTGGGGCCGTCCTGCGTGTCGATCGTGGCTTTCGTCTTGCCGAACATCGGTGTCTCGTCCTGATCACTAGGGATGGCGCGTCGCCGGCTGCAACACGTCTACAGACGGATATCGGTTCTGCCGAAGGGCAACTTGAGAGGTGGTACGGGTTCTTGACGCCGCCGTGACGTGCCGAGAACTTGACGAGACGTTGAAGTCATCGATTCCGCCGAATTTGTGCTCAAGGATCGGCGGAAAGGACCGAAGAACTTACTGCGCTACGGGAGAAGGAACTCACGGAGCGCATTCGTGAGACAACTCTCAATCTCCATAGCGGAAGGAACGCAACCATGGAAAAGAATCAGGACAAGGGCTTCACCCTCGTGGAACTCCTCATCGTCATCGTCATCCTCGGCATCCTCGCCACCGTGACGGTCTTCGCCGTTCGTGGCATCACCGACAAGGGCCAGGAGAACGCCTGCTCCGTCGAGAAGCGGACGCTGGACACGGCGATCGAGGCGTACTACGCCCAGAACCAGGCTGACCCGGCCGTCGTTGGCGACCTGGTCCCGACCTACCTGAAGGAACTGCCGGACAACACCAAGTGGACGTTCGCCGCTGGTCCCCCGGCCTCCTTCACGGCTGCGGGCGTGTGCGTCTGATCTGACGATCACAACCTGAACAACGGACAGAAGACCCCGCCTTCGGGCGGGGTCTTCGCCGTTTTCCGACCAGCGCCCGCGGTGCGGCGAGTTCTTCAAGAACCCGTCATGCGATGCCGATGACATCTCATGCACGTCGACTCGCAGCCACAGGTGGGCAATCACCGATCCGCCGGTTTCACGCTGGTCGAGATCCTGATCGTGATCGTGATCATCGGCATCCTCGCCACCGTGACGGTCTTCGGGGTCAGGGGGATCACCGACCGCGGCGAGACCAACGGATGCCTCTCCGACAAGAAGACGATCGAGCAGGCCGCCGACATCTACCTCGCGCAGGAACAGGTCGCCGCGATTCCGCCGACCGGTCCGGTGGCGAACCCCGACCGGTTCGAACAGACGCTCGTCGACGCCGGCCTCCTCACCGAGGTGTCAGTGATGAACAATCTCGCCGCGGATGGCTCGTCGACCTCGGTCTCCGGCAACTGCTGAGAACCTCGAAGCCCTCTGACGCACTTCGAAAACTTCGGAGAACCGCCGGCCCGCGACGACCGCGGCAGCCGGTCGGGCCGCGAGACTCGTGAACCATGAGCCGAGGCCTCATCTCCATCCGCCGTACAGCGGCCTCGGCCGCGTTCGCAGTGTTCGCCGTGACGGCCTGCGGCGGTTCCGGTGACGGCGGCTCGTCCGGGCCGGCCGAGCCCGCGCCGGCGATCGCCGATGCCGTCGTGCTCGACCCCGCCGCCGACGTCGCGACGAACCTCCTCCCCGACCTGGTCGTCGACAACCTCGGGGACTCCAACAAGGTCAACCTCCGCAACTTCGGCGTCAGCGACAAGCCGATCCTGCTCTGGATGTGGGCGCCGCATTGACCGGTCTGCCGTCGGGAAGCGCCCGACGTCGAGCAGTTCGCTCGAGATCACGCCGACGACCTCACGCTGATCGGGCTCGGAACCCAGGACAGCCTGGGTGAGGCGCACGACTTCCGCCGTGACTACGACATCAGCTTCGACATGCTGTGGGACGAGTCGTTCGTGTCGTGGCAGGTGATCGGTGTGACGTCTCAGCCGACCGCAGTGATGCTGCAACCCGACGGCACGCCGATCACCGGATGGATCGGCCCGTTCCCCGAGGGTGAGGTGCTCCGCCTCGCGGCCGAGCACGCCGGCTAGCTCGATCGGCGATCAGTCCCACTCGACGCGGACGTGACGCAGCGCGTCGCGCAGTGTCGCGGCGAGTTCGGGATCCTTCGGAGCCGGCAACTCGGCGTCCTCGAAGATGGGGATGTCCGGGAGGTGGGCGCCCGGCGGCATCCGCAGCACGGCGCGCAGCGGATCCTCGAACACCGATCGTCGCGTCGCCTCGTCCGCCACCCCGTCGTCGTCATCGCCGTCATCGTCGTCGACACTCGTGTCGGCGCCGAGCCGAACGAGCGACAGATGACGGCGCCGGCCGCGCGTCGGTGTGTCGTCGCCGCGTTCGGTCTCCCTGTCGTTGTCGACGTCGTCGGTGATCGTGTCGTCGGTGACCGGTGTGGCCGCCGGGGGACGGGCGCGCCACACGTCGAGCAGCTCCGGCTCGAGCAGGAGTTCGTTGCTCAGCGCGAAGAGCGCCGCCACGACGTGCTTGCACGCGTGGTCGTCCCAGTTGTCGTCGTCGGGGCACGTGCACGAGCAGGTGATGTCGCGGCGCAGCG
>JAHEKY010000068.1 GCA_024644465.1 Ilumatobacteraceae bacterium | reverse complement strand
ACTCCGGTGCCGGGAGGTCGCCGCGTGACGATCTCACCCCCGCCTTTTTCCACGAACGCGTGAGGTTGTTGCGCACATGGAGCGCACCTACCTCACGCGTTGGTGGTCACGCGTTGGGGGTGCTGATCTGGGTCAGCCGGCGACGATGTCCGCCATCAGCTCGCCGGCCTCGGTCGGGTTGAGGCCGACCTTCACGCCGGCGGCGGCGAGCGCGTCCATCTTGCCCTGTGCCGTGCCCTTGCCGCCCGACACGATTGCGCCCGCATGGCCCATCTTCTTGCCGGCCGGCGCGGTGACACCGGCGATGTAGGCGCTCATCGGCTTGGCGACGTTCGCGGTGATGTACTCGGCGGCCTCTTCCTCCGCGGAGCCACCGATCTCGCCGATCAGCATGATCGCGTGCGTCTCGGGATCGTTCTCGAACTCGCGCAGGCAGTCGATGAAGTTCGTGCCCGGCACCGGGTCGCCACCGATACCGACGCACGTCGACACGCCGATGCCCTTCTGCTTCAGTTCGTACAGCGCCTGATAGGTCAGCGTTCCCGACCGGCTGACGATGCCGACGTTCGAACCGTCCGAGCTCGGCGCCTGCGCGATCTCACCGGCGGTGATGCCGATGTTGCACTTCCCGGGGCTGATGATGCCGGGGCAGTTGGGCCCGAGCAGGCGCGTCCCGGGGAAGTCGCGGACGAGGGTGTTGAACACCTTGGCCTCGTCCTGCGCCGGGATCCCCTCGGTGATGCAGACAACGAACGCGATACCCGCCGCCGCCGCTTCGAGAATCGCGTCGGACGCGAACTTCGGCGGCACCGCGGCGAACGAGGCGTTCGCACCGGTCGCCGCGACCGCCTCGGCCACCGTGTCGAAGATCGGGATGCCGTCGACGTCCTGGCCGCCCTTGCCGGGCGTGACCCCACCGACGATCTTGGTGCCGTAGTCGCGGTTGCGCAAGCCGTGATACTTGCCCTGCCCGCCGGTCAGGCCCTGCACGATGACCTTGGTGTTCTCGTCTACAAAAATTGCCATGGTGGTTCGTCTCCGGGTCAGGCGTTCGCGAGTGCGACGGCGGCACGGGCCGCGTCGAGCATGGTCGGCTCCGAACGGAGCTTGGATTCGGGGATGCCGGCATCGAGCAGGATCTGGCGGCCCTCCTCGGCGTTCGTACCGTCGAGGCGGATCACGATCGGTGCCTTCATGTCGACGCGGCTCAGCGCCTCGACGATGCCGTTCGCGACTTCCTCGCCGCGGGTGATGCCCCCGAAGATGTTGATGAAGATCGACTTGACGTTCTCGTCGAAGTTGATCACCTCGAGCGCGCCGGCCATCACGTCGGCGTTCGCTCCGCCGCCGATGTCGAGGAAGTTCGCGGCCGACCCGCCGACCTGGTTGACGACGTCGAGCGTCGACATCGCGAGCCCAGCGCCGTTGGCGATGATCCCGACATCGCCGCCGAGGCCGATGTACTGCAGGTCCTTCTCGGCGGCCATCTTCTCGCGATCGTCCATCTCGGTGAGTCCGCGGAACGCGTCCCACTCCGGATGGCGGAACTCGGCGCTGGCGTCGAGGGTGACCTTCGCATCGAGGGCGTGGACCTCGCCGGTCGGCTTGAGGATCAGGGGGTTGATCTCCGCCAGGTCGCAATCGCCCTCCGTGAAGCATCGGTACAGCTTCACGAGGATGTCGGCTGCGCCGTCGACGGCGCGGTCCGGCAGCTGCGCATCGACGCACGCCTGCCGCGCCGTGGCGACCTCGATGCCGTCGATCGGATTGATGTGCAGCTTGACGATCGCATCGGGATTCGACTCGGCGACCGCTTCGATCTCGACGCCGCCCTCCGCGGACAACATCAGCAGGTGCTGCTTCGCACCGCGATCCAGCGTGTAGGACGCGTAGTACTCCTCGTCGATGTCGGAGGCCTGCTCGACCCACAGCCGCTTGACGACGTGGCCCTTGATGTCCATCCCGAGGATGTTGCCGGCGTGCTCGCGGACCTCTGCCTCGTTCGCGGCGAGCTTGATCCCGCCGGCCTTGCCGCGGCCGCCGACCTGGACCTGCGCTTTGACGACGACGGGGTACCCGGCGTTGTTCGCCTCGGCGACCGCCTCGTCGACCGTGTCGGCGGGCCCCCCGGGGCTGACCGGGATGTCATAGCGGGCGAAGTACTGCTTGCCCTGGTACTCGAAGAGGTCCACGTGGGGTCACTCCGTTTCTGTGTGATGCGGCTGGTGGGCTGGCTGAAGCGGTCGCTCGTCGGCGGCGTCGAGCGCGGCTTCGAGCCACGCCCCGATCGCACGCAGCGACGATCCCGGGCCGAAGATCTCGGCGACGCCCTGCTCGCGCAGGGCCCTGGCGTCGGCGTCGGGGATGACACCGCCTCCGAAGACGAGGACGTCGCCGAGCTCGCGCTCGCGCAGCTCGTTCATCACCCGGGGGAACAGCGTCAGGTGGGCCCCCGAGAGCAGCGACAGGCCGACACCGTCGGCATCTTCCTGCAGCACGGTCTCGGCGATCTGTTCGGGCGTCTGGTGGAGGCCGGTGTAGATGACTTCGAATCCATGGTCGCGTAGCGCCCGCGTGATCGTCTTGGCGCCGCGGTCGTGACCGTCCAAGCCGGGCTTTGCGACAACGATGCGGTACGTACGCTTCACGAGTTGACAACGATAGGCCGTCGCCGCCGCAGGCGGCCAAACGGTCTCGCGGTCCGGCAGACTGTCGTCGTGGCGTCACCACCGATCGAGCAGCCGGCACCCGACCGGCACCGGCCACCGCGGTCGGTCTTCGCGCGAGCTGTCCTGCCGAACCTCGCCGGCCTCGTCGCGATCGGGCTGATCGCGTTGCTGCTCTGGGCGATCGCGGCGTACATCAGCAGGGGCGGAACCGAGGCGTCGGAGAGCCTCGCGCCGTCACAGCTGCGGGTCGGCAGCGTGCAGAGCGTCGCCGACATCATCGACGAGGACGGGCCGGTCATCTTCCCGGGCCTCGGTACGACGACGGGAGCACGCACGATCGTGCTCGACCACACGGGCGACGACCCCACGGTCGGCTGGGTCGTCTACTTCGCCCACCCCGCCGGGAGCGACCCGTCATGCGGGGTCGAGCAGATCATCGGCACCCGGTCGTTCGTCGACTGCACCGGAGCGACGATCGACGTCTCGGAACTCTCCCCGCCGCCGGCCGGCGTGAACCCGGTCGTCGAGAACGGCCGTCAGCTGTCGATCGATCTCAGTGGCGTGACCGGCGGCTGACCGTTCAGAGGTCGGCGGTCGCGTCCAGCAGGCGAGCGGCGAACACCTCGGAGTGCTCGTCGAGCTTGCCGCGGTTCATCGCCAGGCCACCGATCACGTAGGCACCGGTGTCACCCAGGACGTTCGTCAGCTTGTCGAGGCTGCGGCCGGGGTCGAGCGCAAAGGTGCAGAACGCGGCGGCCCGCTTGCCGCGCATCGCCGGCAGGTTGGCGATGCTGTTGGCGGCCCACGGCGCCTGACCGAAGACGAACGCGCCGTGCACCCACGTACCGACGAGCACGAGATCGGCTGCCTGGATCGACGCGTGGTCGGGACGCCTGACCTTGGAGAGCCCGGTGATCGTCCACCGTTCCTGCTGCAACAGGCCGGCGACGTTCTCGGCCGCCTTCCACGTGTTGCCCGTCAGACTCTCGACCAAGATTGCTGCCTTCACGGCACCGAGTCTGGCAGATCGGCTGCGATCTCAGTCGATCTTCTTGAGCGGCGCCCACGCGAGCGCGAGGTGCTTCGTTCCCACTGCCGAGAAGTTGATCGTTGCCTCGGCTTTCTCGCCGTCGCCCGAGATGCCGATGATCACGCCCGGGCCGAAACTGGGATGCTCGACGCCGTCGCCGATGCGCAGCCCGAGTTCCTGGCTGTTGGATGGCTCCGGCGCATGCTTCTTGGCGAACTGCATCGCCGCCTCGACGACTCGGTCACGATGCGCGACCTGCGCCGCGTTCGCGTCCTCGAGGACGTCGGCGTTGATGTCGCGTCCGGCGACCTCGTCGTCGGGGGCGGCCCCCCGGCGGTAGGCGGGCGGCGAGTACGAGGAGTCGTACCCGCGCTCGTCGCGACGGCCGCGGTAGCTCTGGCGCCCGTAGCTCGACCGGCCCGTGGTGTTGCCGGTCGACTCGACCAACTCGACGGGGATCTCGTCGAAGAAGCGCGACGGGGGGTTGTACTGGGTCGACCCGAACAGCTGCCGACTCCACGCGTGCGACATGTAGAGGCGGCGCATCGCGCGCGTGATGCCGACATATGCCAGGCGCCGCTCCTCCTCCATCTCGACGGGCTCGGTCAGCGCCCGGATGTGGGGGAAGATGCCCTCTTCGACGCCGGCGAGGAAGACGACCGGGAACTCGAGGCCTTTCGCCGAGTGGAGGGTCATCAGGACGACGAGGTCCTCGACCTCACCCTCGGGGAGGTCATCGGTGTCGGCGACGAGTGCCACCTGTTCCATGAACTCCGCGATCACCGTGAACTCGCGCGCCGAGCCGACCAACTCGCCGAGGTTCTCGATCCGGGTGTGGGCCTCGACGGTGTCCTCCGCCTCGAGCTCTGCGAGGTACCCCGAACCGTCGAGGGCGAGTTGCAGCAGGTCGGCCGCGCCGTACCGATCGTCGTCGACCATCCCGTGCATGCCGTCGAGCAGCTCGACGAACGACGCGATGCCGCGGACTGCTGGGCCCGTGACGGCCGCTTCGTCGCTGCGGCGCAGCGCTTCGGCGAACGCGATGCCCTCGGCAGCGGCCAGCGCATCGAGCTTCGCGACGGTTGCGTCGCCGATCCCGCGCTTGGGAACGTTGAGGACGCGCTTGATGCTGACTTCATCGGCAGGGTTGACGACGGCGCGCAGGTACGCCATCGCGTCCTTCACTTCTCGCCGGTCGTAGAAGCGGGTGCCGCCGACCACCTTGTACGGCACGCCCTGACGCATGAACGCTTCTTCGATCACGCGGCTCTGGGCGTTCGTGCGGTACAGGACCGCCATCTCGCGGAAGTTCGTCGCGTCCTCGCGGTGCAACTGCTTCGCGATGCCCGCGATCCACATCGCCTCGTCGCCCTCGTCCTCGGCGTGGTAGCGGATGATCTTGTCGCCGCTGCCGGTGTCGGTCCACAGCGACTTCGGTCGCCGCTCGGTGTTGTTGTCGATCACCGCGTTCGCCGCGTCGAGGATGTTCTGCGTGCTGCGGTAGTTCTGGTCGAGGACGACGGTCGTCACCTCGGGGAACGCTTCCTCGAACTGGATGATGTTGCGGAAGTCGGCACCGCGGAATCGGTACACACTCTGATCGGTGTCGCCGACCACGCAGACGTTGTTGTGGCCGCCGGCGAGCAGCAGCACGAGCTGGTTCTGGGCGTTGTTCGTGTCCTGGTACTCGTCGACCAGGATGTGCTCGAACCGCGCGCGGTAGTGCTCCAGGACGTCGGCGTGGTCGCGGAACAGCTCGACCGCTTTCGTGAGCAGGTCGTCGAAGTCCATCGCGCCGGCCTGCAGCAGCCGCTTCTGGTACTCGGCGTAGATGTCGGCGTGCTTGCGGTCGAAGATGTTCGCCGCCCGATCGGCGGCCTCGCCGGGCGACAGCAGTTCGTTCTTGTAGTTGCTGATGATGCCGTGTACGCCGCGAGGCGTGAAGCGCTTCGAGTCGAGGCCGAGATCACGGATCACGTAACCGGTGAGACGTGTGGCGTCGGCCTGGTCGTAGATCGAGAACTGCCGGGGATAGCCGAGCAGGTCCGCGTTGGCCCGCAGGATCCGCACGCACGCCGAGTGGAAGGTCGACACCCACATCGTCTTGACGACCGGGCCGACGAGCTGGGCGACGCGATCGCGCATCTCGGCCGCCGCCTTGTTGGTGAACGTGATCGCCAGGACCTTGGACGGGTGGACACCCTGGTGAATCAGGTGGGCGATGCGGTGCGTCAGGACCCTCGTCTTGCCGGACCCCGCCCCCGCGACGACGAGCAGGGGCCCCGTCTCGTGCACGACGGCGTCGAGCTGGTCGGGGTTGAGGCCCTGCGCGAACGGCGACGGCCCGTTCGGTGCGGGCACTGCGTCGGCCGGGTGCGGGATGTCGTCGGCGAACAACTCGGCATCACTCATCAGGCCATCACTCTACGGATCGGGTGCCGCGGTCGAGCCGAGTGTGTCGCCGACCGAAATCGATGCCACACTTCGAACATGGCACGAGTCGAGGAGACGCAACTCCCGGGCGTCGGAGTACGCCACGAGTTCGCGACCGAAGCCGGCGAACGGGTCGGCGTGGTCGTCCATCGCGACGGGCGCCGGGAGATCCTGGTGTACGACCGCGCCGATCCCGACGTGTGTACCACCCTGCTCGGGCTCTCGACCGACGACACGAGGACATTGGCCGAGCTGCTCGGTGCGAGCCAGGTCACCGAGACGGTCACCGCTGTACAGCAGCTCGAGGGGCTGTCGATCGAATGGATCCACGTCACCGACGACTCACCGGCGATCGACCGCACGATCCGTGAGGGCGAGTACCGAACCCGCACCGGCGCGTCGGTCGTCGCCGTCATCCGCGGTGACACCTCGGTACCGGCTCCCGATCCCGAGTTCTCGTTCCTGGCCGGCGACGTCGCCGTCTCGGTCGGGACGGTCGAGGGCCTCGCCACGCTGCGCGCATTGCTGGCTCCCTGACGCAGATGCCGACCCTCGTCGCCGCGGGCAGCACCGAAGCCGCCCTGGCGTTCATCGAGATCGGCGCCGTCGCGCTGGGCCTCGCCGTCCTCGCGCGGCTGGCCGGACGGCTCGGGATCACCGCGGTGCCGCTGTACCTGCTCGCGGGTCTGACGCTCGGCGAAGGCGGGCTCGTCCAGCTCGACGTCACCGAGTCGTTCATCTCGCTCGTCGCGGAGATCGGCGTGCTGCTGCTGCTGTTCGCCCTCGGGCTCGAGTACTCCGACGTCGAGTTGCGGGAGGGTCTGCGCACCGGCCTGGGCGTCGGTGCGGTCGACGCGATCCTGAACGCGTTGCCGGGCGTTGCGGTGGGCCTGCTGCTCGGCTGGGATCCGCTCGCAGCCGTGCTGCTGGGCGGCGCAACGTGGATCTCGTCGTCCGGTGTCGTGTCGAAGGTGCTCACCGATCTCCAGCGGATCGGTTTCCGGGAGACGCCGGCGATCCTCAACCTGCTCGTCATCGAGGACCTCGCGATGGCGGTCTACCTGCCAGTCGTCGCCGCACTGATCGTCGGCGGGACGGTCCTCGCGACCGTCGCGAGTGTCGGTGTCGCGCTGACGGTCGTCATCGTCATCCTGCTCGCCGCGCTGCGTTACGGGCGGCGGTTCAGCGACCTGCTGATCGGCGGCTCCGACGAGTCGCTGCTGCTCGCGGTGTTCGGCATCACGCTGCTCGTCGCCGGCGTCGCGCAGCGGCTCGAGGTGTCCGGCGCGATCGGCGCGTTCCTCGTCGGCCTCGCACTCTCCGGCGCGGCAGAGGAGCGGGCGACCAAGCTCGTCGCCCCGCTCCGCGACCTGTTCGCGGCGATCTTCTTCCTGTTCTTCTCGTTCCAGGTCGATCCGAGCGCACTCGTCGGCGTCCTCGGCGCGGCGATCGGATTGGCGATCGTGACGAGCCTGACGAAGCTGGGGACCGGTTGGTACGCGGCGCGGCGGGTCGGCGCCGGACGCAAGGGCCGGATGCGGGCCGGCGCGACGCTGATCGCGAGGGGCGAGTTCTCGATCGTGATCGCGGCACTCGGCGCGGGGCTGGCCGACGGCGCCGAACTGGGTGCGCTCGTCGCCGGCTACGTGCTGATCACCGCGATCGTCGGCCCGCTCGCCGCGAAGTTCGCCGACCGGCTCGGGGGCGTGCGGCTCACACCCGCAGCACGATGAACTGATAGCTCCCCGGCGCACGCTCGGTCTCCCACACGTCGAAGGACTCGACGACGCCATGGCGCCCGAGCATCTCCTGGATCCGGTCGTGTGACCGGAAGCTGAAGAACCGCGGCGGGTCGAAGTGGTCGTCGGCCCACACCGCCTCACTGTCGACACCACCCCACATGCCGATCGCGAGCGGCGCGCCGGGCAACAGCAGCGCCGTCGTCGCTCGCAGCGCCTCGTCGAACCGCTCGTCGGGCACGTGGAGCAGCGTGCTCATCGTCCATCCGGCGGTGAAGGCTCCGGGCCGGAAGGGCGGCGCGTAGACCGACGCCGGCACGATCGCAAGACCCGCGTCGCGCGCGAACCGGGCGTTGCCGACCGA
The DNA here is from genome assembly GCA_024644465.1 of Ilumatobacteraceae bacterium. GTDB lineage: Bacteria > Actinomycetota > Acidimicrobiia > Acidimicrobiales > Ilumatobacteraceae > Ilumatobacter_A. The sequence continues at coordinate 10,376 of JAHEKY010000068.1, read as the reverse complement.
GAGATCGAATCCCATGTACTCGAGTCCGGCCGCGACGAACACCACGGCGTCGGTTCCGGGCCCGGCGCCGATCTCGACGATGCTGCGCCGATCTTCCGCACGGAGTCGCTCGATGAACGCGGCTCGGTGCTCGTCGCGCCGTCCCCGCGAGCCCCGCGCTGCACGGGTCCCGGCGGCTGCCTCCCGATCGTAATACTCACGGAGGTCGCGTTCGATCGACATCAGGTTTCGAGCTGTTCGGCGAGTTCGAGCCAGCGGGCTTCGTAGTCGTCGAGTTCGAGTTGGGCGGTGGCGAGATCGGCGCCGACGGCGACGAGCGTCTCGTGGTCGGTCTCGCCGTCGAGCTGCACGGTGAGCGCGTCGACTCGCCGCTGCGCCTTGATCATCGCCTGTTCGGCCTCGCGCAGTTGGCGGCGGATCGTCGACGGACTCGGCCCGCTGCGGGCCGGCGGCGGCGTGCCGCGGTCGGCGACCGGTGCCGGTTTGACGGTCCGCCGGCCGACGCCGTGGGCGCGTTCGGCGAGCCAACCGGCGACGCCACCGGGCACCCTGCGCATCGTGCCGTCGTCGTCGATCGCCAGCACGTGATCGGCGACGCGGTCGAGGAACGCGCGGTCGTGGCTGGCGGCGACGAGCGCGCCGGGCCAGTCGTCGAGGAACGCTTCGAGCGCCCGCAGCGTGTCGAGATCCAAGTCGTTGGTCGGCTCGTCGAGGATCAGCAGGTTGGGCTGCGTCGCGAGCACCATCACGAGCTCCAGTCTCCGGCGTTCGCCGCCCGACAGCATCCGCACCGGGGCGTACTGCGCGGTCGAGTCGAACCAGAACCTCTCGAGCAGCGCCTTGTCCTCGTGATCGGGTTCGCGATGCGGACCGGCGACGAGTTCCCGCACGACGACATCGGGGTCGAGCGTCGTCGAATGCTGGTCCGCATACCCGACGACGACGGTCCGGCCGCGCCGGACGTCGCCCGCAGTGGGCAGCGTGCGTCCCGCGACGATGTCGAGCAGCGTCGTCTTGCCCGACCCGTTCGGGCCGACCACGGCGAGCCGGGCGCCGGGTTCGATCAGCAGGTCGACGTCGGAGAAGACGGTCCGGTCGCCGAATCGCTGTGTGACCCCCACGAGCTCGACGACCTGGTTGCCGAGCCGGGTCGTGCCCGCGCCGAGCTCCAATGCGGCGCCGCGGACACCCGCCGCACCGGGACCTCCCGAGATGATCTCGGCTGCGCTGCGCAGCCGAGCCTTCGGCTTCGTCGAACGTGCCGGTGCGCCGCGCCGCAACCACGCGAGCTCCCGCCGGGCGAGGATCCGGCGGGTCGATTCCTCCTGCGCCTCGCGCTCGATCCGTGCCGCACGGGCATCGAGGTACGTCGCATACGCGCTCGTGCCGGCCGCAGCCTGGTGGAGATGGGCGCGCCCCGCGTCGAGTTCGACCACCGTGCTCGGCCCGACGGCGGTCGTCAACCGGTCGAGGGCGTGGCGGTCGTGGGTGACGAGCACGAGCGCCGCCTTCATCGTGATCAGCCGGGACTCGAGCCATTCGATCGCTTCGAGGTCGAGGTGGTTCGTCGGCTCGTCGAGGACGACCATGTCGTGGGCCTCCTGCTGGTCGCCGGCGAGCACCTTCGCGAGTGCGACACGCTTCGCCTGCCCGCCGGACAACGTGTCCGTGCGCCGTTCGAAGAGCGGTTGTACGCCGAGCGACGTCGCCGCGGCCGCCACTTCCCAGGAGTCGCCGAGCACATCGTGCACGGTGCCGGCCGGAAGAACCGGATCCTGTTCGAGCGAGGCGATGCGGACGCCGCGACCGAAGCGCACGTCACCGGTGTCGGGTTGCAGGGCGCCGGTCAGGATCCGTAACAGGGTCGTCTTGCCCGATCCGTTGACGCCGACGACCGCGACACGGTCGCCGGTCGAGATCGTGACGGCGACGTCGCGGAACAGCACCTTGTCCGGTTGCGCCATTCCGACGCCCGCGATGTCGACGCAGATCACGCTCCCGAAACTAGGCCCGAAAACCACAAGCGATGAGCGCAGCGGTCGGGGCTGCGCTCATCGCGTTGGGTTGTGGGGGGAATGGAGTGGGCGTTCAGCCCTCGGCGTCGGTCGATGCCTCGAATCGATCGCCCCGCACGGGACGGTCGCGATTGACCATGTCGGTGACGCGGTCCTCGATCTGCGAGGTGATGTCGGCGGCCTTCGCCTCGTCGATGCGGCCCTCTTCGAGCGCCGTCGCCACACGGGCTTCGGCCTCGTCGACGAGCGTGTCGATCAGCGTCTGTGTGTCGACCCCGTTCGCCGTCGCGACATCGGCGAGCGAGTTGCCCTCGAGCAACTGGTCCCGCAGGGTCTCGGCGTCGATGCCGAGCAGGTCGGTCACGGCGTCGGAGATCGCCGCCCGGCCGAAACGGCCGCGAGGCCCATGGTGGCCGCCGCGATCGGGCCGGTTCGCGACGAGGTGCTCGGTCACGGCGTCGGCCTGGCTGGCCGTGATCGTGCCGTCGTCGACCAGGTCCTGCAGCACCTCACGGAGCCGGTCACCCGGCTCGCGATCGGCCGGGACGTCGGTCGGAGCGACCGTGTCGTCGACCTGCTGGACGAGCGCGGCCGGCTCGCCGGCATCACTCGCGGCGCCGGTGAGACCGGGGACGCCGAGCACGAGGCCGGCCGCAGTGCCGCCGATGAGGCCGGCGCTGAGACCGAATGCGAGGCCCTTCCTGGAACGCGTCGGGGAGGTGGGGTTCGGGGGGGTCGGTGAATTCTTCATGGGAACGATGATGGCGATCGATCGTGAGGCGGATGTCTGAGCGGGGTGAGAATCGGGTGAGAGCGTCAGATGACCGGCGGCAACGTGAACCCGACCGCCGCGCCACCACCGGGACGGTGCGCCGCGCTCACCGAGCCACCGTGGCGTTCGACCACCTCCCGGACGATCGCCAGCCCCAGCCCCGAGCCCGGCAACGTCCGCGCCGACTCGGCCCGATGGAACCGGTCGAACACCCGGCCGAGATCGTCGGGCGGGATCCCCGGGCCCCGATCGAGGACGGTCAGGGAGCCGGCCCGCACGATGACGTCGATCGGGCCATCGGATCGGTCGAACTTGGCCGCGTTCTCGATCAGGTTGGTGATCGCCCGCTCGAGGCCGGCGGGCGGCGCCGACACGGTCGCCGCGCCGTCGGCGTCGACGGACACGGCGCGGTTCCGGCGTCGGCCCACACGGTCGGCGACCGAGGCGGCGAGCGCACCGAGGTCGACGGCGACGGCCGGCTGATCTGCGAGCTGACCCGACGCGACGGCGACGAGCTCGTTGACCAGGTCGGTCAGTTCGCCGACCTCGCTGTCGAGATCGTCGACGATCTGCCGTCTCGTGTCGTCCGGCAGGTCGGCGTGGCGCCGGAGCACCGCCAAGTTCGTGCGCAGACTCGTCAGCGGCGTCCGCAACTCGTGGCCGGCATCCTGCACGAGCCGCTGCTGCTCGGAACGCGACCGGTGCAGCGCATCGAGCATCGCGCGGAACGCCGAGCCGAGCCGGCCGACCTCGTCGCGTCCCTCGTGGGGGACGTCGACGTCGAGGCGCCCGGAACTCTCGACCGTCTCGGCCGCGCCGGTCAACCGCCGCAGCGGCGCGACGACCGTGCCGGCGAGCAACCATCCGAGGGCCGCCGCCAGCACGGCCACCGTCACCACGAGCAGCAACGTCCGCTGGCGGATGTCGCGCAGCACGCTGTCGGTCTCGGTGAGCGGCCGAGCGACCTGCAGGGCGCCGTTGGCCAGACCGATCGTGTGGACGCGATAGCGCACGTCGTCGACGCTGACGTTGTCGACCGAACGCGCCCGCGCGTCGCCGATCACGTCGAGCGCCGAATCGCTGACCGGGACCTGCCGATCGAACGACGACTGCTGCGTGGCGCCGTCCCGGTCCAGCAGCCGCACCGAGTACGTGCCGAGCAGGTCACGCGTCGGGACCTGCACACGATTCGGGCGTCCCGCCACCAGGATGGCGGTCGCCTCGACGATCGATCGGTCGACCTCGTCGACCAGCCGCAGACTCGTCGAGCGGTAGCTGATCGCGCCGACCGCCGCCGTGGCGACCAGGGCGACGACCGCCATCGCGAGCGCGATCTTCATCCGGATCGAGCGCGTCACCGCGATGCCCGCCCCATCACGACGCCCGGGCGGTGTACCCGACGCCGCGCACGGTCTGGATCAGGCGCGGCTCGCCCTCGGCTTCGGTCTTGCGTCGGAGGTAGCCGATGTAGACCGCCAGGTTCTTCGAGTCCGGCCCGAAGTCGTAGTGCCAGATCCGCTCGTAGATCGTCGTGTGGTCGAGCACGATGCCCTGGTTGGCGACGAGCAGCTCGAGCAGATCGAACTCGGTCTTGGACAACTCCACTTCGCGCGCCCCGCGGAAGGCCCGGCGCGCAGCAGGATCGATGCGCAGATCGGCCACGATCAGCTCGCTCGACTCGGCCTCCGGCCGGAAGTCCACGCGTCGGAGGAGCGCGCGCAGGCGGGCGAGCAGTTCCTCGAGGTCGTACGGCTTCGGGAGGTAGTCGTCGGCGCCGGAGTCGAGCCCCGCGACCCGGTCGCTCGTCTCGGTTCGTGCGGTCAACATCAGGACCGGAAGGCGGTTCTTCTCCGAGCGCAGGACGCGGCAGACCGTCAGACCGTCGACGATCGGCATCGAGACGTCCAGCAGGAGCACGTCCGGTTCCGCGTCCCGGACCGCGTCGAGCGCCTCGGCGCCGTTGGCGACGGCGTCGACGCGATACCCCTCGAGTTCGAGGGCGCGGACGAGGGACTCGCGGACGGCGCGGTCGTCCTCGGCGACGAGCACGTGGGCGCCGTTCGTGTCGGTCATCGCGCCAGTCTTGTCGGTGAGTGTGAGAGATGGGTGTGAATGAGTCCCGCCCCGGCATGCCGCGGTTTGGTACGAACGGGGCGTGCAACTGTTCCCGACGCAGCAGCAACTCGCGGGTCGCATGCTGCCCGAGGCGCTCGCCGTCGTGGCGCTCGGGGGCATCATCGGTTCGTCCGCTCGATGGGCGGTGGGCACCCAGGTCGGCGCCGCGCCGGGCGTGTGGCCGTGGTCGACACTGGTCGTCAACGTCGTGGGCTGCGCCCTCATCGGCTGGGCGGCGCGGCGGCTGCGCCGCGGATCGCTGGGATGGGACTTCGTCGTGACGGGCGTGCTGGGCGGATTCACGACGATGTCCGCGTTCGCCGTCGAACTGAACGAGCTCGTCGATGCCGACCGCTCGACACTGGCCATCGTCTACGCCATGTCGACGCTGCTGGCCGGCGTCGGGGCGACGTTCGTGGCGACGCCACGCTGGGGCGGCCCGCGCCCGTGACGCCGGTCCTGTTCGCATTCGCCGCAGCGGCCGGCGCGCTCGGCCGGCTCGCGGTCGGCGTGTTCGTGTGCACCTGGCAGGCGTTGCTGATCGTCAACGTCACCGGCAGTGCGCTGCTCGGCGCCGTCGTCGGCTCCGACACGTCCGCGGCGGTGGTCACGCTCATCGGCGTCGGCTTCTGCGGCGCGCTGACCACCTTCTCCTCGTTCGCGCTCGAGGCGCGCACGCTCGGCGTGCGGTGGGGTCTCGCCTACGCCGCGCTCACGCTGGGATGTGCGTGTACCGCGGCGTCGATCACGATGAGCTGGTAGTCGACGAACGGCCGCGAGCGTCAGCCGGCCGTTTCGAGGATCTTCACCGGCAGCACGCGCGGGCCACGGATCTGGCCGACGCTCCAGGTGACGTCACCGGCGAGTTCGAAGTGCGGGAACCGCGCGATGAACTCCTCGATCGCCACGCGCAACTCGAGGCGGGCGAGGTTCGAGCCGAGGCACCGGTGGATCCCGAGGCCGAATGCCGCGTGCCGGTTGCTCTCCCGGTCGATCACGAACGCGTCGGCGTCCTCGAACGCCCGCGGGTCCCGGTTGGCTGCGGGGAACGGCAGGAGCACCCAGTCGTCCTTCTTCATCGGGCAGCCGTTGAAGTCGTTGTCCTTCGCGACGAGCCGGGCCATCGTGACCGGCGCATACGCCCGGAGGAATTCCTCCACGGCGAAGGTCATCACCTCCGGATCGTCCTGCAGCCGCTGGCGATCCTCGGGCGACTGCGCGAGATGCCACAGCGACGACCCGATCGCCGACCAGGTCGTGTCGATCCCCGCGATCAGCAGCAGCACGATCGAGCCCCGGACGTGCTCGTGCTGGAGTTTGTTGCCGTCCATCTCGACATCGAGCAGGTAGGACGTGAGGTCGTCACGGGGGTTCTCGAGGTGGTCGGCGATCTGCGCGTCGAGGTACGCATCGAGCTTCTGGAACGCCTCGCGGCGGGTCTCGGGGTCGGCGTTGATCAGCTCGAGCGTGTTGTGCACGAACTCGCGGAACAGGTCCTCGTCCTCCTCGGGGAAGCCGAGCATCCGCCCGATGACGTTGACCGGGATGTGCTGCGCGTACTGCACCGCGGCGTCCACGACGGTCTCGCCGTCGGTGATGTCGCCCATCTTGTCGAGCAGCGCCCGACACAGCGTGCGCACCTCGCCCTCCCACGGGGCGATCTGGCGCGGCGCGAACGGTGGCAACAGCAGGCGGCGGGCGACGCCGTGGAACGGCGGATCACTCGAGATCGGCGGCACCGGCCCGATCGGTGCCGGGATCGCCTGGTCGCCCGGGCGCGCCACCGACACGACGACCGCCCGGCTCGTGAAGTTCTCCGTGTCGTAGGCGACCTGGTTGACCGTCTCGTGGGTGATCGGCACCCACATCCCGCCGTATCGATCGGAGTGGGCGACCGGGCAGCCACCCTCGCGCAGCTCCTTCCACACCTCGGGGGCGTGCGCGTTGAAGTAGGGGTCGGCGTGGTCGAAATCGGACGTCCAGTCCGTCACCGGGCCGTAGCGGTCGGGGTCGTACGGCTCGCGCAGCCATGTCAACGCGCCTTCCGGGCTGTCGGCGAGCTCGAGTGGCTCGGCAGGATCGACCGCGTCGTTCGTGTACGTCATGTTCCGCTCCGCTCGTGGGTTCAGTCCGAGATCGTGATCGCGTACTCGGGACAGTTGGACGCCGCGAGCCGCGCCTTGTCCTCGAGGTCGGCCGGTACGTCGCCGTCACCGAGCAACACGGCCTGGCCGTAGTCGTCGACGTCGAACAGTTCGGGCGCCAACGCATAGCACCGGTTGTGACCCTGGCACTTCTCGGTGTCGAGGTGTACTCGCATCCCGCTGACCCTAGAGGCCATGATCACGACGTGACGAGCCGTCCCGCCAGCTTTTCGAACCGCGTTGCGATGCTGCTGTTGCCGCCATCGGAGGGCAAGGCACCGGGAGGCACGATGCGCGGCGCCACCGGGCCGTGGGACCCCGCCGCCGGCACGTTCGGGTCGCTGGCGGACCGCCGCGCGACCGTGGCCGAGACCCTTGCGGCGCTCGGTGGGGGCAGCGAGCGCCTGCTCGGCGTGCGCGGCGACCACCTCAGCCGCGCGCTCGCGGCCAACGCCGCATTGCTCGGCGCGCCGACACTGCCGGCGTGGAAGCGCTACACCGGCGTCGTCTGGGATCATCTCGACCCGGCAACGCTGTCGCCTGCTCAGCGGCGTCGGGTCGTCGTCGTGTCCGGCCTGCTCGGCCTGGCGCGCGCCGACGACCGCGTCCCCGACTACCGGCTGAAGATGGGTGCCAGCCCGCCGCCGCTCGGCAAGCTGTCGACGTGGTGGCGCGAGGACTTGTCCGCGGTGCTGAACGCTGCGGCACGGCGCAAGGTCGTGATCGACCTGCTCGCGCAGGAACACCGTGCGGCGTGGACACCAGCGGACGTCGAGGGTGTCCGCGTCGACTTCGTCGACCGCACCGGCGCGCCCGGCGGCCACTTCGCCAAGGCGGCGAAGGGCCGGCTCGCCCGGGCGCTGCTCGTCGACGGCCTCGACATCCTCGCCGACTGGCGCGACGAGCGATTCGACCTGAAGGTCACGCCGCTGTGATCGCGTAGCGGCGGCGTTGGACGATCGCGACCGCCAAGAACGCGATCGTGCACGGGAGGGTGACGATCACGGTCGCGACGCCGACCGAGAGCCGCGACGCGGCGAGCACGCCGATCACCGTCGGCACGATCAGCCCGGTGATCCGCGACCCGGCCGACATCCAGCCGAGTCCGGCGCCGCGCCGCCCCGGGAACTGCGCGGCGTCGTCGTACAGCTTCGGGAAGAACGTCGCGATGCCCACCCCGGCGGTCACGTAGGCCGCGAGCACGGCCCACCGGTTCGGTGCGAGCCCCGCGGCGGCGAGCCCGGTGGCCGACACGACGATCGCCAGCCGGAACATCCGCTCACCCCCGAGCCGGGTCTGGGCGAAGTCGCCGCCGAGCCGGCCCGCGGTCATCCCGACGGTGAACGCGACGTAGCCCAACCCGGCGAAACCGGCGGACGCGGCCAGGTCCTCGCTCAACCGGAACGCGGCCCAGTCACTCGAGACGATCTCGACGGTCACGGCGATCCCGCCGGACACTGCGAGCAGGATCAGCCCGAGCCGCAACGCTCCCGACCGTTTCGCGGTCGACGAATCCGCAACGTCGTCGCGATGCTCGTCGACGCGCAGCAGTCCGTGTGACACGAACACGACCGCCGCGAGCAGGACCAGCGCCACCGCGACGAGATGGGTGGTCAGCGAGACGCCCGCCGCCGCGACCCGGGACGCGACCAGGCCACCGGCGACGGTCCCGAAGCTCCACAAGCCGTGCAACCGGTTCATCACCGGGGTGTGGCGGCGTGCGCTGAGCCACGAACCCTGGAGATTCATCGCGATGTCGACGACGACGTCGCAGAACGACATCAGGCCGTAGCCGACGACGAACACGACGGGTACCGTCGCGATTCCGATCAGGGGGACCGCTGCGACGAGCACGATCGCACCGACGGTGAGCACCGCCCGCGTGCCGAACCGCTCGATCAGGCTCGCCGACGCGACGCTCCCGAGCAGGCCGACCACGAGCGCGAGCGTGATCAGGACGCCGAGCGTGTCGAGGCTGACGTCGATCCGCTCGCGGATCTCCGGCAGGCGGGGGATGAACGAGGCGAAGACCGCGCCGTTGACGAAGAACTGGACACCGACCGACCACAGCGCGCGCCGGTCACGCGGGCCGAACTCGTTCCGGGTCGGAGCCGCCGGCTGGATCACAGCGGCAAGCTACAGCGGCGACCGTCAGCCCGGCGCGGCCAGCGCGGCGAGCCGACCGTCGGCATCGTCGAGCGCCATGTCGATCACTGCGGTGATCGGGCCGCCCGCACCGCACACCGCCGCGAGCGGCCCGCCCCGAACGGTGCCGACGGTCAGCACGACGACGTCGATGTCCGGGTCGACGGCACGGCAGACCGCCGCCTTCGCGATCACCCTCCAGACGCTGTCGATCCGGCTGAGCCCAGGGCGCGCCGGCGTGTTGACGCCGCCGAGCTCGAACAGCCGCAGTCGGCCGTCCGGTCCGACGCCACGGAAGCTGACGGAGACACCGGGTGAGATGCGCGCGGCCTCCTCGATGTCCTGGTAGCCGGCGTCGGCGAGCAGCGTCCTGGCGATGTCCTTGAGGGTGCGGCGGTCCGGCAACCCCCGGGTCGCCATCGACTCGACCCGTTCACGCGCCTGGTCGACGTAGGACCGGTCCGTGTCGTAGCCGACGTAGTGCCGGCCGGTGTTCTTCGCCGCGACGGCAGTCGTGCCGGACCCCATGAACGGGTCGAGGACGATGTCGCCCGCGTACGTGAACAGGTGCAGGCACCGTTCCACGAGGGCGACCGGGAAGGGCGCCGGGTGACCGACGCGCGTCGCGCTCTCCGCCGGGATCTCCCAGACGTCGAGTGTCGCTTCCATGAACTCGTCACCCGGGACGGTTGCGTCACCGGTCGAGTCCTGGGTGACCCGGTCGAACCGGCCCTTGCTCGCGATGAGGAGCCGCTCCGTCGTGTCGCGCAGCACCGGGTTCGCGGGCGACTGGTACGACCCCCACGCGCACGAGCCGCTGGCGCCGCGCTGCTTCTGCCAGACGACTTCTCCGCGCAGCAGCAGCCGCAGGTCGTCCTGCAGGATCGTCGTGACGTCGGCGGCGAGGTTGCGGTACGGCCGCCGGCCGAGGTTCGCGACGTTGACCGCGATGCGGCCACCGGGCTGCAACGTGCGCACGCACTCCGCGAACACGTCGCGCAGCATCGTCAGGTACTCGATGTAGTCCGCGGGAACGTGGCCTTCGCCGAGCGCCGTCTCGTATTCTTTGCCTGCGAAGTACGGCGGCGACGTCACGACGAGCGAGACGGTCGCATCGGGCACGTCGGTCATCGTGCGCGCGTCCCCCGTGTGGATGACGTCGACCCGACCGGGTGTGCCGACGAC